>JBBTSR010000001.1:0-120815 GCA_038064615.1 Patescibacteria group bacterium
CTCCCCGAGGGTCAGACCCTGTATTATCTCTCGCAAAAACGTTTCTTCATCCTCCATCCCGGGCATCCACGACGGCGCTGATGCATCAAATCCGGCCAACATTACAAAAAAATCCTTGTTTTTTTCTTTTAATTTTTTGGCAAATTCTGTTGTAATTTCGGCATAACTTTTTGGGTCGACTTCCCCACCCCACTCGCTCCCGTGATTTGGCTCATTAAATAAAATAATATATCGATTTTTTGTTACCCAATTCAAAGAATCAAGAAAGTCTGCCCAACTTTGGGCGTCTTTTGTTTCCGGCCGCCGCCAATTTTCTCCTTCGGCTGAAGTCGCCAAACGGATTATTGGAATAAGGTGAAGGCGACGTAATTGATCAAATATTTCCTGCCATTTTTCTTTGTTCCTATCTTTTTCTTCAATTATCAAAGTTACATATCCCCAATCACCACCATTGGAATTAACTAGTTCTTTGACTTGAACAAACTGATCAATATTCGGCTGAGCTAAAGAAATTCCAAATTTATTATTTGGGACAGAGGCAAAAATTGAAAGTGGAAGAACAAACAACGTGAATAATGCTAATAAAATATATTTCATAAATTGAGTTTTGTCGTCCCCGCGTAGGCGGGGATCCAGTCTATTATCTCATTTTTTAAAAGGTAATTTTCGTCTGGATTCCCTCCTTCGAGGGAATGACACTAAAGAAGATTATTTTGTTACCTCGACACTAACCCCTGCTTTCTTAAGTAGTTCTACTCCGGCTATGTCATGATGTTCCACTCTACATACAACTCTAATAATTCCCGCATTGGCAATTATTTTTGCACAGCTTGAGCAAGGATTGGCAGTCGTGTAAAGAGTGGCTCCGCGGGTTGAAGAACCGTGCAGGGCTGCCTGAATAATGGCATTTTGCTCTGCGTGAATGCAGACACAACTTTCTTCATATTCATAACCCTTAATCTCACCTTTATCTCGTCTAAGACAGCGAAGACATCCCCCTTCACTGCAGTTTTTGATTTTATGAGGTGTCCCATTATAACCGGTTGAAATAATCCTAAAATCACGGACGATTAAACTTCCCACCTGGCGCCTTGTACAATCGGCTCGTTTTTTTACAACATCAACCATCATCATAAAATATTCATCCCACGAGGGTCTTTTAGATTTTGAAGTCATGGTTATATTATAATAGATGAGTTATTTAAAAGCGCAGATACCATCATTCAATAACCATGAATAAGGCCAAAAAAATTATTTACAATCTCATCTCTCTTTTAAAGATCGCCTGGGAGGAAGACAAAAAATTTTTACTTGGTTATTTTATTACCTCACTTTTTTCTGCCCTTCTTCTTTTTATCGTTTTCTTTTTATATAAATTGATGATTGATCAGGTCTTCAAAAGTTTGGTTAATAAAGAGATTACCTTTGTCTTTCTCATCGTCGGTTCTTATTTGATATCAGAATATCTTTCTCGTTTTTTTACCAACACATTGAACTCTCAATATTTTGAATACATCCTCAGGTCAAAATTTTTAAATGTTCTGACCCGTCGCTTCATGGAAAAATTAGCCCATCTGGATTTTTCCAATCTGGAAAACGGAGAAGTAAGGAATCTAATTGCTAAAGTTGAGGATACTTATAGCTGGCGATTATTTGAAAATCTTAGGGTTATAAATTTTATGATCTATAGTATTGCCTCATTAATTTTAGCTTTTTTTGTTGCTTTAAGATTTAACCCGGTTTATTTAATTGCTTTATTTTTTCTCTCAACCCCTCTTTATTATTTCCGGGCAAAATACGGAAATATCAATTGGTCAATCTATTCTCAAAACTCCAAAAAAATTAACTATCTCTGGTATATGCGTTACCTTTTTACTAACTTCAACACCCTTTCCGAAATAAAAATTTATAATCTAAAAAAATTCTTTCTGGATAAAACTAAACTGCTTCAAAATGAAATTGTCAACCAATATAAAAAACCAATTTTGAAGTATATCTTTTGGTCAACTTTAGCTTCATTTTTTATTCCGGCGTTAATCTTTCTTTTCTTAAAAAATTTTATCAATGAAATTATTTTCAGCCAGAAGTTTTCCCTTGGGGACTTTACTTTTTTCCTTAATGCCGTCTTTACCTTTACCGGACAGACGTCCAGCCTTCTCGTTAGTCTCGGCGGTATCGTGGAAAATAACCTCTATGTTGAAGACTACTTTAAACTTTTGAATCTAAAAAATAAAGTTATTACTAATAAAAATGCTAAAAGATTAAAAAAAATAATTCCCCGTGAGATCAGGTTTGAAAACGTGTCTTTTACTTATCCGGGAAGCAAAAAACCGGTGTTGAAAAATATCAATCTAACAATTAAGACCGGTCAGGATATCGCCATCGTCGGCCCAAACGGCGCTGGAAAAACTACTTTAATAAAACTTCTTTTTCGATTTTACGACCCTACCTCAGGGAAAATATTAGTTGACGGGGTTGATCTAAAAAAGATTAATCTTGACGATTGGTACCGGCATTTAGGGGTCCTTTTCCAGGACTTTGCCAAATATTATCTGACCATTAAGGAAAATATAGAATTTGGTGACATGAAAAACGTCAAGAAAAAGAATATTGATAAAGCGCTTGCCAATGCTCAGGGTAATGACCTACTCGATCTGCCGAAAAAAACAGATCAAATCCTCGGCCGCTGGTTTGAGGACGGGGAGGAGATCTCGGTCGGCCAGTGGCAAAAGCTGGCGATCGCCAGGGCTCTCTACCGTAATGCTCCTATCCTTATCTTGGACGAACCAACTTCCAATATCGACGCTCAAGCCGAGTTTAAGATCTTTAATAATCTGAAAAAAACATATCTAAAGAAAACTTTGATTTTTATTTCACACCGGTTTTCAACCGTGAGAATCGCCGACCACATTTACGTCCTGAAAGACGGTCAAATCGTTGAACAAGGTAAACATCAAGACCTGGTCTCTCAAAACGGGACTTACGCCAAGTATTTCAAGATCCAAAAGCAGGGATATGAATAAAGTCTCTCTATTTATTTTTTAAAATGCCAGTTATCTTCTCAAAATAATTTTGAGTAGTGATAACCTCAGATGTATTTGGAAGAGGAAATATTTTCTTAGCCGTCCCTTTTTTGGTTTTAATTTCAATAATCGTATAGTTCTTTTTATAATCCTCAATGACAAGATCCACTTCTTTTCCACCGTATTCGCGATAAAAATACATGTTCATTTTTGCATTTGTAAGTTTACGCATTTTATCAAGCTCAGAAATAATAAAATTCTCAAATACACCTCCCCTATCCTGACGAAGTTCTAAATCTCTAAAATCTTGTATCAGAATATTACGGATACCAAGATCATAAAAATAAAGTTTACGGTTCTCAGATACTGCTTTTCTCATATTTGTTTTAAATGACGGAAGAGAGATTAAAATATAGTTTTTAATAAAAATTTCTATATAATTTGAAACCGTTGAAGGATATGCTCCTAAAGAATTCGCGATTTCGCGTATTGAAACCTCCGAACCCAATTGAAGGGCAATTTTAGTCAAAATATCCTTGGCCAGTTTGGTATTTTTTAGATTATAGATGTCAATTACATCTTTGAGCACATAAGCGTCCAATATGCGCTGTAATAGGTCTATCCGATCTTTTTCATTTAAGTTATTTTTTGTATATACTTCGGGGTATGCACCAAAAATCTGTAGCTTTCTTGCCATCAGTTTTTTAAATTCTTCTCCCTCAGAGGGTTTTGATTGCTCATTGTCTAAGATTTCAGTGATTGAAAGTGGCAGACAATAAATTTCGTTAAACCTTCCTGCCATGGTGTCAAATTCTTTTGAAGACTTTTGACGAAGTTCTGAACTTCCAGTAGCAATTACCTTTGCTTTAAACTCGTCATGAAACAATTTAAGCATTACTGTTGCCTCGGGATAGTTTTGAACCTCGTCGATTAATATAACTTTATTTTCTGATACGATTCTTTCGAGGACATCTCTGCGGGGGGCAAATTTTTCACGATCTGATTCAAGGTCAAAGTTGTATTTTGTTACTCCAAGCCTTTGAGCTAACTTATCAACTAATGTGGTTTTTCCGGAGCGTCTTGGTCCCCAAATAAATAAGGTCTTCACCTCTTTGCTCTTAAGATACTTGTCGATGTTGTCTTCGATTGTTCGCTTCAACATAGTCATACCTTATCATTTTACTACTAATTTGTAGTCTGTCAATATCTATTTTGCTACTAATTTGTAGTCTATAATAAGGAAATCATAAAGATCTGGTTTCTCAAAACGGCACCTATGCTAAGTATTTTCAGATCCAAAAGCAGGGGTATGAGTAAAGTCATTAACTTCATATTGACAGAATTAAATTATTTATCTATAATATAGAAAGTTAGAATTTCTATAACATTATATGCAATTACCACAACCTTTTGTTCAAGACGAGACGTGGATTAAAATCCTACCCAAAGGACTTATCACCATACCCAAAAAAATAAGAGAGAAACTTAGTATTAAAGAAGGAGATGTAGCCCAGATAAATATCTCGAGGAACTCAATTGTCATTAAACCAAGAGAGTCAGTGGAATACAGACTTTTTACAAATAAAGAAATTCGGCAATGGGTAAAAGATGATAAATTGCCAGTTGAACTGGCTAAAAAAGCCCAGGCTATCTGGTCGGATATACCATGATTACCGTTTTTATTGATACTTCTGTTTTATTTTCTGCTTGCTTGTCCAAAATTGGAGCCTCGGCTTTAATTTTGGGTTTTTGTCGAAAAAATAAAATAAAAGGTTTTATTTCTCGATATGTACTAAGCGAAGTCAAAAGAAATGCCGCACAAAAACTAGATCAGTTAGGTAAACAGAGGCTTAATTTCTATATTTTGCAATCTAATCTTAATATTGTCGATAGTCCAACGTCGGAAGAAATAAAAATTTGTCAAGAAGTGTTGAATTCAAAAGACGCCCCAATTTTAGCCGCAGCCATGAAAAACAAAGTAAATTATCTAATCACATTCAATACAAAAGATTTTTTACTTCCTAAGGTTAAAGACTTTGTTAAACCGCTGGCAATATCAACCCCGCGAAATTTTGTAATGCTTGTAAAATAAATGTTATCTGGTTTCTCAAAACGGCACCTATGCTAAGTATTTTCAGATCCAAAAGCAGGGGTATGAATAGATATATGATAAAAATTCTTGATTATAGCTTCGATAAAAAAATATTTAACAGTAAAGTCACTCATCCGATGCAATTATGGCAGGGAGATAAGTAAAAAAGGGGGGGGATCGGAAGTTATCAGTTGGCTGAATATGAGAAAAATAAACTGATGCCTATTCATAGGGACAACTGAGATTTCCGTTAACGTCTTGAATTGGACAACACCTGCAGTTGGCTATTGAACTTTTATATCATATACTATGGGGTATGATGGAAAACAGCAAACGAGCAAAAAAACCTTTAGAATATAGGAGTGGATATGCCGTAACGGTAACATTACTAGCGGCCTTGGTATATGGATATCAATATATATTGAGTCAAAATAACTATCAGATTAACCCAAGGATAGATCCCCAGATAGTTCATGCGGGTGAAACACTTGAATCGACAACGACTCCAACAAGAACTCCTCACCCAACAGCCACTACAGATTGGTCATTATTTGAAATGTATAGCAATATGGCTAGAGTGGATCAAATAACAAAGGCTGTTTCAAATCAATTATCCAATCCAGAAAAAATAGTACATATACAAAAAGTGTGTGAAGATACCGAAGTTTATTTAACTTTTGAAAATTTTGATCATACAAAAGGTTTTAAAATGACGTCTGAAAGCAGTGCGACTTTGTTAAAAAGAGATATGATACCTAATTCTACTGATGAAGTATATTTCATTATTATCGCCAAACACGTTCCTGCTAACGTCTTGAATATGCAAAATGATGGCATACCCGATAGCAATAATCACACATTTGATGGAACTATCGATAAGTTACAAATTACTTATCCCGGCGAGACTAACAAAGATCAGCTTGATTCTATTCAGGTTAAGCCAGTTGCAGTGGTTCCACTTCCTAATGATTTAGGTCAAGTTTATGATATGGCACTTGTTGTGGCTAAAAGTACTCGTGGAGTAAGACTACCAGATAGCGTCAAAGAACTAGGATTAGATAATGTACATTCTTGGTATGAGGGAGTATGGACGAATATAATAGTTAAACATAGACCTACTCTCGCAGGAGTCGATCATTTTGTAACAACCGCGGTCGATATGAGTAGGATAAAAGACTATGTTCCCACAGCCGAAGATCCAAACAAACGACCAGAAGACCTTGAATTAATCGAAATGTACCCAAAAGATAAAACCATTGATCCGACAATGTACCCCGGATCGAGTTCTGGAACTACCTGTGCTGACAAAACAAATGTTGCTGTCCCAGTGAGTGGGTTCATAGGGATGGTTAAGAAGATTGATCCAAGAATTGACCAATATAATTGGGAAATGATTCCAAATCCAAAAGATTTGAAAAACATCTTAACAACTCAGATTGCACAATTTGAAAAAAGCTTGCTTAGATAAAGTGTCAAGTCCCCCATTTTTCAAGACCACTTTCTGAGACTTTTTGTTTAAATTGATACGGTGACATTTTTAGTTTTAACTGGATTCTTTGGGTATTATAGTAGTTTAAATATTGATAGATATTTTCAACTAGCTCTCCTAGATTATTAAATCTTGAGAAAGGACCAAACTCATTTTTAAATCTACTAAAGAAAGATTCGTTCCACCCGTTTTGCCAAGGAGAACCCGGATCGCTGACTGATATTTTGACTTTTAATCTTTCAAGAAACTGAATACAGTTTTGTGATAAAAATTCGCGGTCCCGATCTGAATGAAATATTTTTGGTTGTCTTCGACTATTTAATAGGGCCTCTTTTATTGTTTTTAGAACTAGATTAGAATCATGTTTGTCAGACAAATTAAAACCAACAACTTCTTTTGAAACAATATCTTGAATTATAGTCAGATAAAAGAATTTATCCTGATATTTTATGTAGGTCAAATCACTGCTCCAGATATCTCCAATATCATTGGTGATCATTTCAGAATTTTTTAAAAGGTTCCCGTATTGATTGAAGTAATTAGGATCAAATTGTATCGTAAACTTTTTCTGGTACCAAAGACGAGGATGTTTAAGTCCATATTTGCGCATAATCCTTAAAATCTTTTTTTGTTCATTCTAAGTTCTGGAGTCAGTCTACGATGACCGTATGAGGGATTATCTTTAAATGTTTTTTCAATATCTGTCTTTACAGCCATATCTTTAATCTCTTTTTTCTTTGGTTGTAGATATTTTTACGGTTAATATTCATAGCTTCAGCAATTAACTTTTTGTTACGCGATTAGTTAACAATTTCTATTTTTTCCTCTTTCAAGTTCGAGAGTTATTATTACGACTATTCTTTTGAGTTCTTTGTTTTCTTTTTTTAGGCGATTATATTCAAGGACGGAGATCTCCGGCTTAACTTGATTTGAGAGTCAGGTGTAAATTGTTTTAGTTGAGAGAGCATACTCCTTAGCAGTGTCAGTTATCGCCATTCCCCGTTTTTAATTTTTTCCAATACCTCACGTTTGGTTTCAATCGGTACACGTTTGAACATATTCTTAAATTTTAACTATTAATTTCTCAGAATATGGTCTTAGTATATGGGGGAACACCCTCAAGATAAAAATATATCAATATCCAAAAACAAGGGTATGAATAAATTTTAATCTGGAGTAAACTTTTCTGTTATCAGCGATTTATAAAATATTTGTCCAACGAAGATTCTGTATTTTAAGTACAACAACAAGAACAGCAGGGAGAACATTGCCAGTTTGCCAATAGGCTGGAAGATCCTAATAAACCAAATGCATCACCCTTACTTCTATTCGTCATTAATCTTGTTTTAATTTTTTTCGTTCTAACTGACGGCTTTATATATTTTTTATGTAACATATTATTGGTTCAAAACTGTAATAATGATTTCGGTTGGTCTCACATTAGTTCCAAGTAAATTCACCGTTTCTTTTATTTCAATAATTTCATTATTTTTTAGTGTTTTTATTTGTGAGGAGGTTGTGCTATTATCTTTGTTTTTTTTAAATAATTTTAATACCTTCAAGTCTTCATTGTCGAAAATGAATTCATGCTTATTATCATCTTTCTGCAGGGTGAATTTAAATACATAGGAATACTCTTGGTTATTTAATTTTAATAATCCACCATTAGTATCGAGTAAAGAAATTGTTCCAATCGATGTGTCTACTTTATATGAGTCGGTCAATATTCCTTTTTTACTACTCCAAAAGTCATAACTCGATAAAGTCGGAACTGGTTGTGTTATGGTAATATTCGGATTAAAAGATTGAGACGGTTGAGGGTTAATAGTAATATTTTGAGACGTCGGTTGTTTTGAATTTGTTGTGAAATATATTAAACCAACTTCTATTAGAAAAATAAAAATAAGCAAAAAAAAGATAAAAACTAGTATTTTATTAAGCATGGTTCTTTCATTGTATAAAAGATTGTTAACCAATTGCAAGGACATATAAAACAGATTCATTTATCCCATCTATATCTAGAAGATTATTAAAATTATTGTCAGCAAAACCACCAATTGCGCAACATGATAATCCAAGTGCTGTAGAAACTAAATAAAAATTTTGTCCAATATGCCCCGCTTCTAACAAGATATAACGGTAGCCTCTATTTTGATATTTAATAGTGTTACGTTTAAAAACTCCAGTAATTAATATAAGTGAATTTGCTTTTTCTATCCATTTTTGATTAAAGTAATTTTTATAACTAAAATCATTAAGTAATGATAACTTTTCTAAAGAATGAGAGGGAACATAGTAATGATAGAGTCCTTTTGAAAATTGTGTATTTGTAGAAACAACATATACTTCTAATGGAAACCTTCCTCCTGCAGATGGATAAAATCTGTTGATTTTTCGGTTATGCTGATTTATTCCTGCAGAATAATATAGTAATGTACTTAAGGACTGTCTCGACATCGGGATAGCAGAGAAAGTTCTTTTTGATCTTCTTTTTTCTAAAATAGTCTGTAAACTTAATGGACTTAAATTAGGCTTGGGTAAAGAAACTTGTGGCAGTCGTGGATAACCTTTAAAATATTGTTTTTTCCATGTTTCCGGCCATTCAGATCGACTAAGCTGTTTAACTGAAAACTGTTTAGCATTTATATTTGTTAACGAATGAAATTTTTCATAAGCTAGAAATGGTCTCTTGAGAAGTATTTCCAATTGCTTTGATATGTTCATAGAAAAGGATGTGAATAATTTTTAAAAGAAGTTTGATGTCTGCCAAAAAAATTGGCAACTTGTTTTAATCGTATTTTATTTATATAGGGCTCTATTATATAAAGCGGCTGTAATTCAGGAATAATAATTTTCCAAATTTTAAGACCAGATTTTCTGCTCAATAATGAATTAATTTTTTTCCCAAAAACGCCATACCCTTTTGATTGTACTATTTTTTTAACTTCAGCTAGCTCATTTTTGAATTGAAACTTAGAAATTTCGCCTACTTGAATAATCTTTTTTTGATTTAATAAAAAATCTAATTTTTTGAGCATTGATATTTTTGACCATAACAATCCTTTTTTTATAATATAATCTGTTTTATCAGATTTCTTATTAAAAGTTAATTCATATCTCAACCATTGTCTGGGCATGAAGGCTTCTTCCATACTTCCTAAAATTGCTTTTTCAATTTCTAGGTTTGACTTTACTCCTATTGTAAGTGCGGGACCGAATCCTGTTTTATCAACTAGAATTGTTAAAAAAGAAGGGATTTGTAAATCGTTTGTAATATTAAATAAATAAGGTTTTAGATTATATCGAAAACATTTTTCAGTTATGTCTTGGATCAATAAATTTTGTATTGATGATAATTGGATTTGAGGAGCACTAATTTTATTTAAAAAAATTGTCATAAAAGCATCTCTTTCAACAACTTCATATATCCCTGACAGTTGTGCTTCTTTATCGGAAAATGACGCTGCAGCACCAGTGCTGATAATTGGAGAAAGCAAACGCTCTTGATTAAAATCATATTGATTAAGATAAATTAGTTGCGTGGGAATTAAAATTTCTTTTTCTTTAATTAAATCTACTCCTTCTGTCCATTGAAAATTTTTATTAATAATGTTCTTATCTTGCGTATATAATGACGGATTTAAACTGTTTTGTTTAAGATTGGAAAATGATGAAATATGCTGCTTATCAACAAAATAAAAAAGACTAAATCTTTCTATTGCCTCAACAAGACATTTAAGTAGGGCCAATTTAGAACATGAAAATGATAGTCCTCCAACAATAATATTAAATTTGACATTTGATAAGTATTTATTATTTTTATTTAACGTTGTTGTAAAATAAAAATATGACGGTTCATCATTTAAGATGATGCCTGGATTAATGTCAGTAATAATTTCATCTTCAACAAGAAGTTTAAAAAGATTTTTAACAAGATTCATTGATATTTTCTCCATTGTTAGCTACCATTGTACCATGAATAGGAGGTTACCTGAAGATAAAACAATGTTGTTATATTTGTTTTGTATCGCTTTTTCCGTTGGCGGAGCTTCAATGATAATTGAACTTGTTGGTCTAAGAATATTAATTCCCTATTACGGAAATAGTATTAATCTTTGGTCCATTGTTATTAGTGTAATTCTAGGTAGCTTGAGTATTGGATATTGGATTGGGGGTGTGTTATCAGATAAAAATAAAAGGCTGTCAATATTACAAAATTTGCTTTTTTCTGCAGGTATTATTCTTGTCGTAACAACCATTTTCAAAGATTCCATTATTTATTACGTTGATTTATTGTCTAATAATAATTTACTTCTAAGTTCTTTATATAGTTCTATTATTTTATTTGCCCCGACGAATATATTTTTAGGAATGATATTTCCTTATATTATTAATATGAACTTGTCTTCATTAAAAAAAATTGGCATTTCTGTTGGTTCTTTTTATGCAATTTCCACTATAGGTAGCATTGTTGGAACTATATCATCTAGTTTTATATTAATACCAAGACTCGGCACAGATAAAATATTAATTATTATCGGCGCCTATTTAATCTCTTTATCTTTATTTTTTATACATTTAAAGACGTTCTTAAAAAGATTTGTGATATTCCTATTGGCTATTTCCACAATATTTTTACTTAATGATTTACAAAAATTTTATAGGAAGGCAGGACTAACAGAATTCGATTCTCTTTATAGCAAAATATATATATTAGATATATATAATTCTTCATTACGCCAACAAGGTAAATATCTTATAACTGGGGCTTATGGAATTCAGTCGGCAGCTTTTGAAAACACATATTCTCCATATATTTTAGTTCTTAAGAAAATACTGAAACCTTTTTTTACAAAAGATACGGTTGCTTTAGTTATCGGAGGCGGTCCCTTGGTCTTATCTAATCAGTTGTCGATGATCAATCCAAAATCAACCATTGATACTGTTGAAGTCGACCCAGAAATGGTAAAAATTTCAAGCATATTTAATAAAACATTCCAAAATAAACAAAATGTATTTATCGAAGACGGTAGAATATTTTTAGAAAAAACTACTACAAAATATCAAATGATCATAAACGATGTTTTTATTGATCTATATCCGCCATTCCAACTTGTAACATTTGAGGCCTTTCAAAAGGCTTATATGTTACTTGATAAGAACGGTTTAATGGTTACTAATATTATTTCTTCTCTTGAAGGAAGTAACAGTATTTTATTCAAAAAAATATATGTTACCTATAAAGCTGTGTTCCCTTATGTTTATGTTGTTCCTATAAACCAGCACTTTTCAGCAAACCTTGTTCAAAATATTCTTCTAATTGGTACAAAATCTAACCAAGCATCCAATATGATGAAACAATCACTTATAGATGAAGGGGTTCCAATAATAAAGACACAAAAAACTATGTCTAAAGATAAATCCATACTTACTGATAACTATGCCCCAGTCGAGTATGATGTTCTTCCAATTACATTAAAAAAATCACGATATTATATTAGTGGACAAATATTATCAATTAAAACATTAGCATTACAGAAATACTTTATTAATCTTTTTTCACAAATTAAGTCTCTATTTCTTTAAGAATGTCTGGAGTATTCTTTGTAAAATATAAAGTATAAAAGTTTGTTTGTGACGAAACATATTTCATTATATTGCCTATAATTTTATCTCTTAGCTCTTTTTTATTACTATCCAACAAGCTTTGGTTAGCTACAAGTTCAATAATTTTTCTTTTATCTGTTAATTTTATTCGTCTGGTTATATGGGATTGTTTTATAAAATAAACGTCTCCTAGAAGAATACTTTTAGTCGATTGATTTGCATTAATCTCTTTTTCCAGCAGTGGAGTTTGAAAGACATAATATTTTTTGTTTTTGAAACCAATATATACTGCGTCGTCGGCAAATGGCTGAAAATTATTTTTTAGCAATAAAATTATCGTTGATTTTCCAGCTCCGGAAGAACCTAAAAAAAGTGTCGCCCGATCGTTTATAACACAACTTGATGCGTGTAAATTAAATCCATGTTTTTGCACCAATAAATTAGTGATAATTTTATTTAAAAGGAATTGGAATTGAAATATCCCAAACTGATAATAGAAATAATATTTTCTTATATTAGTTTCTTTAAACATTTCTATAAAACCGACATTTTTTTCTATATTCAAAAGTAATTCTTTTTTTTGAATGATATGTATGAAGCAAGAAAAATTTGCTTTTTTTGGACTTTTTGAAATGAAGTTTTTATAAAATTCAGTAAAATCATTTGAAAATTTATTTTTTGCATATCTCCATTCGCATTTGTCAAAAACCACTTTTATTAAAAATCCAGCTATTTGTAAATTAACTGTTTTTATTTCTTTTTCCATATATGGGCTATATTATAATGTATCTAATGGTGCGATAATCGTAAATTATTACAAAAAGCATGAAAACCCTGGAAGAAAAAATAAATAAAGCACATAATGTAATTAGAGAAGCTTTGAAAAAATGGAAAAAGGAAGATATTTTTATCGCTTGGACTGGAGGAAAAGATTCTACTGTTTTATTACATTTAGTCAGGGAAGTATTCAAAGGCAAGATTCCTTTTAAAATATTTTTTAATGATTCAACTTTAGAATTTCCAGAAATTTACAGATTTGTGAAAAAAATCGAAAAAGATTGGAAGCTCAATTTGCTTTGGATAAAGCACCTGCCTGAAGATTTGGAGGATTATGAAAAAACAAAAAACAAAGAAAAAAAAATGGAGATTATGAGTATCGCTAAAATTAATGCTATAAATTTTGTTATATCTAAGTACAAAGTTAAGGCTTTCTTATCAGGAATAAGGCGCGACGAACATAGAAATAGAGCTCAAGAAAAGTATTTTTCTCCCAGGCCTACAAATATTAGAGTTCATCCTATCTTGGATTTCACTCTTAACGATATATGGACCTATATTAAAAAGTATAAAGTCCCATATGTATCCTTATATGATAAAGGCTATAAGTCATTAGGAGAAGCTCCCTTCACAAAACCAGTTAAGAATAAAAACGCCCACGAACGGACAGGAAGAGAGGCTACTAAAGAAAAAACTATGGACCGTCTCCGAAAGCTTGGCTACTGGTAATTTTTTTGATAAAATCTCTTAGCTATGTTCAAAAATATTGTTATAGTTTCCATTGATTCTCTCCGTGCTGACGGAATTAACTATAATCGTGATTTAATTTATGGTAAAAATCGCCATAAAAACATAAAAACTCCTAATCTTGATAAATTCGCTCGGGAAGGAACTTCTTTTATAAACACCTATTCAACCAACACCTATACAACTTCTGCTCACGCTAGTTTATTTACGGGAGAATATCCGCCTATACATGGTGTGAGGGCATTTTTTGACTTAAAACAAAAATTATCCTCAAAAACAAAAACGTTAGCTGAAGAATTGGGTGAAAAAGGCTTTAAAACTTTTTTTTATAGTGATATAAAGGTGCTATTTTCAGAAATGGACATCTGGCGAGGCTTCCAAATAAAGACTCATGGTAATATGAATGTTCTTTGGGATTCGTTAAGGGAATTAAAAAAAGAAAAAAATTTTGTTTTTATCCACACTTTTGATATTCACATTCCCTATCTTTTTTCGGAAGATAAATCCGGATTTATAAACAACAAAAAATACTTCAAATCAATTAAAGAATTAAGGAAAAAATTTAAAGTAAATTCTCTTATCGATCCTACAAAACACCCCCATGAATCATGGGATGAATTAATGAGTAAAATTGAAAATTCCGGCATAAATGAAAAGAAAATCTTGGGACCAATGTATGAAAAAGGTATAGAATTTTTTGACAAAATTAAATTTAATTACATTCTCAACAACCTAAAACTTGTGGGTATAAATGAGACCAATTCATTAATTGTCATTTTAAGTGACCACGGAGAAGGAAGGAATAATTATTTTAAAAAACCGGATGTATTTTATCACGGAGGAACATTAACTGAAGAAGTTGGCAGGGTAATTTTAATGCTTAATATAAAAAAATTTCCCAATAATAATAAATATTATTCTTTAAAAAATGTGAAAAATCTCTTGCTCAGCATTCTTATGGAAAATAAAAAAATAAAAAGAGATAAAATACTTTATTTCGAAACAATAGGTTCTACAAACGCTTTTCCTCGTGAGATAAAAAAAACTATGTCAAATAAAGTATCACATTGGTTGAGTTCTCGAGGAATTATTTATAAGGGGAAAAAATATATTTTATTCGGTTTTCCGGATTTTTTTTTGGATATGAAGTTAAAAAAGCAACTTTTTAAAGAAAAACCCAATAATTTTATAGAAAATTTATATTTTTACATTTTAGATAGAAAACCTACGAGTGCTGAAATAAAATATTGGGTAAATAATTTAAATAAAAATTTTGATAGAGAACAAATATTAGATTCAATTATAAATTCCGATGAAAATAAAAAAAATTTTAATTTTTTAATTGCCTCAAAAATAGATAGTTCCTACTCCGAAATTACAGAAAATAAAGTAAATTTATTTATAAATACAAAAAAATTCAATATTTATCTAAAAAAACTAAAAAAATTGTCTGTTACAGCCTTATATTACTTGAATGAGTGAGAATACTTTTAAAAAAATTTGTAACTTAAATTAATTTTATGGATAAACTTATATTAAAAAAAATTAAATTTATTACCAACACTGAAGGACAAAGCATGTTCCCTTTTATTCAATCTAATGATGGAATATATATTAGGCATATTATTTTTTCAAAGTTAAAAATTAATGATATTGTTATATTTCGACAAAAAGGAAAATTCATTACCCATAGAATTATTTATAAAAAACAAAATTATATCGTCACTAAAGGAGATAATAATCTTAACTCTGATGGGAAAATATATCCAAAACAAATTATTGGTAAAGTTTACCAGATTAGACGAAACGGGAAAATAATTAACCTTGACACTCTCTATCTTCTTCAATCTTCCTTATATTTTCAAGAAATTAATAAAATAAAACAAGCTTTTGAAAAAGAAAAAATCGAATTTGTATTTTTAAAAGGGCTCCCCCTACATCTCTATTTCGAAAAAACTCACCCGAGGAGGATTTACGCTGATTGCGACGTGTTGATTAATAAAAAAGACCTCCAAAAAGCGGAAAAGATTGTCTTAAAATTTGGCTATAAAAAAACCGAGGCAAAGAATAAACAAGTAGAAAACAATTATTTTAAAGTCATGAATGGTTTTTCTGTTATATTTGACCTTCACTTGGAACCGGCTTTTCTGATGACCCAGTTCTCAGGACTTGAGGCTTTGTATCCGCAAAAATTAATTGATAAATTAACAGAAGAATTATTAAAAAACAAAAAAAAAGTCAAAATAAATAATGAATTTTTCTTTATACTTAATACTAGATACTTAATACTGTATTTGGCTTTACACTTATTTCATCACAACTTCCGTGGCGCTTTCCGCTATCAATTCTTGGATAAAATCGTTCGTATTGGTCTGGATTCCCGCTTTCGCGGGAATGACAGGGACTCTGAATGGAGAATGATCGCTCAAAAAATTACAGAATACCGCCTTGAAAACTTCGTCTACCCAGTTTTTATTCTTCTTAAAAAATATTACAACACACCCCTGCCTCGTTTCTTTGTTTTAACAATGAAACAATGGAACAATGAAACAATCAATATATTTGATGACGAACCCCGCATTCGCGCCGGCATTAATCGGTTTAGGTTTATCTTTACATTGTCTCCCCAGCCGTTATGGAGAAAACTGTTTATATTTTTAAACCCTAACGTAGTTTGGTCAATTTTTTGGATTATTTGGAAGAAACTATCTTCTTTTTTAATTAAATATAAACCTATCCTTAGGGTTAATTGGGATAATTAGGCAGTTGGAATAGCTTTTTGAAGTAATTTTTTTATATTTTCTTTAAATGTTGGCAAATCATCTTTGATTGTATCCCAAACGATCTTTAAATCGACACCAAAATATTCATGAATAATAAAATTTCTCATTCCTATCACTTTTTCCCATTCAATATCTGTTTGCGTATTTAAAAAATCTTCATTTAAGTTGTTTGCGGCCTCACCAATTACCTGGAAACTTCGTAAAACCGCATCTCTGGTCTTTTTATCTGCTACAAATTCCTCTTGTGAATTTGTATCTTTTATATAACTTTCAATATTATTAATTGCTTCCAAAATATGGTCCAAAAATAATAAATTATCCTTTTTCATAATTGATAAATGACTTTTTCATCTTTTAAGATATGACCTTTTAGCATCGGATTTATGCTCCCGTAAGTTATAAGATCCACTGATTTTTTTAAACTTTTTTGGAGGTCAATTTGTATACCTGCCATATCAAATAAAGTTGTTCCTTTGGCAGGTTCTATAAGAATATCTATATCACTTTTTTTACTTTCTTCTCCACGTGCAACTGACCCAAATAAAGAGGCCCGGCTAACGCCATATTTTTTCAAGATAGGGATTATTTTGACTGTTATTTTATCCATATGGGATATTATAACACGAATAATAAATTACCAGTCAACCTCAACTTAGGTGGCTTTTGCCAACGGAAATTTTTTTAATATGTATAAATCCGTTAACCCGTAAACTAATTGGTAAGATAATAAAAACAGTTGTTATATTTGACGACGAATCCCGCATTCACGCCGGAATCAATCAATTCAAGTTTATTTTTATGTTATCCCCTCAGCCTTTGTGGAAGAAGATTTTTGTTTTTACCAATCCGCCAGTGATTTATTTTATTTTTTTAATTTTAAAGAAGAGATTATTTTCTTTTTTTTCAAGTCGACAAGCAGATCCCGCAAATCTTTCTTAGCTTTTTCGGGTTTAATTTGATATCTTTTGACTATTAAATTAATGATTCTTTCCTCATCTTCCCCGGATTTAATCTTTTTAAAGATATAACTGGCTGTTTCATTAAAGGTATACAGAATTGACTCATCACCATCAAAAATCACGGTTTTATTATCAAGTTTTTGAGTTATTAAACCTTTATTTATTTTGTATTTCATTTTTAAATATATTTATCAGCCAATTTTACCACTTCTTTTCGGAAAAATTCCTTGATTTCCTCCCAGTCAATTTTCTCAATCATCTCAGGCATTTCCAATTTCTCCGCGTCATCAAAATAGGAGAGGCTTTTTATTAAACTATAAGTATTGTTGGCTAAGCTTCTATACTTTTTGTCGTAATACTTAAAGGCTTTTTCAATAGAGATTCCGTTTTTGTTTAAAACAAATAAATCAACAAAGTCTTTTTTTGTTCCGCGATCCATGATGGCAGCTAATTTCATTGCCGAAATATCTTTTGGATCAGCCAATAAAATTCCCAGGTATTCAATCGGTTTAAAAACAAGTGGATACTCATACAAAAATAAACTAAATTTAACGCCTTCAAACAAACCTAATAAGGTATTTTTTTCCGCGGCTTCTTGAAAAATAAATCTTCCTACTTTCTCTAATTTTTTGACTATATCCTGGCTTTTAAAATTCGTGGGAGTAAAAAAATCGAAATCAACGGAAATTCTATGGCCGTATTGCAAAGCCAAAGAAGAACCTCCAGCCAAATATGTCTTTTCAGGCAAAATTCTGTTTTTACCTAATACGGCCAATGCCCGCGTCGCATTTTCAGATAAGACGGTTGTAAACATACGACATCTTCCTGGGGAATTTTTAAAAATAAAGACCAGAATCTACCCACTTTCGGATTAAAATCTCTAAGGTGTGTAAATGTTTTTTTTATTTGGTCTTCGGTATAATTTTTTTTCACCCATTTGACAGCCTCAAGATTTCCCTTATCTAATAATCTATTAATGACAAAATACGGTTTTCCCTCCGGATTGAGTTTTTTTATATCGACATCCCAAAAATATCTATGAAGAGATTTTGGTATTTTCATGTAATTATTATACTCTTTAAAGACAATTTAGCCAATAAAAAAATCGTTTTTATAAAAATCAAAAAGTCGTACAAAAAACTTTTGTTTCGTACATACTTCAAATCTAATTTCATCCATCGATCAAAATTTGAATGATCGGCACCAGCTGTTACCCATAGGGAGCTTATGCCTGGAAGAACGGAAAATCGTTGATCGTATTTTTTTGGTATTTTTTTGGCTTCTTCGGTTGGCAGTGGGCGTGGACCAATGAAGGCCATTTCTCCTTTTATGATGTTCACCAACTGTAGCAACTCATCCAGCCCACTGTGGGCCAAAAAATAGCCAAATTTAGTATACCTGGGATCGTTATGTATTTTAAAAACCGGTCCGTCGGCTTCATTTAGATTTTGAACTTTGGATTTTTGATTTTCCGCATCTTCAATCATTGTGCGGATTTTATAAATCATAAACGATTTTTTCTCTCTCCCCCATCGTTTTTGCTTAAAAATAAAGGGGCCTTTGGAGGTTAATTTAACAATAATAAATATCAAGGATAATAATGGTGAAATTATAATTAATATTATTAAAGCTATTAAGCGTTGAAATATATTTTCCATATAAAAAATCCAAATGACAAAATCTAAAATCCAATTGAAATCCAAAGTAATAAATCCAAAAAAATTATTTCCTTAAAATTGCCGAAAAAATTAACACAAGTTCATGGGCTTCCTGAGAAAATCTTTTACACTGCTCTTCAACATTATTATTAGCAGCTTCAATCATTTGTAACCAATGAAGAGTCTCTTTAGCTTCTTTTTTAGAAATTGCTATTTTATGTTGAAAGTCTTTTTTTGATTCAGCTACATCGGCTTCCATATAGTTTGCTCCAATACTTGTTGCTGATCTGACAAGTTGGGAAATTAACGGAGTATTAATTGGTCCATAACTTAAAGTTTTTAAAAACCAGATAATTTCTTTGCCAAATTTAGAAGTTCTTTCTTTTAAATCATATCTTTTTTCTTTATTTGGATTTTGGATTTGATTTGACATTTGGATTTTGGATTTTAGATTTAATGGAACAATTATAGTATAATCTCTCTATGAATCTTGGTAAATTATTAAAAAAACTCTGGAAATTTGCCCTCGACAACTACTTTATCTCCATCTTCCTCGCCTGTATTGCTTTTGTTATTTTAGTATCTGCTTATAAACTATTTTTTACCAAACCAACCTATGTTTATGTCCGAGTAAAAATGGGTCAGGGCTTGTGGTGGGCTTCAACTCAAAAACCAAGCCTCTGGTTTATTAAAAATATTAAGAAGGGCGATGTCCAGACTGATCTGATGGGTAAACCAATCGCCGAAATTTTATCAGTCAAATATTATCCTACATATATTAGCAATCAATATGATGTTTACCTTGTGATGAAACTCCAGGTATCAGGAAATAAAAAGACCGGGAAATATAATTTTGCCCGTTCAACCATCGGGGTTGGGGCTCCGGTTGATTTTGAATTCCCCTCTTCCCAATTTTCCGGAACCATTATTGACCTAAGCATTCAACCAATTAAAGATAAATATATTGATAAAATTGTTTATCTGAGTAAACCATTTGCCTATAGTTGGGAATATGAAGCTATAAAAATTGGTGATAAGTTTTTTGACGGTGAAGAAAATGTCATAGAAATTCTTGATAAATCTTCTGGAGAAGAATTCTCAATTAACTCTTCTTATAAAGGTGTCATTGACCAATCTTTTTCTCAAACACGAAGAGACGTCATGATTAAGATAAAAATTAAAGGAAAAATAACTGATAATAAATTTGTCTTTGGCAATGACCAGATTATCAGTCCGGGAAAGACTGTTTATCTCTCAACCGATAATTTCTCCTTCACCGACTATTTAGTTTCTAAAGTAGAATAATTTTTCGCTTGACAAAGACATACAATTATTGTATTGTTCATGTATATGAATACTCAAACCGTCAATATATCCCTACCAAAAAAACTCGTAGAAATAATGGATGATTTTGCCGAAAGACAATTTTCTACCAGAAGCGATCTTATCAGAACTGCTGTTATTCGATACATTAACAAAGATAGAAAAGTTGCTGATCTTTTTACATATTTTGAAAACAAGGCAAAAAAATTGAAAATAAAAGAAGAAGACATTGATAAAATAATCCATGAGTACCGGCAAGGAAAATAATCTAATCAAAGCAGTGCTCGATACAAACATACTTATTTCTGCATTATTTTTTGGTGGTAAACCACGTGAAATATTTGATTTGATATTAGAAAAAGAATTTATTGGAATTACATCTCCATATATTATTTTTGAATTAAAAGACGTTTTAAGAAGAAAAAAATTTGATATTGATGAAGAAAGAATAGAAGAGGCCGTAGATTTGATTAAAGAATATTTTGAAGAGGTAAATCTACAGACAAAATTAAACTTGATAAAACATAATCATCCTGATAATAAAATTCTCGCTCTTGCGATTGATGCCAAGGCGGATTACCTCATAACCGGGGATAAACAACATCTTCTACCCTTAAAAAAAATTAAAAAAACTAAAATTGTTTCAACAGAAGAATTCTTGCTTCTAATTTCTTAACCCCATTTTTTTGATAGAATTTGGGTATGAGTGGAGAAAGAAAAAAATTCAAATTCAATTGATTTTTAATATGGGATAGTGTAAATATTAAGATATGCCATATTTAGAAAAACATTTAAAAGCAAGAGTAGATGACAAGCTAAAACTTTTACAAGGCCTTCGACCCTTACCGCCTATTTCTGTTGCTAAATTGCGAGAACAGTTTGCAATTGAGATGACCTACAACTCAAACGCAATAGAAGGCAACAGGTTGACTTTAAAAGAAACTTTTTTAGTAATTCAAGAAGGGTTGACAATAAAAGGGAAATCTCTAAAAGATCATCTTGAAGCAAAAGACCATTATGAGGCTCTTAATTATCTTTATGATTTCATTGAAAAAGATAAACGTTCAACAATATCAGAAGTTTTTATCCGTAGTATCCAAAGCTTGATTGTAAGAGAAACTGAAAAGCAAGAAGCTGGTAAGTATCGAAGTGGTAATGTCATTATCACCGGTTCCAATCACACTCCTCCCGACTCTTCAGAAATACCATCGCTCATGGAAGGGTTGGTAAAATGGATAAAAAATAATGAAAAAAAACTTCATCATATCGAACTGGCTGCAATTATTCACCATAAGCTTGTTTTTATTCATCCTTTCTTTGATGGTAATGGAAGAACCGCAAGACTGGTAATGAATTTGATTCTTATGCAAAAAGGTTATCCAATAGCGATGATTTTAAAAAATGATAGAAAACGATATTATGATGCTTTAGACAAAGCTGATAAGAGTGAATATTTATCTTTTATCAATTTTGTTGCCCAATCAGTTGAAAGGTCACTTAATATATATCTAAGAATTCTTCTTCCTCAAAACAAAAAAAAAGAAAATTATTTCCCCTTGTCCATAATTTCGAAGAAAACACCCTATTCGGAAAAATATCTTAATCTGTTGGCAAGGACAGGAAAACTTGAAGCTTATAAGGAAAAAAGAAATTGGCTAACCTCGGTGACGGCAGTTGAGCAATATATAAAAAATAGGATGAGAAGACGGAAGCTATAATTAGGAAGCTATAATTATAGCTTAACTTTTTTGATAGAATTTGGGTATGAATAGAGAAAGATCAACGTCTGGATTAGATGGAGTAATTGCAAAATTACAAAAATATCATAAAGAATCGCTTACAGATATTCGATCGAATAATATTTGGAGAGGAATAAGGTCTTATCAAAGCCTAGAAGAAGCAAAAAAAGAACTTAATCAAGGGTTGCTTATTTATAAAAGTGTATTTCTTGATAAAAAACCACTACAAGATAAAAATTTATATCAGTTATTTGAAAAAACAATCGATGATAAATCTGCTCTTCACCCAATGGAAGAGGTTGATATAAAAACACAATACAATTATGGTATTGACGGCACCCCAAGCAAAAAATTTCGGGAAAAAACCGTTAGTTATTTGAAGCAGTATTGCGAAGATATTATCCTCTCCAACTTATTATACGATGAAAAGCCAAGACAAATAAATGAACAAGAGGAAATCAATAAAATAAAAATGATTACCGGTTTGCTTGAGGATGGAAATCATAGAAATTTTTATAAATTAGGCAGGACTTTAGACAGAAAAGTATTGCCCTCATATATCATTGCTAAAACTTTTAGTGACAGGTCTCCATTCCTTTTTTATTTCAGATTTGAAGATATTGAAAATGCGAGAAAAATGTTTTATAAGTTATTCCGATCAATTGAAGATCCGGAAATAAGGACTGCTGTAATGAAAAGATTTAGTGCATTAAAAGCTCCAAAAGTAAATAGTTTAGAAACTAAAAAACCAAATGTTTCCCTTAATGAAAGCGCCGATTATGATGAAATTCAAAAAGAAAAGAAAAGAATTATTGGAAAAATTAAGGAAAAAGTTCTGCCAGATAATTATGAAATGGAAAAAACATTTTTTAGTCTAACACCATTTTTTTATGTAAAGGATTATGAAGTAATCGCCAAAAAAACTTTAAAAAAACTATTCGGAAAAGAATTAACAGATGGAGAAAAAAAGAAAATGGCTCTTTCTTTACGTGACACTTATAGAGATATTACTTCTCATAAAGAAACTTTAAAAAAGCCAATAGATAAAGCCTTTGAAAGACAATTGCAGAGTTCAGATAATTTTTTACAATTGGACAAAGCCATTCTTCAGACAATGTTTGATAAATATAAAAAACTTCGTGGGAAAAAAGTAGAATATTACGACTTTTTACGTTTGTCAGGAACATTAATGGCAGTTAAATCTTTACGGAAAGCTTATCTACTATCAAAATTAAAAACCACAATGAAAGAAAATGACGGAGCTTTAACTATCATACCTGATGATATTTCGATTTCAAACAATATTAATGTTCTTCGAGAGATGTTTGGCGAAACAAAGTATCAACTATTTGATTCAAAATATACGGATCAAATGATGGATTTATTAAATGATGATGACATTGTTTCTCATTGGGTTTTTTTTACGTTGAATAATCAAATTAAAATTCATGAAAAAGGCTTTAAGAAAAGAAAAATAATTAAAACAAGAGATGAGTTGGAGCTTGATTTAAGTCCTAATTTTTTATTTCCAAAAAAAGATAATTATCTTCAAACCGGAAATTTACAAATACCAATTGAATCAAAGTTGACAGATGATGGAAAAGATCATTATTATGTCCATATACACTCTTCAAACAGATTGGTTACAATTATTCCTATGTCAGACAAGATTAGAAATGTCCGCTTTTAGTTGCTTCTCCTCAATCGCCGCTCGACCGGCTTTCCTCCATGGATGATTGTTCGGCGGAACATAATTTAAAGTGTGATTTGTCAGTATTGTTGGGGTTCTTTTTACTTTCTCAGGTCTACCTTTAATTAAAAAATAGTTTAACTCAAAATCTTTTAAAATGATATGTATTGTTTTATCTAACCAAATTTCAATTGTTACGATTTCTTTCGGTCTAATAGTTGTTAACTGGATTTCTTCAAGCTGATAAAAATTATTATCAAATTGGATTGTAAAATCATTTTTAATTTTTCGTTGTTCATGAACAGAAAAGATTGAATTTAATTTGTTCACTTCATTTGAAGATAGTGTTCGATGAACATCACCTTCACACTTTGGAACAACTGTAAATTTTTGATTAAATTTAGGAATAAATACTTCTTTTAGAAATCTATTCCCGTCTTCTGGATTGTTAATTTCAGCTAATCTCATTTCTTTTATCAACCTATCTTGTAAGGTTCCAAACAACCTTTCAACCCGCCCCTTGGCTTGAGCAGAGTGAGCATGGATTAGTTGAATATTTAAACTATTAAGAGCCCACTCAAATTGAGTTATTAAATCTTTATTATCAACCGCTCCTTTATGATTAATTTTGTAGGTCGAGAATTTATCAAGATAGACAATTAATGGTTTACCCAAAGCTAAAACATAGGTTTTCCAGAAGTTGAAAACCGCGATTATCCCTTCATTTTCTTCAAAAGAAGCGTAAGTAATCTTGCCGGTTGCATCATCAATTGAAGCAAGTAAACAAACTTCAATCGACTCATTATTGCGGTCCTTGTAACGATGTTCAAACCACAGATGATATGATCCATCAAATTGTTGGAATTCTCCGTAATGGTCTTTTCGTGGACGCCAGGAACGATATTCTACCTGTTTTTGTTTATGAGTTTTCCATAGCCCTGCTTCAGCCATCCATACCCTGACAGTTTGAGAGGTGGGAGCAGGTATTTGTTTTTCTTGCAATTTCTCAGTTGCAAATGTTGGTTTAAAATCAGAGTATTTTTCTCTAATTGTTTCTATTACTTTGTTTTTTATTGCGTCATCTATCTTATGATTCCCAACCTTTCCTTTAAGTCTGTGGATAATCGATCGAGGACCGTCTACTTCAAAGTTGTTTTTGAGCCTTCTTACTTGACGTGTTGAAAGACATAATATTTTACTTGCCTGTTTGGTTTTGATTTTCTGGGCTGTAAGATCTTCAAGAACTTTTAACTTCAAACTTTCCGCTTCCGTTAGATTGGTTGGCATATGGGATAACTAAAATTAAATTGATAACCCTAAATTATCCCAATCGGTTTATTGAAAAGCGGACATTTCTATTCTTGCGGAGGCGGACATTTCTATTCTTGTGTAGGATTACAATTATTCCTATGTCAGACAAGATTAGAAATGTCCGCTTTTAAGTTGTTTCTTGTGTCATCCCCGTGAAGACGGGGATCCAGTCTATAATTACATTTTTAAAAAACAAATAAGGTGATTTTAGTCTGGATTCCCTCCTTCGAGGGAATGACAGATTTGATAAATTATCCCAACCTGTTTATTCAAAAGCGGACATTTCTATTCTTGCGAAGGCGGACATTTCTATTCTTGTGTAAGATTACAATTATTCCTATTGACAAAATTGAATATAAATAATAGTGTGATATAATATATGCTATAAGATATGAAAGCTAAAGTCATCAGTCAACCAAACAAAGAGGGGACACCTTCGCGGTCATCGGGTTATTTGGTTCCTATTGCATTATCTTTATTATCAACTACATTAGCACAATGTGTTGAAGCTGCTGTTGTTAACAAAAATTTATTATTCTCCGCCGAAGAGATACGAATATTTTCCAACGAAAGCGCCGATTTATCAGTCAAAGATAAAGTGTTGTTGGAAAACTATACAGTAAATGCTTCTTTGCTATTAAATCCTCTTAATGAGGTAGGAACATTAAATTTTTCTCCAAAAGATACAAATGTTTATCAATATAAAGGTAAAAGCAACGATGGAGCCGTAAATACCGTTGAATTTGCATTGACTGACGTTGTAGTTAATGGTGAACTTGGAAATCAAAATTCAACAAAAACCCCCATTATATCTTTTAGAAATGATAATGTTGATCCAATAAAAGGCGAATTTGATGTTTCTATAAAATCATTCCTCTTTGATACGCAATTACCAGGATCCGTCGTCAGAAGTGAAACAAAAGATCATACAATAATCACATTTCAAGGTGCAGATTTAAATAAAAAAAATACGCCTTTTATGATCATTGTTTTGGATAAATTACCTGCTGATGCAAATATTAATAAGGCTCTGCAGGACGCAAATTTGGTCAAAGAGGTGACCATAATTAATTCCGTAACAGGCGAAAGTATAGATATCCCCCAAAATCAAGATCAAGTAATCTCAACACAACAAACTAGTGCCCCACCTTCTTTAGTCGATTTGATAGGTATGATTATCGAACCATCCGAAGTTGTTCAAGCTCAGGGTTTGCCAACAAATACGCCAGAACCCACTGCCATCCCCGTGCCGATGATTGAGGTTGGTGGATTGCAGATCCCTGACCCCAAAGCCTCAAATCCTGAATTGTTTGATGTCATTAACCCCGACTCGCCTATCGTCCAGTTTGCTAATGCTTTTGGCATCAAACCGGAAGAAGTTGCTGCCGGTCTTCAAGCTGAAATAGAAACACCTGATGGCCTACCTCCTTTTGCTGTTTTAAGAACTTCTGACGGAGTCGCTTTAATGATGGCCCAACAGGGAGAAAATGGAGAATGGAAATGGCAAGAAGCAATTCTAGGGCGTTATTGGGCGGCACACGACAAATCACTTGGGTTCTACATGAAATCACGAAATTTTAAATACTTAGGCGACAGCTATCTTAATATAGACAAATTCGCTGATGGAGGCATACTCTCCCTAGGCACTGATACCGAAAAAGGCAAGCCCGTTAGAAACGCAGACAAGTATATGGAAATCGCCAGGAATAATAATATGAATTATCTTTTTCATTATGTTTTTGAGCCGGGAAAAGATGAAAGTATTACTACAGATAATGTTGACGAAAAATTACAGGATAGAATTACTGAATTAAGCGATTTAATCATCGAGAATGGGTCAGGCAAGTCAGTTTTTTTAGAGCTTAACGAATCATTGGAAAAAGGAGGTATATGGAACCGAGACGCAAATCCCTTAAAAGACAAGTATGGAAATGCCTGGCTTGACGAGTATTTTTACCAAGTACTGAAAATACCGATCGATAAAGGTCTCAATCCAAATGTTAACTATACAATCGTTTTTAATGAGGCTCAAATGATGAACGATCCTGCAAAACGAGAAAAACTTCACTCCTACTTGGTTATGGCCAGAGATAATGCTTTTAATAGGATAATGGCTGATCCTGATCAGAAGACCGCGAAAGCACTATCTGAAATGGGGATTAATTCACCCGAAGATATAAACATATTGGTTGGTGTGGAAGTGCATTCTAAGTTAGAAGGGCCCGATGTCAATCCGGAGGCAACAAGATTTCCTAAAGTGCCAACCATTGAACAAATTAATGCCACTGCCGATTTGTTTGCGGACCTGGGAGGCATAATAATGACGGAATTTCACCCGACTGGTACAAGTGAAGAGATGTTAAAATACTTACCGACTATCGTAAAAGCTCTTGAAAATGAAAATTTACACGGAGTGGTTATTTGGACCATGGTTCCTGATGATAAGCCAGATCCGAAAGAAATTTATTCTAAGTCACCAATTTACTTATTTAATCCTGACGGCACTCCAACAGAGCTTTATTGGGAACTACTTCGTGAAGTATCTCCGAGTAACTGATATTGTCCCTCTAAGATTCCCCTCATAAACCACATCCACCCTCCTCTAAATAAAGTTATTGAGGGTGTAATTAGACTAAGAATAAAAAGGCCCCAAAAAGAAATTATATAAGCAGAAATTTCCTGAGAATCGTTTTCTCTCAGATAAATAATATCTCTTCTAAGATAGAATAAAACCATAATAGTTAAACTTATTAAGCCTGTCATACCAGTTTCACTTAGAGTTTTTGAAACTATACTGTGTGGATCACTGATTGATTGCGAATTTAATTCTTTTGCTACCGGATCAAATATATAAAATTTGCCATTATCTTTCATATAAATTTGGTAATTACCCAAACCTATGCCAGCTAATGGGCTCGATTTAAATAATTCTATTGATTTATTTAAATTATCTACTCTTGAATTAACTGATTTAACATCTTCTATCTCATCCTGAAGAAATAATCTATTAACAATATCATGTTGAAAAAATACCCGTGCTATTAATAAAGAAGATATTGCTCCTATTACAAAAATACCAGAAAATGTTAATAATATTTTTTTTACATTCAGGTTTTTATTTTTGACTATCAAAAATCCGTAAGAGATTAATGCAAACATTAAAAATAACAACCTATGGCGGAAATTTGATACGAAAGAAAGAAATATAATTAAAAAAATTGCTATTGAAAACAATATTTTATTTTTATTTTGTTTTGTAAATAAAAACGCACCAATAAAAAATGGTAAAAAAAGCTCTGTATTAAGATACAAATTATATCTCCCTCTTTCAAGATTAACGATATATACCGGTAAGGCTTCTTTTTGAACGAAAATACTTATGAAAGACAAAAATTGGGAAGCAAATAAAAAATAAACAAAATCTAAAGTTATAATTAATATACCTATTGTGAAAATAAAATTATAAATAATTTCTTTATTTTTTTTATTTTGACCATAAATAAATCCTAATATTAAAATTAGCAAGGAAAATATTATATTTTGGTAATCTTTTAAAAAAAAATAAATATCTCTGGCGGCTATGAGTGATAATGATTGGGAAAGAAAAAATAAAAGTGGAAAAATAAGCACTTTTTTATTTAATTTTGTTCTTATTTTTGTATCTAAAATGAAATAAATAAATAGCGCCCCTAAAATTAACTTTGCTAAAACGTGGCTGGTTAAAAATTTTGTTGCAAAAGGAGATATATAAAAAGGTGGGATTTTAATCAAAAACATCACCAATAAAAATGATATTAAATCAATTTTTTTCATATTTTAGGTTTTTATAAAGCCCTATTAGTTTATCGATGTGTCTTTCGGGAATAAATCTATGATTATTTATAAGTTCCAATTTTTTTCTTCTATTAATTTGAATAATGATTGATTTCAAATTATCAAAATCGTCTTGCTCATAAAAAAATCCATCATTTTCTTTCACCAATTCCGGAAAAACTCCAAATTTTGGAACAATAACAGGTGTTCCTTGAGATATTGATTCAATTAACACATTTGGCATCACGTCATACCAAAGTGATGGGATAATTACTGCTTTTGCCTGTCTGATATATTCCAAGATAATATTTCTTGGTTGAAAACCAATAATAGTAATGTTTTTGTATCTTGAGTATTGCTGAATTTCATTTTTCAAAGGTCCATCACCAATAACTGTTAGTCTAATTTTGGGTAATTTTTTAAATACCTGGAGTAATTTGATTATCCCCTTTTCTTCACTTAATCGTCCAAAAAAAAGAAAGTTATTTTTATTTTTTAATGAAATTAAACCTTTACTTTTTGATTGATTAATATCGGTAAATGTTGGAATAATTATGGTTTTTTCTTTTTTTATTTTGCCGTTTTTTATATAAAAATCTCTGACAAATTTTGTAGGGAAAATGTATTTATCAATAAACTGATAACTGCCAATTAATTGATGAAAATAGAATGAAAGACTGAATATTAATGATGATAGCCTTGAACTTTGATAGCAACCATAAATTACAGATGGATATTTAAATCGCTTAGTTAGACAAAGTTCGCATATTTTTTGATTCCTAAAAAGAGTAGCTTTTGGACAAAAATAGCGGTAGTCTTGAATCCGCTGGATAATAGGAATTTTATGTTTTTTCAGAACCCAGTAAATGGTCGCCGATATTAAAGGATAAATATTTAAAATTTGGGCAACGTCAGGTTTTTCTTTTTCAATTAATTCTTCTAATTCTTTTTTTGTTTTGGAGCTATAAAACATTCCAATTGCCGTTGTGATTTTATCAAATAATGTCTTAATTTTCCGACTGTCTTGGGCATAAGTGATTACTCTATGACCTTTTGCTTTGAGTTGTTTTGATAATGATTCAAAATAAGTCTCTGCTCCGCCTCGATATTGTCCGTAATTATGAATAAGTAGGATTTTCATTAAATTTTTGTTATATTTTATCACGTCTATACTATGAAAAGGATATTAATCACTGGAGCAGCTGGATTTATCGGTTCACATCTATCAGAGAACTTGATGAAAAAAGGATTCAAAGTTGTTGGAATAGATAATTTTAGTGGTGCTTATGATAAAAAATACTATTTAAATAATTTAGATATATTAAAAAATAATAAATTTTTTACTTTTTATAAAATCGATCTTTTAAATCAACAGTTTATTACTTCTATCTTCAAAAATAATAGTTTTGACTTTATTATTCACTGCGCCGCCAAAACCAATGTCAGGGAAAGTACAAAAAATCCTCAGGATTATATCAGAAACAATGTCCTTGGTACTCAGATATTACTTGAGGCGATCAGACAGTATAATCCGCGGGCAAAATCGATTATTTTTTCGTCTTCATCCGTTTACGGGAAACAAAAATTTGTTCCCTTTAAGGAAGATATGGCACCAAACCCGATCTCACCTTATGGACTGTCAAAATATCTCATGGAACAGATCATAAAATATTATTCGGATAATTATAATCTTAAAACAGTTGTTCTCCGGCCATTTTCGATCTATGGCCCAAGAGGCAGACAGGATATGCTACCATCAATTTTATTAAATTGCGTTAAAAATAATCTCCCCTTTACTCAATATGGTAATGATAAAAATAATCAACGCGACTGGACATATATTGATGATCTTATTGAAGTTATAATAAAAATTATCAAAAGTTATGGTTTTAAATCATATGAAGTTTTTAATATTGGAAAATCACAACCAGTTGGAATAAAATCTTTTATTAATTTATTTGCCAAACTCTCAAAAAAGAAAATCCAAATAAATAATAAGTCTATTTTAGATATTGAAATACCTATCGTTTTTGCCAATATTCGTAAAATAAGAAAAATACTGGGTTTAAACCCTAGAATCACGTTAGAAACCGGATTAAAAAAAGTTATTGAAAATAATATCTGATATAAATGAAGTTATTAATTGTTGCAAAAAGTATAGACGGTGGGACAGGAAGCTACATTTTTAATTTATTGAAATTAAGAAAATTAATAAACTTAAAAACTACTACTCTTATTTTAGAAAGACCCACTTACAGGAAAATAAGGGCTAATATGATCTTTTTACATAATAAAAATTATTATCCAAATAAATATTATTTTTCTTACAGTAATATTTTGGTTTTTGTAAAAGAAATTTTTTGGCTAAAAGATATAATTTCTCAAAATAAACCTGATGTTGTGTTATCAGTTAACCATTATGTCAATATTCAACTGTCAATAATTAAGTATCTTTTTAACAAAAAACTTCGACTTATTTTAACAAGCCATAACAATATTTTGACAACCTTCAAAAATAGGGCTTCTTATTGGCTTAATATTATATTGAAGATATTGGTCAGTTTGTTATATAAAAAAGCCAATATTAATATTGGGGTATCTAAAAATATTTCAAACGATTTGAGACGTTATTTTTTTCTAGATAACGTTCAAACAATTTATAACGGAATTAATTTGAAGAAAATTTCTATAAAAAATAAAATAAATAAGATAAAAAGAATTATTTCTGTAGGACGACTTGATAAACAAAAAGATTTTTTTACCTTAATAAAAGCTTTTTCAATCCTCATTCGTATTTTTAAAAATTCTGAATTGTTGATTATAGGTGACGGAAAAATAAAAAAAAATCTGAAAAGTTTGATTTCAAGCTTAAAATTATCAAAAAAAATTCATCTTATTGGTTGGAAACAGAACGTTTCGCAATATCTGGCTACCACTGATTTATTCTTATTTTCTTCAAATTACGAAGGTTTTCCAACAGTAATCTTAGAAGCTATGAGTTATGGCGTTCCTGTTATATCAACTAACACTAATTATGGGCCATCTGAAATATTAGACAATGGAAGATATGGAGTTTTGGTACCTGTTGGCAATGAGAAAGCAATGGCAAAAGCTATGAATGACTTATTAAAAGATGGGAAAAAATATAATTTTTATTTTAAAAAATCCTTGGAAAGAGCCAAATATTTTTCATTAGATAAAATGCTAAAGAATTACAAGAAAATAATCATTAATATTTTTCATCAATAGCCAAGACTCTTTAATTTATCTATTTTATCTTGAGAGTTATTTATATCTTTTTCTTTCATTGGAAAATATTTGAAAAAATTAGTTTTAAAATCTTCTCTAAGTTTGTCTATTATTTCTTTATATTTTATCTGGCTAATTAAATTGGTATTTTCGGCTTTATCTAAACTTAAATCATAAAATTCCTCACTGTATTTATTTAGGCAGTCATCCTTAAAAGTTCTTAGAGTCTTAATATACTTATACCTCTTATTAACAATACCCCCCTTTGTTGCCGCATTGTCCATAATATAAATTTCATCTTTGCTATATCTTTTTACTAGGCTATCTATATCTTTTAAACTTAAATGGGCTCTATTTGTGTTAAATAACAAATTACTTATAATATTATGAATTGAAGTATTGTCTATCAAATAATCAATCACTCCATTTTCATTATTCGGAAGCTTTATCATTAAAGGAATTTTGACACTAGAGTTATAAATTACTCTTCCATGGCTAAAATAATAATCATGATCCATGCTTTCTCCATGATCGCCATAAAACACAATTATTGAATTTTTGTTCAGACCACTTTTGTTAATGTAGTCGATAATATGTTTGAATATATAATCTCCATTGAGAATATCTTCATCATAAAGACGAGTATATGTATCAATCAACTCCTCTAAATATTTTTCATCTTTAATCCCGTCTTGCTTATAACATTTTATTTTTTTGACCAGCTCATCTTGTCTGCTTCTCGCTTCGCTGAAATTTATCCCTTCAATGGTATTTTTATATGATTTACTAAATATATTTCTTAACTGAGTTCGTGGATAATATGGTCTGTGAGGAGCTTTTATATGAAGCCAAAAGAAGAACGGTACTTGTTTGTTATCGCGAATCCAATTAAACCCATTATCCAAATAGTCAAGAGAGCCCATAACCTCTTTTTCGTCTTCATTTACTTCATAGTAATCAAAACCTCGATTTATATTTGTTAATTCTGAGTCCAAAGCCATATTTGTAACTGATGCTCCTGTAGCATATCCCTTCTTTTTAAGATTTTCAGCTAAAGTTTTTATATTATTTTGCATTGGACCATCAGCATTATCTATGATCTTTGTTTCAATAGGATATCTTCCAGTCATTAAAGCTGTAAAAGAAGGATACGTTAAAGGAATAATGGTATATGCGTTCGTAAAAACAAACGCATCTTTGGCCCATTTGTCAATATTTGGAGTAGTATTTTTGTTGTAACCGTAAACTCCCATATGATCAGGTCTTAAAGTGTCAACAGAAATTAATATTAAATTTAAATTCCCGGCTTTGTTGTTAAAAATGATTTTTTGATATAAAAAATAAATAATAAATAAAAACATTATTATTGCCAAGGGAAGAAAGATTTTTTTAACGATTTTCATATTTAAACAGTTTCAAAACAAAAGGCATAATCTGAGTTATCTGGGGATTTTTCAACTTCAAATTTTTGTTTGACAATAATACTCCGGGGACTTCTGAGGCGTCAAAAAGGTGGTCACCGGACCATTTATCAACTCTTTTATTAAATATATTTTTCGGAGTTGCCCCGACCGCTGTATCCCAGGAAGATCTTATCCCTTTAAAATAACCAACAAACAGGTCTGGAGAATTAGAGTCGTCGTTTTTTATTTTTAACTCCTCTTTAGTATAAGCGTTCTTTATTACTTTTGAATTATCATTCGGATTTATAATCTGAAGCAGGTCTTTTTTAAGTTTTTCTTCTAGGGCTTGACTGTCTTTTTTTTCAACGATCCCCCCTTCTTCTCTTCCTTTAAGATTTAGATATACCCCGTTATAACCGATAGCGTAAGCTTTGGTCTTTTCCCAATCTACTTGATCCAAAAGCGTTCCACCTGTTTCGGCTCCGTCTTTTAAGACCAGATAGCCGTCGTCACGAAGCCAACTGTTGAGATTAAACTCCCAATCAAATCCGGCAAAACCATGATCGGATAATATAATCAGAGTATCTTCTTTATTAAGTTTGGACAACGTTTTGCCGACGATATCATCAATCTTTTTGTAGAATTTAAAAATAACTTCAGGATCTTTCCAATACATATGTGAGATTGTATCTGTAATACCAAAATAACTAAAAAATATACCGGTTTTTTGTTTTACAAGCTCCCCAAAATAGATAACTTCCCTTTCTTTAAAAATTGACTCGGCGTTTTCGAGGAAGGCCCTGTCATCAAATACTCCCTCTTCTAAAGCCCAGGTATCATGAGGTAGTCCCTGGGTGTAGAATAACCCGTATTCTTTTACCAAGTCCTTTGAATACGCTTTTGGGTAACTAATATCTTTTATCGGTTTAGAGGGATCAAAATTTATTGGTGATAAATATATCTCTAAATCAGGAGATAGCTGTTTTAAGTAAAATTTTGCAATTCCATTAATTTTGGTAAAAAAATCTATCTTGAACTCAAGTTTTATCCAATCGGAAAATTTTCCTTCCTTGAGAATTATTTTTTGATTTTGAACTATCAAAATTAATTCTTTTTTTTCCTTATTTCTTTGGATCTTTAAAGGAATATTCGTAACCTTTTTTTCATTAAAAGCTTGATATCTTGGTCCTGGTATATTGACCATTTGAGTTTCAATGTTATCCAAACTTACCTGATTCCCCCGGCTGTTTTTATTCAGCTTTTTAGTTGTAAAAAGACTAAACTTACCGGCGGTCCCCAGTATATCCGGGGTTCCCATACCAGAGATCATCCGACCATAAAGACTGTTTGGTGGAAAAGTATTAGGTAAGAATAGAACAGTTGTGTCAATATTGTTTTTCCCGGCTTTTTGCCAAAATGTTTCTCCCCTAATCGCCGACTTTATATTCTCCATCCAGACCAGATCAAGTTGATAATTTTTAGGGTCGCGGACAATAAAATCATAGATTCCGTGTTCTGATGGATCGGTTCCGGTGGCAAAACTGGCCCAGGCAACCGGCGACTGGGGAGGAATAGTGGTTTGTAATTCTGAATAATAACCTTTTTCCTTTAGTTTTTTAAAGTTTGGCATTAATTTTTTTTCAATTGCTTGCGACAAAATATTCGGATCCATTCCGTCAATCCCCAAAATTACTACCCGGCCCTTAGCTTTATTGCTTATTGTTTTTTTATTAAACATAAGTATCATTGTAGCAATAAGAGCGATGATAATTATAAGAACGATTAAATTTTTTCTTTTTGCAAAAAACGCCATGATAGTTACAATAAATGTTGCCAAAAATCCTAAAATAACCGGCACGATTGAGCTAAAAACATAGCCTGTGCCTGGGTCAATATAGCCCATATAATAAAAGTTGTGGCTGTTTTTTACACAGGTTTGACAGAATAGATCCATAGTTAGATAATTATATAAGATGAAAAAATTACTTGAAGAGAAGATAAAGAAAGCTTACTTGATTATTGGAGAAGCGACCAAAAAATTTAAAAAAAATGAAGTTGTTATTGCCTGGACCGGCGGCAAGGATTCAACGGTTGTCCTTCATCTAGTCCGGACATATTTTAACGGCTGGATTCCTTTTAAAGTAATGTTTAATGATTCAACAATGGAATTTCAGGAAATCTATAATTTTGTGGCACAAATTAAAAAACAATGGAATTTGGATTTAATAATCGAAAAACATAGCAGTGATGATATGAAAAGATTTTATAAAGAAAACGACCTTGAAAAAAAGAAGGAAATGTCAAGAATTATGAAAATTAACGCAATTAATAATTTCCTAAAAGAATATGATGTTGATGCTTTTATAGTTGGAATCCGTCGGGATGAACATCAGGCCAGATCAAAAGAAAAATATTTCTCACAAAGAAAAAATCATGTCCGTATCCATCCGATTTTGGACTTTACTGAAAAAGATGTCTGGGACTATACAAATAAGTATAAAGTTCCCTATGTTTCTTTATATAAAAAGGGTTACCGGTCGCTTGGTGAAAAACCATTTACTAATAAAGCGGTTCAAGGAGGCACGGAAAGGTCAGGACGGGAATACGATAAAGAAAAAACAATGGAGAAGTTAAGGAATATGGGGTATTGGTGATATGAAAACAAAAAATATTATTATGGTAATAATACTCCAATCTGCTTTAATCTTTTTTCTTGGTTTTAAGATATTTCAACAGATTTTTAACAAAAAAATCTCTATAGCATACATTGATAAAAACAGTATAAATGTAAAAGGAACTCAGTCTCTTAAATATTTTTATGAACCAAAGCCTAATTCTATTCAGGAAGTGCGTAAAGATTGGCTTTCGTCTGTACCAAAATACACCATTAATAATGATACTTTAAACGAAAGGATTAATTATCAAATAGAAAAGCCAAAAAATGTTTTTCGCATCATTACTCTTGGGGACTCTTTTACTTTTGGTGAAAACGTTAACACAAAAGATAATTACCCAGAACTTTTAGAAGACAGACTTAACACTCAGTGTTTAAATACTGCGTTTGAAGTGATCAATTTAGGAGTTTATGGATATGATATTCAATATGAGGTTGAAAGATATAAAATACGAGGCCAAAAATATCACCCCGATTTAATTTTGTGGATGCTTGTAGATGATAGAAGAATTAATGAATTGATGCGAGAATTTTATAACAACTGTACAAAAAATAATCCCAACCCCACCTTAGAAAAACAAACTAGTCATTATTGTTTCAGAACTGCATTAGATGAATTGGAAAGAAAAAAAGGAATAAAGACCATATATCAAATATTGAGACAGGAATTTAACAGGATTTTTGATTTTTATAACAAGAATATTGTAGTTATTAATTTAAATAATTCTCATCAGGAAATTCTAAAAAATATCAGCAAACCAAAACAGGTTGATATATTTAGTTATGATTTTACCGATAAAAAATATCGATTACTTGACGGACACCCAAACCAGGCAGGCCATCAAAAAATAGCTGAAGATGTGTTTAATTACTTAACCAAAAATAAATTAATTCCCTGTAATTAAGGCTTTAAAACCAAAAACTCCGGTTATCTGTAGTAATAAATAATTTTTTAGAAAATAAAGATCTTCGAGAAAAATTTTCATTACTGGGCTATAGACGGTCCGAATTTTTCTCTTGGGATAAAGGTATATTGACAACCATGAAGTAATACTTTATACTTCATCTATATGAAAGATATACTGAAAATTATCCTAGAAAAAAAGAATACGCTTGATGGATTTAAGTTTTTTCCTATGGCTCTAATTACTAATATTGATGAGTGGTATAAGATTGAGCTTACTTATTCCTCTAACGCCATTGAAGGCAATACTTTGACCAGACAAGAAACCGCTCAAATCGTGGAAAAAGGGATAACTGTCAAGGGGAAATCCATTATTGAACATCTTGAAGCAATTAACCATGCGAAAGCGTATCAATATATTAAAGAATCAAATCTCCAGAGTATCAAAAAAATTGATAAAAGGACTATTCTCGATATTCATGCCATCATCTTAGGGGATATTAATACTATTGATGCTGGCATTTATAGGAATATTCCTGTTCGTATTGCTGGATCAACAGTGACACTGCCTAATCCTTTTAAAGTTCCTGATCTTATGGAAGAGCTTATCAACTGGCTTCATCAAACAAAAAACAATATTGTCAAAATAGCCGTTGATGCCCATTTTAAATTAGTCACAATCCATCCCTTTATTGACGGTAACGGCAGAACAGCCCGTTTGCTCATGAATCTTATTTTAATAACCGCTGGATATCCGCCGGTAATTATAAATAAAGAAGATAGAAAAAAATACATCGATAGTATTGAAAAGGGACAGCTTTCAAATGATCTGGCTGATTATTATTTTTTTATGTTTGGATCAGTCAATAATTCTCTTGATATATATCTAAAAGCTTTGGGAACAAAAGAAAAACAAATAACGACTATCTCACAAAAACTTATGAAAATCGGGGAACTGGCAAATAAAACCACAGAGAATGTGTCAACAATAAGGTTTTGGACAAAAGCTGGGCTTCTTAAGGTCAAGAAATTTTCTGCAGGAGGATATCAACTATATGACAGTGAGGCGATTAAAAGAATAAATGAAATCAGGAAGTTAAAAAAGGAAAAACGCTTAACTATTACCGAATTAAAACATTTATTTTCTTAATACCAAAAAATTCTTACCACCAGCGCATTTTTTTGCATACATTTTCATTATTATTTCGGCAAAAATCAGACACTTTTTGTCTAAATTCGGAAACATATCTTAAGTTGCCGTACCCCTTTAGTACCCATCTAAGAAAAGCTTCGGCTGATTTTTGCCCATAAATTTCTTTTTTTAGTGAATAATCTTTTTTAACGATGTTAAAATTAATGAACCTGTTGCCTTCAACGGCCTTATCCAACATATAAATAGCCATTTTTTTGTTGCTACAGGCCTCATAGTAACTCGATAGCAGTTGTAGGGTGGGTAAATATCCGGAAGATACGAAATAATAGTTCTTTGCATATTTGTCCGCTTCCAAGCACCCTTCTTTGGCAGTATCTTGAATTATCTTTTGTCGATAGGCTTCTTTGTTCAATGGATAAAAAGCTAGACTTAAACTAAGTTTATTTAATCTCAAAAAAATTCCACTTGTTAAAATAGAGGTCACGATAAACAACAAACATATTGAAAACAAATTAAAGATAAAAGATTGGTTCGCTTTTGACGTTTTTTCTTCGTAAACTGTTGCCGCCAATATCATAAACAGGATAAATACCGAATAGATTTTATAGGTATAGTCTGTCTGGAAATTTATCAAAAGGTATAGTAGTAGATAATTTTGTAGGTTGTTTTTTTTGAAGATACTAATTAAAAGTAATATGATAAATAGTTCAAAAAAGATAAAAGCCAATCCTCCGCTTTCAAATAATATATCCAAAGACAAATTGTGGGCATTATCGGTAGTTGTAAATTCATACCATTGAGACTTTTCCGATTGATATTTTTTGGATGAATAACCAAAATTACCTGGACCGACTCCAAATAATGGGTGGTCGACAAAACTTTTTAATCCCTGTTCTAAATATGTCAGCCTTCTAGCCGTAAAATCTTTACTCTGCAGGTTAAATTTCACAGATAATAACTGATTTAATTTACCGACTATTGTTTTATTATCGGCCTCTTTTACAGTTGCAAAGAAGAAAACCATTGATAAAATGACTAAAATAATAACGAACGTTGTTTTTATAGAAAAAAAACTGATTGATTTATTTCTTATTAATATAAAAAATGTAGTAATTAGTAAGGCAACATAAGCCGTCCGAGAAAAAGAAAGCATAAAAAAAGGAAAAAATAATATAAGTAAATAAGACCAATTATTTTCTTTTTTAATAATTAAGGAATAAATAAAAACTATCAGTCCTAATCCCAAAAAGTCTCCAAGATGATTGTGAATATGACCATAGTAAGAAACCACGAGTTGATAGCCGTCGATTGGGCTGGTATTCAATCTAAATAAATAAATAAGCGTAAATATTGTCGATCCTATAAAAATTATTAACTTAATATATTTTTTAGCTAACTTTTTATTGTTGTAGAAAAAAATAAAAATCAAAAATGAGGATAGATAAAAAAGAGCTAATTCAAAGGAAATTTGTTTGTCAACAGAAAAAAAAATTGCTGAGATAAAGCTCAATATTAAAAAAAATCCAAAGGTTATTGAAGGATATTTTGGGAAAATAACCGATTTTTTTTTAATTATTAATTGAATAAAAAAAATCACCGGCAGAATTAAATATAAATAAAAAATTAGTTCTCGAGGAATAATTGTTCCAATCCCCTCAATTATAATAATTAATGCTAAAAGAAATATAATAACCATATTGTTGACACTGTAATTAAATTTTGCTACTCTTCTAATAAGATGTTAACAAAAAAAATAATCTTATTTACAGTTGTTTTATTATTATTTTTTGGATTTCTGCCTTCTTTTAACTATTCTCAAGCTCAATACGCTTGTAACCAAAATTGTTCTTTAAACCCAGATGGTTGTGCCGCTGGGCTTAGCTGTATTGAAAATGTTTGTCGTAAAGCTTCCTGCTCATCTGACCCTGCTTGTTCCTGTCCGTATACCTGTAATCAATCCTGCGCTTTGGGGCCAAGTGCTTGTGTTTCTGGACTAACCTGTTACACCTCGGGAGCCAGTCAAAGGTGTAGACTCCCTGATTGTACGAGTTCTACAAGTTGTACTTGTCCATTAAGTTGGATTAAATTAAAAAACACTTCTTTTTCTTCCACTAATAATCTTTATAATCCTATTCCTGTGACTATTGCTGCCTACGATAGTGACGACGATGGGACAAGGTATTTTAATATTGCCTCAGCTGGCTATGACCCAGGGCTTGTATCAGCTAGTTCAATTGAACTAAATGGAGACCTTTCCTCGACAAAAGGATGGCAGGCTACTATGGCTAAAACTGTTTCTATGACTCCTTCAAATTTTTTAAATTATATTAAATCAAGAAAAGAATTTAAAACTTTGACCGATATAAATGACATTACAACGGAGGACTATGATAAGCAAGTATTGGTGTTGACCGGCCCAATAACAATTGACGACACAAATAAATCTATTTTTAATAATAGGAGTCTTGTTTTGGTAATTAATGGTAATTTGAATTTTAACCCGACAACTTTTAATCCTACTGGTGGTTTTATTGCTTTCTTAACCACAGGAACAATAACTTTTGCCAATAGTACCACTGAAGCTCGTGGTATTTTTGTTGCTCCAAATATTAATCTGGGGACAACTGTAGATCAGGGAATAAAAATTACTGGTAATTTAGTAGCCTTGACGAGCCTGATAAATAACAGAAAATGGGCAAGTACTTCTAAGCCTTCTGTTTTTATTGTCTTTGATCAGTCATACTATATAAATCTTTTTCCATATCTCTCAACGGTCAGTTATCAGTGGAATCAAACACAATAAAATCTTTTTTATTTCAGATTATTTAATCAATTCTTGAATAAGTTTGACTAGTCGGTTAAATTCAATCTTTTTCTTCGCCTCACACATCACCTGTCCGACTAAAAAGTTAATTGACTGGGTCTTGCCGACCTTTAGGTCTTCAACCGCTTTCGGATTGAGCTTAATAATCTTTGTGATTATCTTCTTGAGATCTTCATCGGTCACATCATCAACTTGAACCGATTTTTTATATGTATTAATAATTTCCTCAACTTTTTCTCCAAAAATATCTACCGATAATTTTTTATTAACAATAGCATTGACGAATTTATCTACAGGTAGCTTTTGATCTGATAAACCTGAAAATACTTTATCAAACTTCTTGGATTCTCCAGCAGTTTCAAATAAAAGCTCTGTCAATTTTTTATCAATTTTATAATCTTTTTCCCAACGGTTGAAAACTGAGTCTAATGGCTCGGGAACTGAGGATTTGATCTCCCCAAACCACTTATCATCAAATCTTATCGGCGGTAGATCTGGGTCAGGAAAATATCTATAATCTGCAGCATTTTCTTTAGATCTTTGAGTGTAAGTAATATTCTTTTCGGAATTATATCCCCGAGTTTCTTGATCTGGGGTTTTCCCAGCTTCAAGTATTTCTTTTTGCCTCTTAATTTCATATTCAATTCCCCGCTCCAAAAATCTAAAAGAATTAATGTTTTTTAATTCAACTTTATAATTCGGTAGTTCTGTCTCTCCTTTTTTCTGTAATGAAATATTTGCTTCGAGTCTCATCCCTCCTTTTTCCATATCACAGTCTGAAATATCCAAATAACGAATAATCTGGCGAAGTTTTTTAGCATACTCTTTTGCTTGGGCTGATGAATAGATCTCTGGCTCTGTGACAATCTCAATCAAAGGAACGCTTGAACGGTTAAAGTCAATTAGACTGACATTGCGTCCATCAACCTTTTGATGAATTAATTTTCCGGTATCCTCTTCCAGGTGAACTCGGGTAATACCGACTGGTCCAAAAGACGTTTTAACTTTTCCGTCATAGCAAAAAGGTAGATCATACTGCGAAATCTGATAACCTTTGGGAAGATCGGGATAAAAATAATGCTTTCGGTCAAATTTTGAAAATTTATTTATTTTACACCCTAAAGCTAATCCCAACATAACTGTCCATTCGATCGCCTTTTTATTTGCCACCGGCAAAGCTCCGGGTAACCCCAAACAAGCCGGACAGGTATAGATATTGGGTTTTTCTGCATGAAATGGGTCATTTTTACAGCCACAGAACATCTTGGAGTGGGTTTTCAACTCTGCGTGTACTTCCATGCCGATGATGACTTGATATTTTTTATCCATTTTTAAACTTTGGCCTAATTTTATAATATTGAGTTTCTTGTTCAAAAAGATAGGCCACTTTGTAAAGTAATTCTTCAGAAAATTGCGGGCCGATTATTTGCATTCCAACCGGAAGCTCATCTACAAACCCGCTTGGAACACTTAATCCTGGGATGCCAGCTAAGTTGACCGGACACAGAAAAATATCTGAAAGATACATCTGGAGAGGGTCATCCACTTTTTCCCCTAATTTAAAAGGGGATGTTGGAGAAGTGGGCCCAATTAGAATATCTATTTCTTTAAATGCTTTTTCAAAATCTTGCTTAATTAAAGTTCTTACTTTAGCGGCTTTCAAATAATAAGCGTCATAATAACCTGATGAAAGAGTATAAGAACCCAACATTATTCTTCTTTTTGCTTCGGCACCAAACATTTCTCTTGTTCCTCCATACCTAACTCCATCATACCTTGAAAGATTGGAACTCACTTCCGATGGAACCAAAATATAGTAAGCGGCCATTGCATAATTCGTATGAGGTAAAGAAACTTCTTTGACTATTGCCCCAAATTTTTCAAGTACTTTTAATGAATCTTTTATTGAGTTATTTATCTTATTATCCAAACCTCGAACAAAGTATTCTTTTGGCAGTCCAATTTTTAATCCTTTAATATTTTGACCCAAGACTTTGGTATATTGACCAACTTTTATTGGAAATGTTGTACTATCATAAGGATCTAATCCTGCAGTAACCTCTAGTACTTTTGCATTATCATAAACTGTTTTTGTCATATGACCGATCGTATCAAAAGATGAAGCCATTGCAATAACTCCGTAACGGGAAACTCTCCCATAGGTAGGCTTTAGTCCAACCAAGTTACAATAGCCTGCAGGTAATCTAACCGAGCTTCCTGTATCGGTCCCCGTCCCAACTAAAGCGGCTCCATAGGCAACGGCCGCACCAGATCCACTACTTGATCCTCCAGGGACCCGGCTTAGGTCATAAGGATTCTTTGTTGGTTCATAATCTGTATTTTCACCAGATGATCCATGACCCCAAGCATCTTGGTTTGTCTTACCTATTATTATTACTCCAGCATCAATTAACTTTTTGACAACAGTTGCGTTAAATGGAGGGGAATAATCTTTAATTATTTTTGATCCGGCAGTAGTTTTTATTCCTTTTGTTGTATATAAATCCTTAATGGCAACTGGAATACCAAGGAGTGGTTTTTTATTAAAAATTTCTTTATCACTTTTAATCATTTCATCACGTTCTATGGCTTTTTTAAGTGCCTCTTCCTCGTTCAAAGTCAAAAAGGCATTTATTTTTTTATCATTCTTTTTTATCGTAGTAAAACATTCTTTTATTAATTCACTACAAGAAAAGACTCCTTTCTTTAATTTTTCCGAAGCATCTTTTATGGTCAGTTCTAATAAGTCCATATTTACTCGGTTAATATTGCTTTAACTTTAAATAAATTTCCTTCTTTAGACTTTGTGTTTGCTAAGGCCTCTCCAGATGTCAATGTTCTACTTTCTTCGACTTTATCTTCTCTCAAAACATCAGTTAAACCGGTTATTTGACTTGACGGCTCGATATCTTTTATATCAACCTCTTGCAGTTTATCTATGTATTCTATGACTGACGATAGTTGTTTTTTAAATACTTCAATTTCTTTTTTATTTAAAGTCAGGTTTCCTAACTTTGCAATATGAAGAATTTCTTCTGTGGTAAGATTCTTTTTTGCCATGGCTATATTTTACACCAAAATCTATGAAGTTTTATAACCGATTTTTCTTAAAAATTCTTTTCTTTCTTTTTCTTGGTTTTCATTTTCCACTCCTAATGGTGAGCCACCATCAACAACACCTATAATCCCCCGTCCCTGCTTTGTTTCCGCCACAATAACCTCCGTTGGATTGGCGGTAGCACAATAAACATGGGTAATTTCACTTAAATTTTTTATTCTGTTTAAGACATTAATTGGAAAAGTATTCTGGAGAAAAATAAATAACGAATGTCCGGCCCCGATTTTCTTGGCATTTTTAACGGCCAGACTGATCATTTCCTCGTCTGTCCCCGCTTTTCTGATCTTTTTTTCACCTGAGGCTTCGCAAAAAGCCAATCCAAATTTTATCCCTGGTACTGCCTCGACTAAAGTTTCGTAGCAGTCCTCGACCGTTTTTATAAAATGCGACTGGGCTAAAATAAAATTGATTTCCACCGGTTTTTCAATTGAAATGTTTAGAAGTTTCATATGAAGATATTTTACTACAATAATTAATAAACTTGATTATGGGTTCCGATGTCGATAAGGATACCCTCCCTTTTTTGATTAATATAAAAAATAATTCTGATATCTCCAGTTACAGAAAAAGAATAAAAACCTTTTTTTGATCCAGTTAAAGAATGGGTTTTTAGTTGAGGATCTTTATAATTTAAACTAAATTGATTAATTTTTTCGGAGATAATTTTTACAAGCTTTTTATTATGTAAAAATCTCTTCTTAAATGATTTTTTGAAGCTATTCTGATAGAGAATTTCCATGTTTATGATTTTAGCTGTTTTATTAGATTATCAACATCCTTGGCCTTATAGATTCCTTCTCCTTTTTCAATCTCTATGGCAATCTTATTGTATCTTTTTATTGCTTGTGGACTTAGTCTTATCGTTTTTGGAGTAAAAACTACCTCAATTGTCTTCTGGGCCAGTTTATTGAGAAAGATTCTCACTGCTTCCTGGATTGAAGAAAATCCCTGCTCAATTGCCGCCTCCTGAGCTGATAATCTCAACTCTTCGCTTATTGGTATCTGTAAATTAACCGTTTTCATATATATAATTATAATGGTTTGATATTAAATGTCAAGCCATTATTTCCTATCATCGTCAAAGAATTCGTACCAAGCAAGCAAACCTAAGGCAAAAATCATAATATAAAAAACAAACTCTTCTAATGGAAAAAATAATTTTTTTAATTATTTTGAGTTCATTTGATCTAATTTATTTTCTAAAATAAAACAGTATTATTTGTTTATCTTGTCCTAACAGCCTAAAGTCAGAGCGAGGAGACTTGAACTCCTGGTCTTCAGACCCCCAGCCTGACGCTTTACCATCTAAGCTACGCTCTGTATTGATAGCTTAATTTTATCAAAATCTCTTATAATGTTGCTATGATCCTTATATATTTTTTAATCTGGAGGATTTTAGATTTTTTAATAATTTTTTTAAGTCAAAAAGTAATTCCTTATCTTGGTTTTTTTCCTTATAAAGATCAACTGCCGGGGTTCAATTTGCCGTCCTGGGTTTCGGCTTTAGCTAATTTTGACGGTCTTCACTATATTTCTATTGCCCGCGATGGTTATGCTCAGTACGAACAAGCCTTTTTCCCACTTTACCCTATGCTGATAAAATTTTTAACCCCATTTTTTTCAAATAATCAACTCCTGACTGGCTTAATAATTTCAAATGTTTTGTTTCTTTTAGGATTATTTGTTTTTTATAAATATCTACGTCTAATTTCATCCGATTCTATCCGATTCTATCCGATTCTATCTATCTTATTTTTGATTGCCTTCCCCACCTCTTTTTTCTTTGGCGCTGTTTATACCGAGGGGTTATTTTTTCTTTTGGTTGTATCTACTTTATATTTTCTAAAAAAACAAAATTATTTATTGGTTTTTATATTAGCATTTTTAGCATCAACGACGAGACTAGTCGGGGTGTTTTTAACAATACCAATTGCTTTTCATTTTATTAATAAATATAAAAATGAAATTTATAGACTGGATCCCCGCCTGCGCGGGGATGACAAGCGCTTAATACTTAATACTAAATACTTACTACTAATCCTTTCTCCCCTTATTGGTTTAGGAATCTATTGTTTTTATCTCTTCAAAACTACTGGCGATCCTTTTTTCTTTTTAACTTCCCAACCAATATTTGGGGCTAATCGGTCATCCCATTTAATTTTATTGCCCCAGGTTTATTGGAGATATTTTAAAATATTTGTTACCGCCGCTCACGATTCACGTTTTTATGTTGCGGTTGCTGAATTTAGTATTTTTAGTTTTGTTTTAATAATTTTGATTTTAGATTTGATCAAAAATTGCCTGTACTCCGTAGCTTCAGCGAAGGGGTATAAATTGAAAATTGAAAATTACGATCGTTTAGGGCTTAATTTATTTTCTCTCGCCAATCTCATCCTCCCCACACTAACTGGCACCTTCTCCTCCATCCCCCGCTATTCTTTGTTTTCCTTATCTTTTTTTATCTATCTTGCCCAAATAAAAAATGTTTTTGTTAAATATTTAATTTTATTAATCTTTTTATTTTTACATATATTGTTGTTAGGATATTTTACGCAGGGATATTTTATAAGCTAATATGACTAAACTCCCATTCTTTCAAAAAGGTGATTCAAAAGGACTTAATTTTTTTTCACCTGATAATAAATTGATTCAAAATGTTTTTTTTACATATATTGTAATAATCTTTCTTTTTTTAATCATTATATTTTTAAGACTTTTTCAACTAACAATCGTCAAAGGAAGTTATTATCGAACACTTTCTGAGCAAAATCGACTTCGAGAAATTATTATAGAGGCCCCACGCGGAGAGATAGTTGATAGAAAAGGTTTTACTTTAGCACAAAGTTTGATTCCTAACATTAATCAAAAAATTGAGCCGGGACTATTAGATAGTAATCAAAAAATAACTTCAAGAAGAGTTTACCAAAGCCCTGAAGCGATAGCTCCCTTGATTGGCTACCGCCAAATTGCAGATACTCATGATCTTAATAATGATATCTGCCAATATAAACTCCAGCTTGGTGATCGGACCGGAAAAAAAGGAATAGAAAAATTGTTTGATTGCCAATTACGGGGACGACCCGGGAAAAAATTAGTGGAAATCGACGCTCAAGGACGATATTTAAAAACTGTTGATGTTATTCCCCCAATCCCTGGAGAAAAAATTCAATTAGCTCTTGATTTGGAATTGCAAAAAAAGGGTTATGAATTGGTAAAAAACGTAAAGGCGGCGATCATCGTAACCAATCCAAAAACCGGAGAAATATTGGCCAGTGTTTCCTCGCCTTCTTTTAGTTCTCAAGATTTTGAAGACAATTCAGATATTAATATACAAAGCTATTTAACCAATAAAGACGATCCTTTATTTAACCGTGTTGCAGAAGGAATTTACCCACCCGGATCAATTTTTAAATTAGTAGTAGCAACGGCGGGACTGGAAGAAAAAGCTATTGACGAAAAAACAGAGATCGAAGATAAGGGAAGCATTAAGGCGGGAGCTACCACTTTTGGAAACTGGTATTTTCTACAATATGGAAAGGTTGAGGGAATGGTCGATTTAGTAAAAGCTATTAGAAGGTCTAATGATATATTTTTTTATAAAGTCGGGGAAAAAACCGGTGTAGAAAAGATCAAGAAATGGTCTGATATTTTTGGATTGGGAAAACTTACAAAAATTGGCTTAGATGAAGAGGAAGGTATTATTCCCTCGTCCTTTTGGAAAAAAGAAGTATTAAAAGAAAATTGGTATCTAGGTGATACTTATAATTTATCCATTGGTCAGGGATATGTTGGAACAACTCCTTTACAAATGGCTTTGGTAACAGATGTATTTGCTAACGGAGGATATTTGTGCCGACCTCAATTGTTGAAGGTAAGGACAATTCATGAATTGTCCTTACAAAACAAATCATCATGTAAAAAATTACCTATCTCTCAAAAAACAATCGATTTAATTCGTGAAGGAATGAAACAGGCCTGTTCAATCGGAGGTACCGGCTGGCCATTGTTTGATTTCATCGCCGGAAAAACTAAAATTCAGGTCGCCTGTAAAACCGGTACGGCCGAATCGCAAACGAAAGATGGTTTACCTCACGCCTGGATTACCGCCTTTGCTCCATATGATAATCCTGAAATTTCGGTAACAATATTAGTTGAAGAAGGCGGTCAAGGGTCTGACGTGGCCGGACCGATTGCGAAAGAAATATTGAAGGCGTACTTCGAGAGAAGCCAATGAAATAAAGTTAGTATATTTTTTTAATCTCTTTGAAAGATAAAATTCGAGGAAAATTAAGATGAGATGATTCATTTGCATAATCCATAAGCATTACTTCCCAGTGAAGGTTTTTTGCAGGAAGAATATCATTATTGATATCATCACCAAAAAAAATAATCTGGTCAGGGTTTGTCATTGAGATTTTTTGAGCATGGGAAAAAATTCTTACATCTGGTTTTGCATATCCAATTTTTTCGGAAATAATAATAAGTTTTTTTTCAAGTAAATCGTAAGCTTTAATTTTTTTTAGCTTTTTAATTTGTTGAGAATTACTACCATTGCTAATTATTCCCAAACGATATTTTTTTTTATATAAATATTGCAAAGTAGAAAAAACATAAGGAAAACTAGTCAAATTTAATTCGTAATTTGATACATATTTATTAATTATTTTTTCCGCATTTTTTTTATCAACGCTTTTACTAAACGATTTCCAAGTATCTTGAACCCGAGCTATTTTTTGTTCAAGAAAATTTATTTTGCCTTGTTCAAAAAGAAACCAATTTTTTTTTGTAAATTCAAGCCAGTTTTTTCGGAACTTTTTATTATGAATATTTGGCAGGTATTTCTTTCTGATTTGTTCGATTGCTTTATTTTGTGCGCCTTTATGATCAACCAAAGTTCCATCGATATCAAAGAAAATCGTTGTTATATTTTTCATATAATTTTCTTTTTAAAAAGAATGTGGATTTTTTTAAAAAGTTCGAGATTTGCCTCTTGTATGTCTATATGTTTTTCCTCGGTAAGAAATTTTACTACATTTCTATGTTTTTTGTAAATTCGGTATTGATTATTTTTGAGGTGCATATTAATTTGTTTAGCTTTTTGTAACTTGCTAAATATTGTACTTTCTGCATGGTAATAGTATAATTGATCGATGAGCGGAGAAAGAAAGTCAAGAGCTTCAGATAAAATTGGGTCAATTATTAGAGTAGATTTTGAGAAAGGTTTAAATCGATTAGTAGATAAAAGAGTTGAAATCGCTACTAGGCAATCTTTTGGATTAAGAAACGACTTACCTATTAAAGTCGAGGCTTTTGTACCCGATCTCACTAGTTTTTTGAGATATGTATCTTTTGGAGAAGAACATGCTGTTGCCAAGCTTGCATTTAATTCAATAAAATCGAGACTAATTGATGAATATGCTCCTTATGGAGCTGCAGGATTGGTCGATATCGTTTATCAAGAAAATGATGATATAGCCAAGGAATATAGAAGAAATAAATTTTTACATCAAAAATTTCCAAATATAACCCCTTCTCCACTTCAACTTTCAAATGGCGTAGCATTTTATGAATATTTACCAGGAAGGACTTTGGAAGAAGCAATTGTTAATAATGCAGAGGCTATTCCGTTTGAAGAAATTGGAAAATCGCTGAGACATTGGCACGACGAACTTAGAATTACAGAAATTCCTCATGAAGTGCAAGAAGATTCTGAAGGTAAATTGGATAGATTGACAATCTATAAGAATAAATATGCAACTCCTGAGGGAATTAAACAAGTGTTCAGTATTCTCGTGACAAAAGGATATTTAGATCCCTCAGAGCTAAATGACGTTACTGATAAGTTAGCGGCTTCTATGCAAAAAACAATCTCTTCGGATATTTTTAATTTACCAAAAGATACATGGGGGCACGGAGACGTTAAACCTGAGAATATTCTTTTGGCTCAAAACAGTAGTCAATTTTACTTTATCGATAACGATATGCATTCAATGCCAGCTGTCTTAGACTTGGGGAAAATGGTTTCAAGGACATTGGCAATTGGACTTGGAAATAACGTACCAATTGAAATTTTAAGCGCGAACATAAAAATGTTTTTAAAAGGGTATTATGACAATGAGCCTATCCCATTTCAGCAAATTGCTGACATAATTGCCTTAGATTTTATTCCAATTCTTGGATATTATTCCAGTATAGATAAAAAACAACTCGCAGAATATCCTTCAATGGCGCAGCTTTTCATGAAAAATCTTTTACAAGTTGTTGACTTTATTAGTTACCTGACAAGCAACAAATATGGAGATTTAGATTCTATCATAAACTTTTTCAAAAATAATCACTCGCTGAAAACATGATCAATGTCAACATCATTTTTTCTCTTAAAAAAAAATTCCTTACTTTTTACAATAGAAAGGTCATTTCCATTGGAAATAAGCTTAATATACTCTCCATTTTTAATACCACCATATTGTATAACCATACCAAGATGGATTAACAAAACTCTCATCAAACCAGCGTGAGTGACGACTAACACTTTATTTCCTTTATGTGTAAGCGCGGTTTCTTTGAAAAATTTAATGCACCTCTTTATCAAATCATCGTTATCTTCGATATTGAATCTTAATTTATATTGTATCCTTTTGTTTTTAGTCAATTTTTCGTATTCTTTGTTCATTATCTTTAATAATTGAGTAGATTTGCCCTCAAATTGACCTAGTTTTTTTTCACGCAACAGTACATTTGTAATAACGCTTAGGTTATGTTTTTGAGCAATTATTTCTGCAGTGCTTTTAGCTCTTGCTAAATCTGAGGAAAAAATTGCTCGAAATTGAGTATGTTTAAGTTTTTTAGCAACTTCAACTGCCTGTTTTTCTCCATTTTTATTCAGTGGAACATTTCTCTGCCCTTGTATAATCTTTTTTACATTCCACTCGGTTTCTCCATGTCTTACGATATAAAATGTGCAAAGATTTTTTTTATTATTTTGCATACTAATTTTTCATAATAACTCGCATGTCATTAAAAGTTGTTCCTAATAAGTTACCAAACTCATCTTTTTTTGGTGCTTTTCCTGTTACTTTCCAATGTTTTCCAAAATTGCCAAGACCTCCAATGATAACTGGTTTTCTTTTTCCAAATCTTCCACCATAAACCATAAATCTTGCATGTGCATTAACTATAGACTGTTCATTAAGGTGGTCTGGGAGGCTTAATGGAATTTCATATTTAGAATCAACATAAACTTGAATAATCCAAGGTTCCCGGAGTTTGACTACTCTTTTCATAACAAAATCTATTATTTTTTTAACGAACGATCGAGAACCCCCTAGTCTAAATACGCCTTTACTGTCACTGTAATATTGCCCTGTTCCAGCACCACATTTTAATATTAACTTCTCTCTTAATGAAATTGGAAGCTCAATAATCTGATCGATTGTTTTTATAGAAAGAAATCTGTCTGCCACATTTGGCATATAGATAATAAGTGGCTTCAAATTAATATTTTTACCAGAAACTAATACTGTTGGAATAATAATATCTCGTACTTTTTTACTAAACAGGTTTTTGTATTTTTCAGAAAATGGGAGTGCAAGTTGCCATTTTTGTCTGTAAATATAATTAAGGGGAGTTTCTATCCATAATTTTCCATTAATAGAAGCTTTTGCCAAAATATCTAATTTTTCTTTTTTGAAAAACTTAGTAAACCCTTGCCCATTGAAAAAATCAATTTGAAGACGACTACCGTGACTATCGGTAACAAAAAAAATTCCATTTTTTTCAGTTATTCTCTCCGCTACTTTTTCTCGATCGAGTGGGATATAAAAAAGGCTACGTTTTGAGTATGCGTTTTGTAAATATTGTTCCCCATTGAACCAGACATCACGAACTGCATTAACAGCAACAGGTTGTTTTTTGCCAGTTGAATGTAAAATTAATTGATAAAATTGTTCCACCATATTTCCTAATTCTTTTGTATGAGAATCAAAAGGAATTTCGTGTGAATACACATCTTGAATACCAAAAAATAGTCCTGGACCACCCGATTTCCACTGAACTTCCGCAATTTTTCTCTCATTTCCTAGAGATACATAATCTACTCTGCATGATACGGGTTCTAAACCAGCAAGACAAACCATACGGTGAGCTAATACTTCTTCCTTTGACATACCGTATTCTGTAAATTTTTTTATCCAATTTGGGGCTTTTCCTTTTAAAGACTCCAAATAAATATTTGTAAATGTATTATAAAGTTTCCACAATACATATAAATCTTCTGAGGTTTCTTGAACTTCTTGAGAATTTAAACAGGTAGAAGAGGGTGTAATAAGAGAATTGTAATTATTGCCGTTCCCGTAAATAAGCTTTTCTTTTATAAATTTTTTACTAAGCGCAATAGATACTTTTGGGTCATAACGCAGGATATTCATAGAAAAGGTTCATTTTTTATTGATATGATAGTTTTTAGTATATTCGTTGACATATAGATTTGGATAATAAATTGGAATTTCGATAAGCGTAGGTCCATTATAGCTATCAGCTTTTTTTAATGCCGGTTTTAAATCCTTAATATTATCAATCTTAATTCCTTGGCAGTGATTTGCTTCGGCAAGCTTGGCAAAATCAACTGGATGAAACACAGTAATTTTTTTATTGATCTTTTTTTTGCCCATAACCAAATACCTTTGAATCAATCCGCTTTGGCCATTGTTAAATACAAGAATTACAATTTTAAGACCTAAACGAACCGCTGTTTCAATTTCGCCGCTATTTGAATGAAAACCTCCGTCACCAGTGATTGCAACAACTTTTCTTTTAGGATTGGCTATCTGTGCTCCAATCGCAAGTGGAAGTCCACTTCCAAATGAAGATAGTCCGCCGGATGTAACAAAATCTAAAGGTTTATTTGCCCTATAGAATATAGCCGAAACATGTCTATGTAGTCCAACATCATTTGCCAAAATGTAATCGTTATAATGTTCATTTAATACACCTAATACTTGATTTGGTAAGACTCCTTTTGGATTCATCGTTTTATCTCCTTCCATTAGTTTTATTCGTTTTCTCAAACTTGATATATCATAAATTTCTTTTTTTGCAATCTTACGCGTATTTTCATTTAAATATTTAAGTCCTTCCTCTACAGGACATACGACGTCCATATCAAGATGTAATGCGTGGGGGGTATTATTTGGATATGGGGCTATTCGAGCTACTTTTTTTGGATTTCCGATATTCCAAAGTTTTGGATAAAGATGTTCAACTAAATCATAACCGAGAAGTAAAAGAAAGTCGGGCTGACTAAAAATTGATCTTAAGGCAGGAAATTTTAATATAGAATCCATGTAAGGGGTAATTGCGCCATAGTTAAGAAGATGATTCGGTGGTAAAACTCCTTTGGCAGAATATGAACTTATAACGGGTATGTTCAAATTTTCAGCAAGCTGTTTGATTGCAGTTTCGCACCCTAATTTTAACGCTACATCACCAACAACCAATAAGGGATTTGTTGAGGTCTTAATAGCCTTGATAATTCCATCAAGATTTTTTTTCGAATCATTTTGTTTAAAGCCATATGAAATGTTACTGATATTTTTGTCACTTTCTTTTATTTTTATAGAAGGAGACATGAGTATATCAATGGGAATTGAAATAAAAGATGGGCCAATCGGTTGAGACATTGACATTGATATTGCTTTGTCAATTGTGCTTATTACCTCTTCGGGATTTTTTACTTCATGTGCAAATTTTACAATCGACTTAAACATTGAAACTCCATCTACACATTGATGAGCATTGTTATAGTCAATTTCGTAAGTCTCAAGCTGAACAACAATAGCAATTAATGGATATCTGTCTAAAGCAGCTGTTGCAAGCGCCGTAGCGAAATTAGTAGTTCCTGGGCCAATTGTGGCAAAACATACCTGCGGACTTTTTGTAAATCGTGAAAGTGATATTGCTGCGAGACCGGCACTAAATTCATGTCTTGTTAATACAAATTTTGTTTTTTGATTTTCATCAAATGAGATTGCACTTGCTTCTCTTCCTACAATTCCAAATATATGCGTTATTCCTGCCTTATCTAAATATTCTTGTATCTGTTGAGCAATCGTCATATTTCGTAGTCAACAACGATTAATTAATAGACATTTTGATAGCTCATCATACTCCAAAGCAATTTATTAGTCAAGAACAATTTTTTTATTTTGCCTTATAAATCAAACCATCTTTTGCAATATAATCGACAGGACATCGCGGGTCAGGTTGAGGTTTATTAGGATCTTTAGAAACAGATAATCCATAAGTTGGACAACCTCCCCTGACAACCATGCTTAAAACCACAACCACCGCAAGGAATCATATGAGCTCTTTTGGAGTGAAAATCACGAACCTCTTTGAAAGGATTAATATCGTTTATTTCACCTCTCCACACATCAAGTAATGACCCACCCTGTTTTAGATATTTAACGATGTTAACTGGTGAAAAATATTGATCGGTAAAAGAGCAAGGCATCGCTTCACCTTTGGCATTAATGGTCATTTGCCTACTCCCGGCACCGCAATCCAATCCTGTTTTGAGAACCATATTGTCAGGATTATCATCGTAATTTACAGGATCATCAAAATTAATCAAAGGATTTTTTTTAAATTGCCTGAGAGTGTTAAAGAGATTCCAATAACTACCGTTGGACTGCAAATGACTTATACCATTAATCAAAGCTCCGCCAACAGGACGGGCCATTCTTATCCTTGTCCTTATCTTAAATTTTTTAGCAATTTCCTCATATAAATATGTTGCGTGATTTACTGCATCTGGAGAGTCTGCAATGGTTGATCTTATTTCAATTTTATTTTTTGGATAACCTAATTCGCGTAATTTTCTAATACCAGCTAAGGCTTTATCATGAAGCCCTGGGTAATCTCTATTGTTATCGTGGTATTTCTCCGGTTCGTCTATACTAACAGATATTTTCATACCGTAGTTTATTAATAGATCAATCATTTTGGAGTTAATATCAACTAGGTTATATCCTGAAGTACTCATTGAAAGACCAATTCCCGCCTCCCCAAGTATCTCTACTACTTCCGCAAAAGGTTTCCATGTAAAAGTTTCTCCTCCAGCCACTTTAGTCTGAACTGCGCTTGATTTAACTATTTGTTTTGCAATCAAAATTCCATCATCTCGGCTTAATTCAGGTATCTTTTCGTGATTCGCTTTTTGAACGTTTCTTATTAAAGGTACATTGGCAGAACAATGTGCGCAACTACATGGACAAATTAAAGTAGGATCAAGATAAACTTTATGTGGTGCACTCAATGCTCCGTCTACGATTTTAGGACTATCAAATATTCTAGCTTGACTTAAGGTTTTTGCCGAGGGTTCAGCTTCTCCATCCATTACAAAGAAAGTTTGGCCTTTTTTTGTTATTCCGCAACCTTTAATCCTAAGATAATTACCTGACTCAACTCTGTAAATTGCAACCGGAGATTGTTGCAAAGCTTCTTTTGTTTCTCTAGCTGCTGCAGACGGCAAAATTTCCATATGTCTTTTGTAAACCTATAGTATGTATTATATCAGATTTTATATAAAAATAAATTATCTCGTAGCTAAGTTGAAAGAGATTAAAATTTTTCAAAGATAATATTTTCCAACAAAACATTTTTTGATAATAAAAATTGTTTTAAGGATTCCACAATAAGTCTTCCCCCACACAAGTAAAAATCATAATCTGCAATTCGTAATTTGTTATTCATTAATTGTTTTTCCATACATTGGTCAACGTGACCTAATTCAAAATATTTTTTATCAATTTCTGGAATCATGTTTAGATTTTTTTCTCGGGAAAGACAAATTTTAAATTTAAAATTCGCAATTCGTAATTCGTAATTTTTTAATTCATCTAATAAATAGGCATCTTTGTAATTTTTCATTCCCCAGAACAAAAAAAATTCTGAATTCTTAATTCTGAATTCTGAATTTATCATCGATCTCGCAGGAGCTATTCCTGTTCCTGTTACCAAAAATATCTTTGGCCGGTCGTTTTCTTTTAAGCCAAACAGTCCCGCTGGGCCTTGAAAAATAATTTCAGTATTTTCTTTTAACGAAAATAAATAGTTAGACGCTAAGCCGCCTGGAACTATTTCAATAATTAAATCGAAACTATTTTTTTCGAAATCGGGGGAAGCGATTGAATAAAGACGAGAGACAGGACCTTTGGGTGATGGGACTTTAAGCATTACATATTGTCCCGGCCTAAAAATAATTTCCTTTGGCTCAAGTAAGTCAAAATGATAGAGATAGGTGTTGGAATTTAATTGGATCTTTTTTACTAGATTGGTTCTATAAGTAGATAACATAAATGTTAAATCTTAAACGGTTAAATGTTAAATAAACTGTTAAAGATTAAACTGTTAAACATAAAAACGTTTAATATTTAAATATTTAATATTTCTTTAACCTTTAATATTTAATCTTTAAAAATTTGCTTATAGACGTGCTCTCTGATTAATTTCCGCCTCGACCAGCTCTTTTGGCCTACCATACTTTAAGCGCGAAAGTTGAACAATCGCTTGGGCAATTTTTGGGTTGGCGCCGGCTTTAAATTTTTTAATGTCTTTGGTCATATCAACAGAAAAAGGCGGCACCGGTTCATTGTCAACGATTGTCTTCATATAAGCATGAAATCTTTCAATATTAATTAAGTCTGACTCGCCAAACACCGGTTGATATTCTCGCTGCATATATGAAGCATCGGTTACTCCTACTCTAAAAGAAATCAGGGTCCCAACATTTCCAAAAATAGCATTTTTAACTTCATCATCCATCTGGCCAATAAATTGATTGGCAACCGTGAGATTAAGGTGGTATTTTCGGGCTTCGGACAAAATTGTGGCAAAATCCGGAGTGGCAAAATTCTGAAACTCATCTACATAAAGAAAAAAATCGCGCCGTTTATCTTCCGGAATTTCTTGCCTGCTCATGGCCGCAATCAGAATTTTTGGAATTAAAACCAAACCCAAAAAACTAGAATTTTCTTCACCTAATTTTCCTTTTGACAAGTTAATTAATAAAATTTTTCCTTCGTCCATGACTCGGCGGAAATCAAAAGCCGAGTCAGATTGGCCAATAATATTTCTCATGGTTTTATTGGTGATAAAACGGCCAAACTTGGAAACAATATAATCTAAGACTTCTGATTTGTGAAAGTCTGAAGTCTGGGCAATCTGATCAGTCCAATAGCGCCTGACGATTGGATCTTGAACTTTTGGTAATAGTTCCTGGACATATTTTGGATCGGTTAAAACCCGGACTACCTCAACAAAAGTTGAACCTTTTTCGCTCATCACGGTTAACATGGCATTGCGAACAGCGTGTTCAAAGCGCGGGCCAATGATACCGGTTCTTTGAGGATCATAAAGTTTATACATCAGATTAATAATTGAGGTGGTGATAAAATGCTTTTGGTCTTCAGTTTTTGCTTCCAATAAATTCAGACCCATTGGTCTCTCAACATCGGATGGATCAAAATAGATAACGTCTTCCGCCCGCTCAGGAGGGATATATTTAACAATGTCATCAATTAGATCCCCGTGTGGATCAATCACACAAACGCCGTTGCCCGCTTTGATATCCTGGATGGCCATATCATGAAGCAGGACGGATTTACCAACGCCGGTTTTCCCGATGATATAAATGTGCCGTCTGCGATCTTCAACACCGATGGTCACCGGACGCTTAACGCCACGATAATAACCGCCGCCGAGAGCTGTACCACCCGTTTGAGGAACTTCGATCGGAACCGGAGCGGTCTTTGCCTTTAACCACTGGATATGGGGTGTTTCAACAGTTTTGTTGGGAAAGTGAAAAAGAGTGGCTAATTCGTCAGTAGATAAAATTGAGATTGATTTGCCAAATGGCCAAAATGCTGTATCTATAATTGGAAAAAATTTATAAATAAAATTGATCATAAATCCGCCTTTAAATAAATCTTTTGTGCCTCCAAAGTTATTCAAATCAGAGTTAAATTGGGTAAAAGCATTTTTGATATTTTTTAGGTGGGTATCGGCCATATCCTTAGTTTTAGCCGTGACAACAAAACGAATCGTTGTTTCAAAGCCAGAGCGCGAACATTTGTCTTCAATTTTTTCCAATACTTTTGGATCGGTTTTAAAAGTGGCTTTTTCCGGATTAGCTTCATTTTTTTTGGTACTGGAGACATGGCTTTTTCCGGAACTCTTCCATTTTTTTCCAGCTGGACGAATTAAAATTTGGATGATACCTCCTTCATTGTCATCAAACTTTGATAGGGCTGAAGTAATGGCCGAAAGAGAATCAGTTGGTAGATCTCGATATAAGCGAATAGGCATATATGAAGCTTCTTTTTGCACTAAACCTCCAAAAACTACCTTTCCTTGTTCAGAAAAAATGTTCGGCTCATCAACTTTTCTAATGTCAGCCATTGGATAATATCCATAGATTGTTTTTTCAATTAGATCAATGATTCTGTTCGGAGCGGAAACATAAAATCTAATTTCCGCTTTTTTTCCAATGATTTCAAATGAAATAACATCATCCACTTCCAAGAAAGAAAAAAATCCAGATTTTTTAAGAGAGGAAAAAGAGGAAAACATCTGGTCGGCCGCATCAATTTTAATTTCATTTTCTTTAGCTAACTTTACCTCAAGGGTTATCATTTCGAGCGATATTTGTTCTCTTTTTTTTAAACGGAAATAAATAACTATCAAGTAAATTAGAATGAAGGTCAAGCCGGCCGCTAGAAGAGCGGCCACGGTCGCCAAACTTATTGTAATTAATCTGTCAATATAAATTTGATAGTCAATCTGGTCCATAGAAAAAGTATATAATATATACGAGTATGAAACAGCAGGAAAAAGTCGGGTACATTTTGCTTTTTGCATTTTTATTTTTGAATTTAATTTATAGTCAATATATTTCTACAATTTATTTTCAATTTATTAATAATGATAAAAACTCAACTATTAGTTTTTTGCAAAAAATAAAAAACTTACCTGAATATCAAAATATTTTAGAAATAAACAATAATATTTATGGGCAGACTGTTAAAGAGGTAATTTTTAAGCGGGAAAACAGAAAAAAAGAAATGATAAATAATCTTGAACAACAATTGACTATTAACCCAAAAGCAAGGGACGTTCTCTACGGTATTTATTTACTATATAAAGAAGGGGGGGACAATTTGACAGCAGAGAAATATTTAAAATGGGCGAAGGAAGTAGACCCTGCTATTGGATTATAATTTTTATAACTTTTATAATTGTTATAATGATTAAATGTTGAAGCAAGTTCATCTCTATATTAAAGGCGACGTCATCGGTGTCGGTTTTCGAGCCTGGACGAAAATTCAAGCTAAGATTGTTGGGGTAACTGGGTGGGTACGAAACGTTGACGGCGATTGGGTTGAGGCTCAGATACAAGGAGAAGAAAAAAAAGTTAAACAAATAATTGAATTAATGAAAAAAGGTCCGCCGGTTTCCCACGCCTCAGACGTTCAAATCTTTTGGCAAGAGCCAAAAGAAGTTTTTGATGAATTCAAGATAGTTAAATAATTTTTTCCACTTTAAAACTAAAGTAGCTGTCTTTGGCAATAATTAAATGGTCGGAGACTTCAATTCCCAACAACTTGCCTGCCTTAACTAAATTTTTCGTAATTATCAAGTCGTCTTCTGATGGTTTTAATTCCCCTGACGGGTGATTGTGGCAAATAATAATTGTGGCCGCGTGATTTTTAATGGCCGTTTCAAAAGTTTCCCGGGGATGAATTAAACTGGAATTTAAGGTTCCAACTGAAACCGTATCAACATTAATTACTTTGTTGCGGTTATCCAAAGAAGCCACTATAAAATATTCCTTATGAAAATTAATAACTTTTTCTTTCAAAAGCGGAAATATATCCTTTGGAGATTTTATAATCACGTTTTTATTTTTATTTAATTTTTCCTCCTCAACTAAACGCTTTGATATTTCAAAACAGGCTTTTAATTGACAGGCTTTGGCTAAACCCAATCCTTTGATCTTCTTTAACTCTTCAACCGATGCTTCAGACAGTTGATCTAACGAACCAAACGTGCTAATTAGCTTTTGAGAAATACTAACGACCGACTGCCCCTTAACCCCCCGGCCAAAAATCAAAGATAATAATTCCTGAAGAGACAGCGATTCAACGCCGTATTTAACAAGCCTTTCCCGCGGCCGCTCATTAACTGGAAGATCATGCAAAGTATAGGATTTAATATTATTCATTATCCAATTACGCATTTCGAATTACGTATTAATTCGTAATAAGAAATTCGTAATTAAATAATTATTTAATAATGTATCTTAATAGTCCACCGCTTATAACCTACAAAAGTGAAAGTTTAGATTGTTGTGAGGGTATTATTTATATATTCCTTGGCGATGTCCAATTTGGACAATGATGACCAAAAGAACATTTTTGATTATTTTATATACTATCCTATACGGCCAAACTCTGTAATTATAGTAACCAAAAAATTCTCCTCTCATTTTTTTCCCAATAAATGGGTTCGCTTGAAGAATTGGTAGTATATTTAAAATTCTTTTTTGATACTGTAACGGGATATTATCAAGTTCTTTTTTTGCTCTTTTTTCGAACTGTATCTGCCACACCATATTTAATTTTGCCTTTATCGGCCAACATATAACCATGTTCCATCATTACCTCTTCTAAAGTTGGGTAATTTTTATATTCTCCTGATTTTATATCTCTTTCAACTTGATCTATATTTTTTTTCAAGTCAGGACAATCTATGAGAACTTCGATGGTTTCTTTTAAGGAGTCGTATTCTTCAAAGGATATGATAATTACTTTTGATTTACCCTTTTCAGTCAAAGTATAAACTCGCCCAGGAGTTTGAACATCTCTAGCGATCTGGAAAAGCCTTTTTCTCGCTTCGGTAATAGAAATAGTGGTTGTTTGATCCATATATGTACATATTAACGTACATCCAAGGAGATTTCAATAGAAAATTGAGGTTTGGAAAAATCGCTTGAAAAGAAGAAGAAGAGGTAACATAAACTAATTATTATTTCCAAAATGTTTTATGCTCGACGATATTCATCCGCCCGAAGATGCTGAAATCGTTATAGGCGGTGCTGAAAAAGTTATGCCGGCAGTTGAATCTACTGGAAGAATTGTTAGAGAAGAAATGGCTAAATTAAGTGATCAGATTGTTCAGAGTATGCCTGAAGTCGGCAGTTTTGCTCGAGTTTTTGGTGAAAAAGATGAGGGAGGGTTTATTATTCTCAAGGAACCTGTTGTTATTCCAGATGCTCCGGTAGGAACTGATGGACAGCTAAGAAAAGGTCTTGCTATCATAACCCCAGATGGTTTTAAGGTTTATTTAAGAAATCCAAGTAATGTTATTATGAAAACTGATGATGATTTAATTATGTTCCCAAACTTAGTTTCTGAGGCGGAAGTTAAAGGAGACATATATAGATATCAGTTGATTGATGGTAAACCTTTTATTGTTAACCAAAAAAATTCTTCTCAATGTTTAGAATTATTTGAATCGGCTGATGACAACGTACCTTTAAAGGCAATTAGTGCCAGTATTTCAAAAGCCCAAGAGGGACCAAAACAAACAATTGCAAGAAATCAAGCCTCAATTAGAGCAGCCAACGCAAGTCAGGCAGTGCTCTCTACAGCTGCAATTTCAAAGTAATAATTTAATTTGTGGACCTACGGGGAATTGAACCCCGCCCTCATCCATGCCATGGATGCATTCTACCGATGAACTATAGGCCCTGGAAAAAATATTAAATATTAAATCTCAAATATCAAACATATTATAACATCGCCTAATGTATTTTCGATATAAAAAAATATTGCTATATTAATCTTTCTTTATAAACTTTATAACTTTATAAACTTTATGAACTCTTTTTCGTTATACTAAATTTATGGAGCAACATGCGATCCCTCGGCAGATTACCAGTTTTGAATTCAAATTGATTGGTTTTTTGACGATTAAACAATTTATTTACTTACTTATTTCTATTCCTATTGGACTATTGATTATCTATACTTTTCCTGTTCCTATCTTAAAATATTTTTTAGGTATAATCGTTGCTCTAATTGGCGTCGCTTTTGCTTTTATCCCAATTAATGACCGGCCGATGGAGGTCTGGGTAAAAAACTTAATAAAAAGGTTGTCTTCTCCGACCCAATATTTTTTTAAAAAACAAAATCCGGCTATATATTTTTTAAAAAATTTAGTTTTTACAAATGATCCTCACCGGGTTATGGCACACATCGATTCACAACAAAAATTGTCGAAATATTTGAATATTAAAGCTCCAGCTAATAATAGAAATAGAAATCAAGAAATCAGCAATCTTTTCACCGACTCATTTTCAACCTTGTTGGGCAAAAAAAAATTACAGACAAAAGTGACCTCTCTCACCCCTAACTCCTATCCCCTAAACCCTGATATCAAAACTCCCTTTCTCACGGGATTAATAAAAAATTATAAGCAAACTGTTTTGACTGGAATTATGGTATACATAAAAAAAGAGCCTAATAGCGATCCAATCAGAATATTGAAAACTAATTCTCATGGAATTTTTGCTACTTACAATCCCCTTCCTCCGTCTGAATATGTTTTTGAAGTCAAAGATCCCAAAGGGAATTTCTTTTTTGATACAATGAAAGTTAAGGTTGAAAATATTAATGAAAAGCCAGTTGAGATAATTTCAAGAGAAATGATGTAAAAATATGTCCACAACTAAACCAACGTCACCTGTTAAGGCCTCAACTCAATCTTTTATTGAAATAGAAGAGATAAAGGATGACGTTGTTCTGATGAAAGATTTTTCTGCAGCGGCCGTTATTGAAGTCGGGGCTGTAAATTTTTGGCTTCTATCAACTGAGGAGCAATCGTCGATGATCTATGCCTATTCCGAATTATTAAATTCGTTATCTTTTCCTGTTCAAATCCTGATTCTCTCTAAAAAAATTGATGTTTCAACATATTTAGACTATCTTGAAGAAAAAATAAATAAACAAAGTCTCGATATTTTGAAAAAAAGAATGATAGGTTACCGGGAATTTATCAAAAGTGTTATTAAAATAAATACGGTTTTGGAAAAACGCTTTTTTTTCGTTGTTCCTTTTTCGCCACTTGAAATGGGAGTCTCAGGTGCTAATCCTGGCTCACTAAATAAAGAATATGTTTTTACCCGAGCCAAAACTGCCCTTTATCCAAAGCGGGATAATTTACTCCGATTAATCACAAAGATCGGTCTAAAAGGTAGTATTTTACAACGTCAAGAGTTAACTGAACTTTATTATAATCTTTATAACCCTTCGGCGACCGGTCGTCGACTAGCCCCAATTGAAAGTTATACGGATGTTATTATGAGTTCGTAAAGTTATAAAGTTCGTCAAGTTTATCAAGAAAAACCACTTGATAAACTTTATAACTTGAAACTTGACAAACTAATTTATGTTCAACCTTTTTCCCAAATCTAAAAACAATCAAACCTCTACCAACAAAGTCAATTCTATTGGTAATAACAACATGGCTGATTTTTTGGCGGCCGGTTCCGTTTCTACTAAAGATTTAATTGCTCCGTCTTATGTTGAGGTAGATTTTAATAGTTTAAAGATTGATGATAAATTTTACCGAACTTTGTACGTTGTTGGCTATCCTCGTTATGTTTCCCCAAACTGGCTTTATTCTTTAATAACTTTTGACCATCCTCTCTATATCTCTATGTATATCTATCCAACTGAGTCAAAAAATGTTCTTGATGATATGAAAAGAAAGATTGCTGAGATGGAGGCAACTATTGAAGGTGATATTAAAGCCGGTAAAGTGGTTGACCCGACCGTTCAAGTTGCTCTCGACGACGCTCTTTCTCTTCAAGCGGAACTGGCAAAAGGGGCGGAAAGATTCTTCCAATTTGGACTTTATGTAACTATTCCCGCTGATTCGCTCGAAGAACTAAATAGAATTACCAAAGAAATTGATTCGGTTCTATCGTCTCTTTTAATTACTTCCCGCCAGGCAACTTTAGAAATGGAAGAAGGGTTTAAGTCAACTCTGCCAATTTTTTATGATAAATTAGGAGTCTGGCGCAATATGGATACAACGTCCTTAGCAACAACCTTTCCGTTTGCTACAGCCTCTCTCACCCGCAACGAGGGCATTCTTTATGGTCTTAACCAACATGATGGTTCTCTAATTATTTTTGATCGATTTACCTTAGAAAATGCCAATTCAGTTATTTTGGGAAAATCTGGTGGAGGAAAAAGCTTCATGGTCAAGCTTGAAGCCCTAAGATTGTTGATGATGGGAACCGATGTAATTATTATTGATCCGGAAAATGAGTATGAAAAATTGGTGCCAGCCGTTGGCGGAGAGTATGTAGTTTTTTCTTCATCATCCAGTTATAAAATTAACCCATTTGATTTGGAAAAAACCAACGCGGGCCCGGATGAGTTATCTAACAAAATTCTCGACCTTCATTCTTTGATGCGGGTAATTATGGGGGGGCTTACTCCTTCTCAAGACGCTATGTTGGACAGAGCTTTAGTTTTAACTTACCGAGAAAAAGGAATCACTCAAGATCCGGAAACGTTTTCACTTGAGCCGCCTCTCCTTGAAGATCTTTTTAAAGTATTTGCCGGTATGGAAACCCCTGAATCAAAAGAAATGGCTGACCGATTAGAAAAGTTTGTCTCCGGCTCTGCCGCCGGCATCTTTAATCAGCATTCAAACTTTGATATAAAAAATCCTTTTACTGTTTTTGGTATCCGCGACCTGGAAGAAAATTTGCGGCCGGTGGCCATGTATATTGTTTTGGACTATATCTGGAATCGGGTCCGTCGGGAAAAGAAAAAAAGGGTTTTGATTGTTGACGAGGCCTGGTATCTAATTAAACAAAAAGATTCAGGAGCCTATCTTCACTCTTTTGCTAAGCGAGCTCGAAAATATCATTTAGGGTTAACAACAATTACTCAAGACGTTGAGGATTTTCTATCAACTGACGAAGGAAAAGCCATTATTACTAACTCGTCGCTCCAGATAATTTTAAAGCAGTCAACGGCCGCAGTTGAGTTAATTGCCAAGACTTTCTTTTTGACCGGGGGAGAAAAACATTTCTTACTCCAAGCTGGAGTTGGAGAAGGCCTTTTCTTCGCCGGCCACAATCACGTTGGTTTTAAAGTAATTGCTTCTGAGGAAGAAAAAGGACTTATTGAATAATCTGTACATCTGTACAACTTGACAACTTTTTTAAATTTCTTTATAATTACTCCGTATGAAAAAAACCAGCGTTTATTTACTCCGTGATAATTTAGCTTCTTATTTAGACGAGGTAATAAAAACTGAAGTTCCTTTAGTGGTTTATAAATATAAAAAGCCAATTGCGGTTATTATGCCTCCTAAAAAAGAATTGATTGAAGATGATATTGATGAATTCTTTGGCTTCTTACCTGGAAATGAAACAGGTGTAGAGTTTGTTAACCGAGTTAGACGCAATAAAAAAGAAAGGGAATATGTTAAAAAACTTAGAAAAGGGATAACATGAAGAAAATTTTTATTGATACAGACATAATCATCTCATTTACCAAAGGTCATGCTATATTCTTAAAAGAGTTAATTAAGGAACAAAGAAATAATAAAATCGAACTAATTATTAACCCAGTTGTAGTTGCTGAATTTTTTACAGATAAAAATCTGAGTAACAACAAGAAGTATCAACAAGCAGTAAGACTTTTCCAAAATTTTACAGTATTGATTATTAATAAACAAATAGGGTTTATTACTGGAGAATTATTAAGGAACAGTTTGACCGTCGCTATCGGTGATGCTATAATCGCCGCAACCTGTCTCGAAAACAAACTTGAATTAATCACAAACAATCAAAAAGATTTTAAAAAAGTTAAAGGATTAAATTTCTACAAAGTTTGAGATTATTTTATCTATACATCACTGGTTTTTCTGTTTGAGGAAGGACTAAACTCATTCTGCGTTCTTTTTTACTGACTCTTTCTATAAATGCTTTGATTTTCTGACCAATCTTAAGGTTTTCATCCCCTTTTAGTTTTGAAATATGAATTAAGCCCTCAATCCCTGGTTCTAATTTAACAAAATAACCATATTTTTCTTTTCGAGTCACCTCACCATCAATCTCTTTATCTTTTGGATATTTTTCTTCAATTATCTCCCATGGGTCTTTTTGCAGTCTTTTAAGAGAAAGATTTAATTTAAAATCAGTCATGTTTTTTTCTACTACAAAGACATCTATTGTTTCACCAACTGTCACAAATGAAGCCGCATTAGAAACCTTTTCCCATGAAATTTCAGAAATATGGATCAAACCTTCGACACCCTCAACTTCACAAAAGACGCCAAATTCTGAGGCCCCTAATACTTTGGCTTTATAAATTTTTCCTTCTTTTATTGCTTCAAATTTCTTTACCAAATCTTTATGAGAGATTTTCAAAACCGAGGCTTTTTGAGAAACGACCAAACGATTTTTTTCTTTATCAACTTCAAGAATCTTGACTTTGACTTTCTGGCCGCGCATCTTTTCCGGTTGGGAAATAAATGGTTCGGTTAGTTGAATTTTTGGAATAACTCCTCTTATTCCCATGAAGTTAATAAAGACTCCGCCTTTACCATATTCCCCACACAAAACATTAATTTCCTCTTCATTATCTCTCTTCTTAATAAGAATATCCCATTTCCCTTTATCAAAGAATTTTCGAAGTGAGACAACTGGAAAACCATTTTTTGACTCTTCGCTGATTATTCTTACTAAAATAGTATCACCTTCATTAAGGTAAGGTAAATAAGTAGAAATTTCTTTTATTTCAAGCTCGCCTAAAATCGCCTGGGCTTTTCCACCAACGTCGAAGATAATTCCTTTTTTTGATATGGAAGTGATTTTGGCCTCAATTTCCTTCCCTTTTTTAAGTAAGGCCGGTTTGGTTTTTTTAAGAAGCGAGTCCATGATGTTCAGACTGACTTTTTTAGTTTTTGTTTTTTTTTCTTCCTTCATTATTAATATTTCTCCTTTTCCCCAACTCCAAGACTAACAATATACCAAACAAAAAGCTCATTATCAACCGAATCATTGATATTCCAAAAACTTTGTGTTATATTATAGGGTGTTATGGAAAATATATTGCTTCCCTCTTTGGCTGACAGGTTTATAAAACACCTGGCATCCCAAGGAAAATCGTCTTTTACAATCGTGGCCTATAAGAAGGATCTTGAGCAATTTGTAGGATATTTGGCTACTCAGGAGATTTCAGATATTAAAGAAGTCAAAACCGTTCATATTAATGGTTTTATTAATAAACTAATTACCGATGGTTATACAAAAAAGTCTGCTTCAAGAAAATTAAATTCAATTAGAACATTTTTTCGTTATCTAAAAAATGACGATATAATTGAGCAGAATCCTTCTCTTGATGTTTCCCATCCAAAATATATCCAATCAGCCCCGAGAATCTTTTCTAAGTTGGAATATCGGGCTTTAAGGGATTTTGCCAAAGAAGAACCTCGAACTTATGCTCTTGTTGAGATTCTTCTTCAAACCGGCATAAAAATAGGAGAATTGGCCGGACTAAAGACTGAGGATATTAAGGAATCAACCATACATATTGTTCAATATGGAAAAACCCCAACTAGAGATATTCCTCTGAATAAAGCAGTAAAGAAATCCGTAGAAGATTATCTCAAAGATCGATCTGCTCAAGAGAATGACGGTCATCTTTTTATTACCCGAACAGGCCATCCACTACTTATTAGAAATATTCGTCAAATTATTTCCCGTTGTTTCCGGGAAGTAGGAATTGAAAAAGCGACCGTTAATGATTTTAGAAACACTTTTATTGCTCATCAATTAAGAAATGGGGCCTCTGTAGAATATATTGCTCGATTAGTCGGCCACCGCAGGCTTTCTTCAACTGAGCGCTTCTTAAACGTTGTTAAGGAAGAGATTCAGAAAAAAGAGGGTTTGGGAGAGCTTTAATTCTCCGCAAACAGTTCTTCAAGTTATAAAGTTTGTCAAGTCTATCAAGAAAAACAGCGCTACTCCTTTATAACTTTAAAAACTTGATGAACTTGATAAACTCTGCTATTTTTCTTCTTGACAATCGCTGTGGACTTGTTTATTATTTGTGGATAAGTTATCCACATTGTTAAATTATGTCCTTATTATCCTCTTACTGGGATGGGTTTATAGAGAAACTGGAAAAAAACAAAGATAATGATCCGGTTATATATCCCCTGTTAAAACATGCAAGGATTATCAAACTAATTGACGACAAAATAGTTCTCTCCGTAGCCAGTCCCGCAGCCTATGATTTTTTAGAAAAAAGAACGGACAAAATTGAAACTGATTTTTTTAATCATTCTCAAAAGAAAATTGAAATAGAGTTCATCGTAAAGATGCCATCTAAAAAAACTATCGTCGCTCCCCTCCTCTCTTTTGAACCAAGTATTGAGGATGTTTTTGCTAAGGCCGGATTAAATAAAAAATATAGTTTTGATAATTTTGCTGTTTCTACCTCAAATCAAGTTGCTTATGCAGCTGCTCAAGCCGTAGTTGAAAATCTCGGCAGTGCCTACAACCCTTTATTTTTGTACGGAGGAGTTGGCGTCGGAAAGACCCACATAGCTCAATCTGTAGCTAAAAAAATCTTAGAGGAGGACCGAAATAAAAAAATATATTTTTGTCCCGGTGATAATTTTACTAATGAATTAATTGAGTCAATTCGAGGAAAAACTACCGGACATTTTCGAAAGAAATACCGCTATTTAAACTTACTTATTGTTGATGATATCCAGTTTATTGCCGGTAAAAATGCTGTTCAAGAAGAATTTTTTCACACTTTTAATGCAATTGTATCGTCCGGAGGCCAGATCATCTTAACTTCTGACCGCCCCCCAAGCGCAATTAAGAATTTAGAGAATCGTCTTCACTCGAGGTTTTTAGGCGGACTAACAATTGATATCCAATCCCCAGATTTTGAGTTAAGATCGGCTATTTTATTAATCAAAGCTAAAGAAAAAGGCATTAATATTGATATTGATGCCGTTAAAATTATTGCTGAAAGAATCACTGATTGTAGGGGTCTTGAAGGAGCTCTTCTTTCTATTTACGCTAAAGTTTTTGGGGTTAAGGAACAGATTGATTTAGAAGCGGTGGAATCGTTTTTTTCCAAAGATAATGGGGGGAATAAAAAAAGAGTTAATCCGATTGATGTAATAAAAACAGTTTGTTCTTTTTATAATATTAAACAGTCTCATCTTAAGAGCCCATCAAGGACTGCCTCTATTGCTTTTTATAGACAGATTACTATGTATCTTCTCCAAAAAGAATTAGATTTAACTTTAATCGAAGTGGCGGAAACTCTAAATAGAAAAGATCATACAACCGCCCTCCACGCCAAACAAAAAATTGGCAACCTTATTCTTCACGACCCAAATCTAAAAAAAGAGATTGATATAATAACCCAATCATTATTTCAACCAACATAGTTTCCACTTGATTCACACATATATTTTTTTCAATTTGTTTTGTCTTGAAAATCTATCCCTTTTTTTATACACTTATACACACACTCTATTACTACTATAAATAAATTAAGAACAATAAATATGAAAATCCAATTACCCAAAAATGAGTTTTTAGAAAAACTGGAGATATCATCCCGTTTTACATCCTCTAAACTATCGTCTTTAACCTCTCTTCAAGGGGTTTGTCTCGTTGGGGAAGGAAAAATTATTCATTTTTATTCAACAGATTTAAATTATTATTATCACTCAATATTAAAAAACGAAAGTGATGACAAGTTCAAAATAATTATTGAACCAAAAAAAATTATTGAATTTTTATCCCTTCTTCCGGAAGTAAAAATAGAAATAGAAATAAAAGAAAAGGCCATAGTTATCTCCCAGGGAAAAATAAAAGGGCAGTTCCCCCTTTTTTCTAGTCAAGATTTTCCTTTCCCCCCAAAAAATACAAAAGAAAGACAAAAAATAAAAACCTCTTTTTTTAAAGAAAACCTACCCTTTCTTTTTTTTACTGTTTCCAACGATGAAACAAGACCGGTTCTAACAGGAATTAACTTTGTGACCAGTGAAGAAAACCTTCAACTTGTGGCGACCGATGGTTTTAGACTTTCTATTTTAACATTAAAAAAAGGCCTCCCCTTTGCTTCAATGATTATTTCCGCGGGATTTTTAATAAACGCACAGAGGTTTATTAATCAAGAGACAGAAATTGAATTCAGCTATCTAAAAGATGAAAAGCTTTTGGCTTTTTTTATCGGGGACAATGATATTTATGCGCGAATGATCGAGGGTGAGTATCCTCCTTTTGAGAAAGTTATTCCGACCGAGAAAAAAACCACTGTGATTATTGATGCGGAGGAATTTTTAAGAAGTGTAAAGTTAGTCTCGGTTTTTTCTAAGGAGTTTTCCAATATTATAATAATGGAAGTGGAAAAAGATTCGGTAAAATTTATTCCGAAAGTTGGACAAGGAGAAGAAGATGTTGTTTATCAGGACGCGCAGATCGAAGGAGAGACGCAAAAAATTGCCTTTAATTATAAATATTTAATTGATTTTTTAAGTCACGCTTCAAAGAAAAAAATTATAATTGAACTGTTAAGATCGGATGCTCCGGCCGTTTTTAAAATAGAAGGGGTTAATAATTTTTTTCACATAATCATGCCGGTCCGCATACAAGAATAGTCTGTCAAGTTCCAAGCTTTTCAAGTTTATCAAGAAAAAATCTTTATAAACTTGATGAACTTTATAACTTGATAAACTAAGCTATGGAATCATTTATTTTAGATACTAATCTGTTTTTTAACATTGGGGCAGGTCTTGGGATGGGGAAAACTACGGAAAGGATTGTTGTAAAACTTACAGAAATGATAAAAAAACTTAAAAAAAATTCAAAGGCTGTTTTTTATATGCCCCCAAGAATTGTTGATGAATTTTTAAGTTTTTTTGAAGACAAAAATCAAGAATTCATTAAGGATTTTTTATCTGTCATAAATATTAAATCACCCAATCAGTCGGCTACAAATTTTTCCAGTCAGGTTTTTTATCGATTAGTAGAAGATATCCGCAATCGGAGCTATCGAGGATTCAATATTGCCGAAGAGGAAATTGTTAAGGCGGGCGAAATGACAACAGGTAAAAAATTTGACTCAAAAAAAGATTTTCAAATAGCAATTGGAAAATTTGTAAAAAACTTTCGTGACCGTTATCGTAATGCGACTAGAACAGGGTTTTTAGATAGTGTAGCCGACTTGGATTTAATAGTTTTATCAAAAGAAGTTGATGGTTTTTTGGTAACCAGCGACGAAGGCGTTTTGGCCTGGGGGAGGACTTTTGGTATTAAAGAGATGCCCGCCTCAATCTTTCAGAAACGGCTTGAAGATCTTCTCCAATAGCAACCTCTTCTTCATCCGGGACAAGAACGGAAACCCAATCAAGCATTTTGTCTGTAATAGTTTTTTGAGGGGTTTCTTGATAAAGAAGATGGGCGGATAAAATTGTAATTAATTTTTTCTTCATTTCATCGGTCGGGACAACTAAATAAAGATGATAGAAATATGGAGATTGGGAAACAACTGTCAGAGTATAAAAACCAAACCGTTTTCCAAAATAAAAATGAGAAAGCATTTCCCAGCGTAAAGTAACTCCAGCCGCATCAATTCCAAAAGTAGTAATCTTATTTTCTACATTTGGAGGGGGAGTAATTGTTAGGACATAAAAAATGAAAACTAATGCCCAAATAGGAATAATTAAGATTTTATCTCCGAAAAAAAATACGATAAGAGATAATAAAAGAGCAACAGTCAAATAAAATTTAAGAATCAAGGTAGACTGCTTTTTATAAGGTCGCAAAGGTGCCTTCCATGAAAACTTTATTTGAGGATTTTCATTCATATAAACAAGAATACTAATAAACTTGAACTATGTCAATTATATGCTATAATAAATACTATATGGATAGTTTTAATAAGGTAATTTCATTTGTTTTGGGCTTGGTTGTCGTCTTGGTATTTTTTGCTGTGATTACAGGTAAAATTAATTTAAAAAGCAAAACATCGTCAACGACAGCTTCAAAAACAGGCGGCTTTTTTAATTTTGGTAAGGTCTCCCCTACTCCAACACCAACTCAAAAACCAACGACGATTACTGTAACAAAGACAAGCGAAAATAATCTCTATAAACAAAACAATCAGACGGCCAATACATCAACGGCAAAGTCTATTCCCGCTACCGGTTTGCCAACTTTATTTATCCCTTTACTTCTTTTTGGTTTAGTCGGGGGAAGCTTCTTAAAAAAAGTAGGGAAAAAATAATATTATTCCCCAAATCCCGGTATCTTTAATATCCCCGAGGCAATAAATTTAACAATAAAAACGGAACCTAAAGTAAAGATTAAGCCGGCAATAGCTCCGTAAATAACCCTTCTTCCATAATTAAGTTTTTCTGGATTAGCTTGTGAGGTAGCTATAGTATATGATCCATATATCAAATAAAGAAAGGCAATCCCGCCAGAAATCGAAAAAACAATATTTAAAAGCGATTGAACAACACCTCCAGCTGCTCCTTCTTCGGTAAAACCCTCACTGCTTTTTATACATCCTAAAAATGTATACTGGCGACCAAGAACTGGTGCGGGTGGAAGATTGGTTTCAGGGTTAACAATCAAACTTTCCTTAGTGCTTGAATCGGGATTAATGTTAGGATAAAGACATTTTTGACAAGCTTTCCAGCTTTGCGGGGCTAGATTAGGAGGACAGTATCCACAAAGATCACAGGCAGCGTAACGAGTTTGAGCCAAGACAGTATTAATAATACTGGCGGATAGTAGAAAAACCAAAATAAAGATAAGTATTTTTTTCACATTTTTAGTATAGCAAAAAAACAGTCACAGCATTGTTATAATGATTTTATGAAGAAATTTTTTGTTGGAGTATTTTTATTGGTAATATTTTTATCATTTTTTTTATCGGTCAGAGCGGATGAAATAGATGATATCAATAATGCGATTAATTCGCTAAAAAAAGATCTGGCAGGGGAAGAGGTAAATTACCAAAACTTATCTGCAAAGTTAAACGAAATTAAAAATAAAATAAGTAGCTTAGAGAAAGAGATAATCAAAAAAGAAATCGAGGTAAAAAAAGGTGAAGAAGCCCTAACGTATCAAAGAGAACTTCTTAATGAGAGGGCAAAATCTTATTACAAAAACGTAAATAAAAACTCAACCCTTTTTTTAAGTGTCTTAGTATCAGACGATCTGTCCTCTTCCTTAAGAAAAATTTTTTATCAAAAATCGATCGTTGACGAAGATAAAAAAATGATTATCAAAATAGTTCTATATGTAAAAAACCTTGAAGAAATTAAAAAAAATTTAGTAACAGAAAAACTAGGATTGGCAAAATTGAAAATAGAAGTGGACAAACAGTCTGAAATTATCGCGAGAGAAATTGCCGGCAAACGACAGGAAATTGCTGTGCTTACGGCGAGACAACAACAACTTATAGCTAGTAGAATTGCCGGGCTAAATCTTTCAAGATCGGCCGGCTCAGCAATAGAATGTGTTGATGATAGAAATTTAAACCCTGGATTTGGGACAGGTTTTGCTTTTTACACATATGGCATACCTCATAGGGTTGGATTGAATCAGTACGGAGCAAAGGGAAGAGCAGATGCTAATCAAAAATATGAAGATATTCTTAGGGCTTATTATAATTACGAATCTCTTCAAGATATGGACGCAAGAATAAGGGTTGATGGCCACAGTCCAGATTATTCTTTGGAAGATTATGTAAAACGAATCTATGAAATGCCTGCAGACTGGAATATGGAAGCATTGAAAGCACAGGCTATTGCCGCTCGATCATTTGCTATGGCGTACACAAATAATGGAGCGGGATCCATATGTGATTCTCAAGATTGTCAGGTTTTTCAAGATGGTGAAAAAGGTGGAAGGTGGAATGAAGCTGTTGATGCAACGAAGGGAAAAGTAATGGTTTCAGGTGGACAACCAATTAAAGCATGGTTTGCATCAACCTTTGGAGGATATACTCATACTTCTGCTGAAGTTTGGGGAGGTTCAACTGGGTGGACAAAAAACTTTGCCGATACATCTTCCGGAGTAAGTAGTTTTTCGGAGCTTAATGAAAGGGCTTATGATAAGGAATCAAAGTGTTTTTATACTGCTCAAGGCTCGCGGGGAGAATATGGAAAATCTGCATGGCTTCGGCCGTCAGAAGTGGCAGATATTGCCAATACTCTTTTATTGGTAAAAAAAGATTCGGGTACGACCGATAATCTTTATCAAATTGATAAATCAAATCCTACAGGAAAAGAAAACTGGAACACCGATAAAGTAAAGTCAATGTTAAGTAATCCCTTTAATAGTGTAACAGATGTAAGAATAATAGGGGTAGATTTTGGGGGCGGTAGGACAACAGAAATAGTAATAGTTGAGAATGGAAGGGAAGAAAGATTTGGAGGAGATGAATTTAAAAATAGATTTAACTTACGTGCACCCGCAAGCATTTCAATAGTTGGGCCGCTTTTTAATGTTGAAAAGAGATGAACAATATTGTTATATTAAGATAATAGTATGAAAATTTTTTTATCAGTGTTATTATGTGTTTTAGGTTTTATGTTTTACACTTCATCGGTTTTTGCTTTAACTTTTGATTTAATTGCTCCCACCGAGCAATTAGTAAGAGGCCAAGAAGTAAAGTTCACAATTAATATTAACACGGAGGGAAAATCTTTATCCTCAACCTCAATTGGGATGACACATCAATCCCAATATTTAGAATTTATTTCGGTTTCGCCCGGTGATACTTTTACGACGGTTTCGGCCGATGTTCAAGATGGAGACAAGCTTTTAATTACAGGGTCTTCGACCAGTCCATACTCAGGCTCAGGGGTATTTGCTTATGTAACTTATAAATTAATTGCCACCGGGCCCGGGTCGACTCAACTTTGTGCCCTTTATAATCCAGCCTTAACCCCTACACCTGGACCAACATCAGCTCCGATTCCCACATCATTACCAAAAAGCGGGGAAAGCAAATCTACTGTTCAAGGGGTTATATTAGCTTCACTTTTTTTTGTAGCTGCTGGTATCAGTCTTTTTGTTTTTAAAAAAACATGAACAGATTCAATTGGATAAAAAATATATTAATTATTTTCACAAGCTTTTTTTTATTGGCTAATTTGAGTCCTGTTTTTGCTCAAAATCTTGAAACCACTCCTTTATTGTGTCCAGATAGTAATACTGGTAAAAGAGGAGCTTGTCCTCCTGAACTTAATAATATTTACGAACAACAAGGTAAAGGCGAACTATGCGTGAATGATGATTATAATAAATTTAAATCAGACCCCGCAAAATATCATATTTGGATAGAAGACCCTGAAGTTACCGCTCAAGGAAAGGCTAATGATAGAGCCCGTCAATTTATCTATTGGGTAACGACTCATGCGGCTATCGATAATCATCCGGTTTTGACAAAAGTATGGGGAACAGCCAGAAATTTAAGTTATTTCTTAGTCATCTTAACGGCAGCCTTACTTGGTTTAGGAATAATTATTGGTCAGCGGACTAATTTTGAAACGGGGATTAAACTTTGGCCGGCCATTACCAAAATTTTAACCGCAATTCTCTATATTGCTTTTTCAGCTACGATCGTTATCACTGTAATTCAATTATCTGAGATAATGATGAAGTTTTTCATTGAAAATTTAGGAGGAAGTGATCTTTTTAATATTTATTTTTCTGGAGTCAGTCAAGAAAAAAATTATACGGATTTTGTTGGCTGCCGCGACTTAAATATTCGGGTTCAAGAGGCGGCTAAGACGGAAATCTTCATGCTTAAACTAACCAACGGGAGCTACTATTTTATGGGAGGAATGTTATTGTTGCGAAAAATAATTTTATGGTTTTTGCTTTTTGTTTCTCCGTTTTTGGCGATTCTTCTATCTTTTGCTTTTATAAAAAATGTTGGGATGATCTGGATTGGAGTATTTTTCCAATGGGTGTTTTACGGTCCATTATTAGCTTTATTTCTTGGAGGATTAGCTAGTATTTGGAAATATGGGATTCCTTTCGTTTTTGATTTTTCTCGGATTGATACCGCGGCCGGTTATATCTATCCATCGGCAACAAGTATATTATATGGCGGGCCAGCACAAAAGGTTTCAGTCACAAACAATGGAAATTATGTCGATACTTTTGTCGAATATGTTATTACCTTAATAATGCTTTGGGCCGTGACAATCTTTCCCTGGTTTTTACTTAGAATCTTTAGAGATTATTGTTGTGAAGGAATTAATGCTATGAAAAATATGATGTTGGCTAATTTAAATCCTGGGCATCCAGGCGGACCTTCACCTTCTCCAACCCCAATTCCAGCTAATATTAACTCTAATGTAGGGGTAGAGATGAAAATCCCAAGGGAAATAGGAGCAACGGTTAAAACAAGAATAGAAACAATAGAGGAAATAAAAAAAGCAAAAACTGAAGATATTAGTAGATCTCTTAATATTAAAGCGAGTAATATCACCGATATTGCCCATTTTGAAACCAACAAAACCCTTAATGAAACTACTAATAAAAATATTAATTATTTAAAAAATCCAATCCAGGCTTCAACTCCGGCGGAAAGACAAAAATATATGAATATTAGAAGCGAGCTTTCCAGTCGGGCCTCAAAAGCTGACCCGATTGCTAATCGATTTATAAAATCATTTATTGTTTCTAAAATTAACATTGCTGAAAAAGAGAGCATAATAAAAACATTACCAAAGCCTACCGAAATTTTGACTTCCGATACGAAAAAAAATATTGAGGAAATAATCGCCGTTTCCCCGGCAGTGACATTGGATGAGTATGAGCAAGTAAAAAAAATGTGGATCAATGCTTATGAAAAGGGAGAAATTCCAAAGACAGAGAATCTTCGCTCCCGTAGTGAATGGGTGGAATATGACATTGTTTTGATTACTAATACACTAAATAAATTGTTATCAGATGATAAGGTACTAAAGGCTCAGGCCCTTGACGAAATTGGTTTTATTTTACCGATATTTTTGGTTAATAACCTTTCCGGTGATCAGTTAGTCACCTATCTTAAGGCAAAAATTGAGGCGGCCAGAACGGTTAAAACTCTGATAGATAGGGAAAAAGAAGTAACGGAAAAACTAAAAACTAAATCAGAGGAAACAGTTGAAGTTTTAAAACCAAAAAAGAAAGAAGCGGAGAAAACGACGGAGATGAAGGCGGAATTAAATAATTAATAATTTTTTATCAAACTTCGTTAGAACCTCAATTTTTTTATTCTCTTTTATCAAAACCGTATCCTCAATCCTCATCCCCCATTTATCATTAAAATAAACTCCGGGTTCGATTGTTACTACTTGATTAGGCAATAAAACATCAGTTGAAGTAAAGGAAATTTTTGGGAACTCGTGAATTTGTAGGCCAACACCATGACCGGTGGAATGTGAGTAAGTTAATTGTTGACGACAAAATTGATCAATTTGTTTGCCCATACAACCTCGTAGGTTGGATGAGGCTAAATATTGCAAAGTTTTAGTTTGAGATTCAAAAAGTTTGTTATAAGTATTAATTATTTCATCGGTCGGTTTACCAACAAAAATCATTCTTGTCATATCTGAGTGATAATCCTGATATTTGGCGCCAAAGTCAATTAAGATGATTGAGTTTTCTTTAACTTTTTCATTATTCCCGTTTCTAGTGTCATAATGTGGTACGGCGGAATTTTTGTCGATCGCAACAATCGGATAAAAAGATAAATCCTGTTTTTTTTCTTTTAACCAAAATTCTATTTTGAAAGCAATTTCTTTTTCTGTTCTTCCCACTTCGATTAATTGAAGTATATCTTTTAGGCATTGGTCGGCAATTTGACAGGCGGTTCTTATATTATTTATTTCTTCCGTGTCTTTTATCTCGCGAATTTTAATAATTAATTTTTCCAAAGAAACAAATTCAACTTTTTTTAAATAATCTTTGATTCTTTGCAGTTCATTAACTTTCAAATCATCTCCCTCAAATCCCAACCGTTGAATTTTTTCCTCAACAACAATTTTCTGCAAATGTTTGGTTAAACCTTTCTCCGGCGTTATTAGTTTTAAAATTAAAAATTTATTATCTACAGCGTATCTACTATCAGTAAATAAATAGACATTTTGTTTTGTCACCAGTCCCCATGCTTCCCTCTCGTCCGCAGTCAGCGTCTTAAACCCGGTCAGATAAAGGATGTTGTAATAATTTGAAATCAAAAAACCGTTCAAATTTTTTTCTTTTAAAATTTTTCTGAGTTTCTCTATACGTTGATTTAACATAGGTATTAATTTTAACATACCCCCGCATTCGCTTAGATAATAATGTTACCCAAACGAACAATTAATTTATTAATGTTTGTCATCCCCGTGAAGACGGGGATCCAGTTGATAATTACATTAAATCTCCCTCTGGCTCCAAAAACACGCAAAAAAGATTAGGGTTTGAGCTATAATTTAGAGTTAATGAATCTTTCCAATAAACAAAAAGGCATACTCGCACTAATTGGACTCGCTTTTACTTATGCTTCTTTTGGTTTTTTTACCAGATATCTATCTGTAAGTTTTGGATTTTTTCAACAGCTTTATCTTCGAATCTTAGCTGGTTTGATAATAGGATTTTTGATATTTGGGACGAGCTTTGATTTTCAAAAACTGAAAAAGATTACCCGAACAGAATGGTTACTTCTGATATTCAGAGCTGCTGCCTATTATTTATTAGGAGCAGCTTTGTTTAATAAAGCAGTTTTGTTAACGAAAATATAAGTACAGTTGCATTTATTGGTTCACTTCCCATGACGGCAGTACTTGGGTTTTTAATATTAAAAGAAAAAGTAACTACAAAAAAAATATTTTTCATTACTTTATCATTTATTGGCGTTATCATAATTTCAATAAATGATTTTTCTAATTTTTCCTTGGGACAGGGAGAAATACTTGCCTTAATGTCTGTTTTTTTTGTTTCTCTAAGCATTATTTTTAGAAAATACCAAACAAAATTACTTAATAACGTTGAAATAACTCAAATACTCTTATTTATTGCATTTATCTTCATGTTTATTACCTCTTTATTTATGAAAGAAGGGTTGCCAATCAACAATTGGAATTGGAATGGATTCTTTATTGTTTCAATAGCAGGATTGGCAAATGTATTGATGATATTTTTTACCAACTATGGATTTGAACATATAAAAACCTCAATTGCGGCAAATATTTTAACTCTAGAAATGTTTTTTGCCGTGTTGATAGGTTTAATGTTTTATCGTGAAATTCCAAATTTAAAAGAAATATTCGGCGGAATTTTAATTTTATTCAGCGTAATTCAGATGAATAAGTTAGAATAAGAATATGCTCAGAAGACTGGTGATTTTCATGGCAATTTTGGTTATTGCTATTCCTATTCTGTTTTATTCCTTTCAATATTTTTCCCGTGCAGCCTCGGTAAAAGCCAATATTGTCATTGATACAAATAAAACCTCCGGGCCATTTCCTGACCGTTGGAAAGCACTGGCCCAGGGAGGAGAAGAGGCAGGAGTGAGAATGTTGACAAATGTCGTCTCCAAGGTTTCCGGACTTTATCCAAAATATATTAGACTTGACCATATCTACGATTTTTATGATGTAGTTAGTCGCAACTCATCAGGAAATCTTTCTTTTAACTTTTCCAAACTAGATGAAACGGTCTGTGATATTTATAATACCGGAGCAAAGCCATTTTTTTCCCTTGGTTATATGCCCCCCACAATGTCAGATGATGGATCTTTAATTGGCAAGCCGAAAAATTGGAATGAATGGGCTTTTTTGGTTCAAAAAACCGTTGAACATTACAGTAGCAAAGAAACAGTTTTGCCATGCGGCGCTTTAGAAAATTTTTGGAAAACCGATATTTATTATGAAGTCTGGAACGAACCAGATTTGGAAAGTTTTGGTAAGTGGAGATATTCAGGCGGAAAAAATTACAATGATTTGTATTTTTATTCAGTTAAAGGGGTGAGCCAAGCGCAAAATACTTTACCTTTTAAAATTGGCGGACCGGTAACAACGGCTTTATACAAAAACTGGATTCAGAAATTTTTAGATTTTGTGGCGGCTAATAATTTAAGAATTGATTTCCTAAGCTGGCATCATTATTCTAAAAAAACCGATAACTACACTAAGGACATCATTAATTTAAATAAATGGTTAGGAGAAAATCCAGAATATGACCGATACGAAAATTTGCCTAAAATAATTTCGGAATGGGGTTATGATTCAGAAAAAAATCCGATCGCCGATACTGCAGTTGGGGCTGCTCATACAATTGCTTCTTTAAGAAATCTACTAAATGCCCGATTAGAATTAGCTTTTCTTTTTGAGATTAAAGACGGAGCAACTCTTTCTTGGGGAATTTTAAACTACGATGGAAGTCCAAAACCTCGTTATAAAGCCCTAAAACTTTTAAACGACTTAGAAGGGAATCAATTAATAGTTGAGGGAGAAGGAAGTAATGTCAGCGCCATTGCCAGTAAAACAAAAGAAGATAAAATTACCTTAATTCTAACCAATTATGATGAGTCGGGCCGGAACTATGAAGCCGTTCCAGTAGTCTTCAAAAATTTAGATGGAGATAATTATAAACTGACAAAAAAATATTTAGATGGCCGGTCAGAGGTATCATTAAATCTTAAACCAGTAAACGGCGAACTAAAATTCAATGGAGAAAAATCTATTATTATGCCAGCCAATACGATCGTCGAGCTGGAGTTGGTTAAAATAGAATGAATTTATTTCTTCTCAAAATATAAAGTCACTACTGATGTTATGGTTTGAGACCCTTGCTCAATTATTGGGCCTCCTCCGCCTCCAAGCCCTTCAGCCGATGATTTTGCATAAATGGGAAGAACAGATCTGTCAGGTGAAGATTCAACGATATTGGTAATTTTACCCAATTTTATTCCAAGATCTTTAGCAATTTTTTGCGCCTGATCTTTAGCGTTTTTTATAGCAGCATTACGGGCTTCTTCACGGTAAAGTTCTGGTTTATCAACAACAAAACGAGATCCGCTAATTTGGTTAGCTCCAGCCGTTGTAGTAGTCTCCATTACCTGGGAAGCCAATTGTGGATTTCTAACTTTAATTTCAATAGTGACGCTTCCGTTATATCCATCGACTCTATTTTCATTATTTTCATATTTATAATTTGGGTTAATGGAATAATTTGAAGTTTTGATATCAGCTTTTTCAATTCCGATCCCTCTTAAAGCATCAATAATTTTATTATTAGTTTCATTAATTTTTTTTTGAGCTTCGCCAACCGATGATGCTTTATCAACTGTTATCCCTGCGTTGATATAGGCAGTATCTGGTGTAACCTCCACCTTTCCCTCTCCAACGACAGCCAACTCAGAAGATTGGGTTGTGCTGACAATTGTCATGGGATAAGAAATATTAAAAAACTTAATGGTCAATAAACCAAGAATAGTAAATATAACTGCCGCTAAAAAGTTTCCGGAGAAATTTTTATTTTCCATAATGTGTTATTTTTTCATAAAAATTGTTGGTAACGGACTACTTTTAGCAGCTTCTTTAATTTGCATTAATCCTTCAGAAACAGTCTGATTAAGATACATAATTTTCCGGTAAAGAAAAAACTCACCGAGAAATAGAAGCAAAAAACTGCTTAAAACTACAATCAACATTGTCATCATGTGGCCTTTGATATAGCGATTAATTTTTTGTTCCATAAACTTTTTAACTGATAATATATACAGTATAATAAATCTATGTTAGTTTCAATAGCACTTCGTTCAGCCATCGTTTACTTGTTTGTGATACTCGCGATTAGGCTTTTTGGTAAAAAAGAACTTACTCAACTTTCCGTCGTTGATTTAGTTTTTATTTTATTAATAAGTAATTCATTACAAGCGGCCATGGTTGGGACCAACACAACTTTAGTTGGTGGATTAATCGCCGCCGTGTCATTATTTATTGTCAACTGGATTTTAAAAAATTTAATTTATAAATCGAAAAGAATAAGCGAAACGATTCAGGGAAGTCCAATAATGTTGGTCTACCAAGGTAGAATTCTTCATAAACATTTGGAAAAAGCGCAAATATCACATGATGAATTGGAGGCGGCAATAAGAGAGCATGGAGTTAAAAATATTTCTGCCGTTGATTTGGCAATCCTTGAGGTTGACGGCAACATCAGCGTCCTTTCCAGCAACTTTTCCAGAAAAACAAAAAAAAGACGCCTCCATAAATCATTGATTGCGAGCAATTAGTATGAAGAAAATTATTGAGACGGTTGCCTTGATTCATATAAAGAATAAAAAGCTTCTATTAGTCCGGCCAAAATCGAAAAAGATATTTTATATGCCCGGTGGGAAGCTTGACGCAGGTGAAGATAATCTCAAGGCCTTGATACGGGAAATAAAAGAAGAAATCCGGCTAGATATTGATCCAAAGACCGTTGATTTTTATGGAGTTTTTGAAGCTCAGGCTTATGGTAAGGATAAAGGAGTCATGGTTCGGGTTCACTGCTATACCGCTTCTCATTCGGGTGAAGTCCAGTCAAGCTCAGAGATCGACGAAATCGCCTATTTCTCTCACGCAGAATACGTCAAAGGTCTCGACCCCGCCCCAGCAGTTAAACTGATTCTTGATGATTTAAAAAAGAAAGGGTTGATTGAATAAAAATTGGTGGACAAGATTACCGCTTTATTGAACCAAATTGAAGAGTATGTTTGGCGGTGGTGGTATCCACGGCTGGCTAACTTAAATCGATCCTTATCACATGAAGGTATTTAAACAACAATTGGAGGTTATTTTTTTCCGTACCTTAATTTTAGCTTTTCTAATTCCCCGTTCTTTTTAATTTCGATCAAACCAATTGCTCGGCTTTCTATTCCTGACCCAGAAAGACCCCTTATTGCGAACTCGTCTCTTTTCTTTTGGATTATTTCTTGGAATTGAGCCTCAATATCCCTTTTCATAAGCTCATACATTTTATCACTTGTTTCTTTTTTTCTTCTTAAGTCCTTTTTCTTTTTACCTGCCTCTTCCCTCAAGATTTGATCAGCGGCAAAAGAGGCGCTTGAGTCTCCAAACCTATTTTGTGCTCCTTGTGATTTATTACGGTATTCTCGATCTATTGCGGCATTTTGCTCTGTAAAATCCTCATCTCCAACAATCTCTATTCCTGAATCGGTTATTTTGGATTAAACAGAACGCCTATTTTCTCGGACAATTCTTTTAATTCTTCTTCTATGTCTTGTGAAAAGACTGATGGAAATGATTTTTTTATATGAGGGGATTTACCAAGTAATTCTGTTAGTTTAGAAGCGCCCCACCCTATACATTCTATCCCTGTCTCCTCCGATTTTTTCCGCAAATATATTATTACATCGGCGCTTAAGTCTTCAGGAATAACAATAATCCACCTCTCAATATTTAACTTATTTTCCTTGATGGCATTTTTGATTTTTACTAAATCTTCATTTATCTTATCAATATATTTGCTTTTAATACGATTTTTTATATCTGGAAAAAATATTTGGAATACTGTGTTTTTATCAAGACCATCAATCCCTTTATCTCCACCGGAACCTTCAATAGCCTGATAGGAAGGTAATTCTGCAGAAAATAACTGGTTACAAAAGTTTTGGAATTCCTGTTCAGAATTAAAATTAAGCCTTAATTTCATAGATAAATTATAATTCAAACTTATCCTCATGTGGCGATATCTGAACAAGTATTATAATACTGATATATGGTAAATCCATTATCGTTGATTACAACTCCTATAGAATTATGTAGCAATGGCAATCCTGTTTCTGGGGGAACGGGATTTTATTATTCTTCAACTTGGGATGAAGTTACGGGCACTTTTCTTGTCACGAATTACCACGTGCTCACAGGAAATAATCCCACTCAACGAACTTCAACGCCCATAGGTGATTCAATTGTATTTTACTATCATATGGATAAAGACGATCCGAAACCCGTCGTGGGAATTGAAATTCCTTTATTCACTAACAGTGGCAAACAAATATGGATAGATCATTCAAACTCAGTAGTAGACATAGCCTTGATCCCAATGTTTTTTTCGCTACCGGTAAAGCCAGAATGGCAAACCGTCGGTAAAAATTTTGAAGACCCTACTATTGATGTCTCTCCATCTGACCCAGTTACTTTGATAGGTTATCCCCGTATGTATTTTGATAAAAAGAATGCCCTTCCTATTTACAAAACAGGAAGTGTTGCGAGTGAATATTCTTATGATTTTGATGGTGACCCTTGTTTTATTATTGACGTTTCGGCATTTGCTGGTAATTCTGGATCACCTGTTTTTTCAATACAAAAAAATGCCCAGATCATAACAGAACAGATACTTATAAAAGCTCCGGGCAGTATTGTTAAATTCCTGGGGGTTTATTCAGCAGGTATAGAAATTGTAGAATCATTCCCAATACAGCAAATCAAGAGTAAGAAAGAGGGAATAATTCTTAATCTCGATATGCAACTTGGTATTGTTTGGAAAGATTACTTAATTGAGGAAATAATAAAACAACATTCATATAAAGAGTATGAAAAAGTCGCTCAAGAATTGCTCCAAAAAAAACAATTTCATTATAAAATATCGCGCGGACTTAACCTACTTTAGATTGTCACAATAGTTTGTGGAGATGGCGAGAATTGAACTCGCGTCCGAGAAAACACTAATAAAAAGGTTTAGCTTAGAATAGATTATTTTTACTCGATTCCGATCGCTTGTGTAATCAAAGCGCTTCGGAAAGCTATTTCTAAATTGTGGACTCGATAACTAAATAGTAAGGTTATCTCGCCTTATTCCGATTGGTTTATCCCCCATATAGATTGAACCGGACAAAATCTAAAGGGAGAGCTTTAGTTATATGCTAAATTAAGATCCTCTGCAAAAAGCATTGGTCTCGCAAAAGCATACTGTTGAGCTTCTGACAATTCTGTATTATCAGTTAAGTTTTTCCATTTAACGCATAGGTGCGTCTAAGCCATTTTTAAAAGTGCAAATTTCCCGTCGATGCCTTGCATCCCCATTACATTTTAACATATTCTTTCATTTCTCTTTCTTCCCTAATCTTAATATCTCTTTTCTTTTCTATTTTTCTTTTTTCTATATCTTTTCGGCCTTTTACCAACGCTATTTCCAACTTGATATGAGGCCCCTTATTATAGCAGGAAACGGGGGCTAAAGTCAACCCACCTGAAACCATTTTTATCTTTAACTTTAAAAGTTCCTTTTTGTGTAATAATAATTTTCTGGATCTTTTTGATTCGTAAGTATCATTGCGGGCGAACTTATAGATCGAGATATCAGCATTGATTAGATAGACTTCAGAGCCCATGATCCGGACAAAGGCATCGTCAATCCGTAAGCCCCCAGCTCTAATAGACTTTACTTCAGCTCCCGTCAAGACGATCCCCGCCTCATATTTTTCAATCTCACGATACTCGCGATGGAATTTACGGTTAATGATTTTCATATGAAGTAATTATAATCTAAATAATGGAAATTTTAAAAAAAAGGGGTTAATTTAAGAATTTAAAATTATTTCCACCAAATATAAAATCAACGTTCTGTTCCTCTTTTTTCATATCCCTCTAAATGGGCATGATGAATTTCATCATAGACTTTTAGGATAGTTTTGGTTAATTCTGGGATTTTTTCCAGGCCAACATCCAAATGGCGGCCGTTTTTTATCCAATGAATCTCTCCTCCAAGAATTTTTTGGATTTCCAACGGATGTTTTTCAGGGATGAGTAAATCATGAGTAGAATAAAAAAGGTGGATTTTTTTGACGTTTGTTTTTATTGCTTCCCAATTAACTGGTTCTTCAAAAAAAGTCCCATTGGTAGTCGACCAAAAAAAATCCAACAATATTCTCGCTCTAAAATCAGTTCTCATATTTGTTTTCCAAAGATCTTCTTCCGGCTGGAAGGGAGCGGAAACAAAGAAGGCTCCGCCGGCCTGATGTTCCCCCAAATATTTAAACAAAAACCGGCCGCCAAGACTGTGGCCAATAAAAATAGCATTTTTTGTAAATTGATTTTCAAAAGGTTTTAAAGTCTCTTCCCAATCCGATAAAGTTTGTTGGGGAAAAGGGGGAAAGCGAGGATAAAGTACCGTAAGACCTTTACTTCTTAAAGTATCGGCTAATCGAGGGTACCAATATTCTTTATTGGTGTGGCGACTACCGGGAATAATAACAACATCAATTGGGCGCTTTATAGTTTGGAGCATTGTAAAGAACTATTTTATATTTAATTGACTATATTTTCAAGTCAATACGCAGCGCCTTTGAAGTCGGAATTACGGATAACCGGAAATAAAATACATAACGGTAGCTAAAATAATTATTATTATTAAAACGAGTAAATTTCTATTTATATGTGGCATTTAAATTGCATTATAATATAAAAATGAGTTTTATAAAAAAACACCTTCTTTTTTTCTTGTTTTTATTCGGGCTTATTATTCGTCTTTCAATAATTTTTTATGACTACAGTTGGGACGTCAACAATCATATGGTCTGGGCAAAGGATTTTCTTGTCCGCGGTCCACACAATTTCTATGAAACCCAGTCTTCAAATGTCTTTGCCAACCTGACTCCAAACTATCCCCCGTTGGCAATTTTCATTTTTGTGGTGATGAGGCTTTTGAATCCCTTAATTCACAGTATCTATTGGTGGTTTAATCTTCATATTTCACTTACCCCATCTAATTTTATTTTTTTTCTGGAAAAAACCGTATTTTTGGCAGCCCTGATGAAAATTCCGGCGATTTTGGCTGATCTTGGAATTGCCTGTCTTGTTCTACTTTTTGCCAAAAAGATAATCCCAAAAAACAAAAAAAGCCAGATTATTGCAGCTAGTTTCATTCTTTTTAATCCAGCTTTTATTTATAACAGTGCTTTGTGGGGGCAGATCGATTCAATTCCTATTTTTTTTGTCATGTTATCTGTTTATTTTCTTCTTTATACAAAACGGAATACTATTTCAACAATATTGTTTACATTGGCGCTTCTTATTAAGCCAACCGCCCTGATTTTTTTACCTGTTTATATTATTGTTTTTATCAAAAAATTTGGTATAAAAAAATCAATAATTAATCTATTCATAGCCAATGTTATTTTTTGTCTTTTCTTTCTTCCCTTTACTTTATCCCCATATAAGACATATATTAATAAAATCTTAGCCGCCCAAAGTCTTCCCTTCGTCACCAATGGTGCCTATAATTTTTGGGTATTAATTACTGGTTTTAAAGGAATAAAAGATGTTACTCCATTTTTATTAGGAATTCCTTACAGATATTTTGGTTATTTAATTGTTGGGTTAATTAATGTTTTTGTTATTTTACATCTTATAAAAAGCAAGAAAATAACCGAAGATTTTTTCATGGCTTTATTTATCGGTGCGTTTGCGGCATTTTTATTTTTGACTAAAATGCATGAAAGATACAGTCTATTACCCCTTGTTTTTTTATTACTTTTTTCTTTAAAAAATACAAAATTTAATGGTTGGTTTATTCTTTTATCAATTATAAGTTTTATTAATCATTATCGTGATTGGGCTGTGCCACGAATTGAGCCGGTAATGAATGTTATCGAAGGCATGCCTTTTGCTTATATCATTTCCGCTATAAACGTTCTTATATTTTTTTATTTGTTTTGGTCTTTCTTTTTGTCGATTTTTTCCAAACGAAAACCTTTAACAACAAAATAAACGACAAAAGCGAGGATTAAAAAATCAATACACGAACTTACAAAATGACCCCAAAGAATTTTATTCTGACCAAGTTTAAAATACATTGTTTCCAAACTTTTTGTCCTTGATAAAATCACTCCCAAAATTGGGTTAACGATATCTGTGACTAAAGAAGCTACTAACTTAGTAATCGCACCACCCAAAATAAAAGCAACTGCAAATCCAACCACTCCCCGCTCCCTGATAAAATCAATAAATCCTTTCATAATATTTTTTATTCAAAATTAACAGTCGCTTCTTCATAAAGTCGGGACCTTTTTTTAAGTAAGATTTTATCTTGTTCTTCATTTTGTTCTTTCAATGGCTTCTTGTTATTAAAAAGACTTAAAGGAAGATCAATATTAAGGACTCGACCCTTAACTAAATGACGGGTAATGCCGGTCGGCAATAATACTCCGGATTTGGCTGACTCAATAACCTGTTGGGGAGTAAAGGTAGGAAAAATAACAATGATATTATCGTTCGGATATTGCTTAAAAAAATTTTTGACGCTGTCGTGATTTAAAGTATAAGGAAGAGCTCCGCGGGAAAGATTGTTTTTATAAAAATAAACAAGATAGTTCATTCTTTTTATTTTTTCAGAAAAATTACCACCGGTTGAAATAAAAAAGACCTCCTTTTTATTGGTCACGATCGAGCAAAGTCGACCAAAATCTTTTTCCTTGATATACCGATGTCCAACCTGATCCATTTTTCCTTGACTAACAACTAAGGACTTATCCTCTTTAATAAAATTTAAAAATTCTTTTATATCACCTTTCAAAATATGGAGCCAAGAAGACAGCTCTATCTTTTCCTGATCATTATAATCAACAATTTGGGCTGAAATGGTTTTTAGTCCGAGGGTTTTAAAAGAATAGATTCGATTCATACCATCTAATTGAAGATATTTTTTTCCTCCAAGAGAAGCCACAATAATCGGATTACTGAGAGTTTGGCTTTTTTTGAGAAAATTAATCAACTCTTTACTATTTGAAGGATCCAGTTCTTCATGGACTAAGATGTCCTTAATTAAGATTACTTCTACCTGAAAGCGATCAGTTTTCATATTGTTATTTTGATAAAATTTTTATAACCTCGTCAATAACTGTTTTTGTGCCTTTTTTTAAGGCCTCGCTGGTTGAGGCAGCAATGTGGGGGGTAAGAATAACATTGGGTAATTTTCTCCAAGGGGAGGCAGGTGGTAAAGGCTCCTGCCAAAATACGTCAAGGGCAGCTCCGGCGATCTTTCTTTCTTGAAGAATTTTTAAAAGAGCTTTTTCCTCAACTACTCCACCTCGAGAAGTATTAATGAAAAAACTAGTCGGCTTCATTAAGGAAAGCAAATTGTTGTTAACTAAATTTTTTGTAATATTATTTAACGGCAGATGAACGCTGATAATATCTGAATGTTTGAAAATATATTTAAGAGAATTAGTTTTTTTGGTCCGGCTGTAATAATCAACCTTGGCTCCAAAAGCTGTTAAAAGTTTTACTACTTTTTTAGCAATATGACCATAACCAACTACGCCGACTTTTTTCCCTTCAATCTCTTCTCCTTTAAGTTCTTTTTTGATCCAAAGACCCTGATTCATTGACAGGTAAGCGAGGGGAAGTTTGCGCAGTAAAGATAGAATTAGACCCAAAGTCAGTTCGGCGACCGCTTCGGAATTAGAGTCGGGAGAATTGATAATAATGATTTTTCTTTTTTTTGCCTCAGTAGTATCAATATTATCAAGGCCGCTGCCAACCCTAGCAATTACTTTTAGATTATGACCGCGATCGATAACCTCTTGAGTGACTTTAGTCCGGCTGCGGACAACTAATCCTTCGTAGTTTGAAATAATTTTAATCAATTCCTGAGGAGTAATTTCCGGTTGATAGTTGAAAGAAAATTTAAGATTCTTAATCTGATTAATGACGCTTTTATCTATTTTATCAGCAATTAAGATATTGAACATAATTTAAGCAATTTCCTTTAATGATTTTTTAAATACTGATACAACCTGATCAAGATCGGATTTTGAAACATATCCCATATGGGCAACCCGGACAATCTTTCCTTTTAGCTCCCCCATTCCTCCGGCAATTACCAAATTATATTTTTCTCTCAAGAGCTTTCTCCATGAAGCCTCATCAACTCCTTCGGGCGGCCAAATAGAAGTGACCGTGGGTGACGCTTCTTTATCAGTAACAACTAATTTTAAACCAATCTTTTTTATCTGTCCTCGAAAATAATCTCGGAGTTCAAAATGTTTTTTGAATATTTTTTCTCGGCCCTGTTGTCTCATAATTTCGAGAGCTGTTTTCAAGCTAAATAATACTGAGACCGCCGGTGTTGTTGGGGTCTGATTTTTTTGATTAAATTTTTCATATAAAGCAAGGTCAAAATAATACCTGGGTATTTTTGAATTTTTTTGTCTTTCTTTGGCCTTTTCAGAAACAGCCACCATAGAAATTCCAGGAGATGACATCCAAGCTTTTTGGGAAGCGGTAATTAGAACGTCAATCTTAAGATCATCCATTGGCAGGTTGACGCCGCCCAAAGCGCTAACAGAATCTACCAAAAGAAGTGGTTTATCAGGATGATTTTTGACAATCGGAGCAATGGCAAATAGATCATTTAAGACTCCCGTCCCTGTTTCATTATGAGTAATAAAAACTCCGGAAAGTTTTTTTGTTTTTTGTAAAATTTGCTGAACGATTTCTTTTTTAACTGCGGTTCCCTCAGGGAATTTGACCTGATTGATATTCAAGCCATATCTTTTGCCTATCTCAGCCCAACGATTACCAAACTCACCACAGGTAAAGAAGATTACCGAGTCACCCGGAGAAAAAAAATTAACCACAGCCGTTTCCAATCCTGCTGTTCCGGAGGCGGTCAAAAGATAGATAGGATTTTTAGTTTGAAAAAAATATTGGAGATTAGTAACGATTTCTTTATGAATTTTTTCATAACTTTTGCCTCGATGACTAATTACTTGTTGGGAGAGTGAAGATAGAACTTGCGGAGGTAATGGAGTTGGTCCAGGGATCCTAAGGTTCGCCATAGTGAAGAAATAATACCGAATTTAGATTAAAATATCAATAATGATTAACAAAATATTATTTTTTTTATTTCTTTTACTTCTTCCGACCCAACTAGGTAAACACTTTTTTCTTGACTTTTCTTATCTTTCCGGAGTTCGGGTTGACTATCTGGCGCCAACGGTCTACCTGACTGATATGATTGTTTTCTTGTTAATGATTTTTAATTTCAAAACAGTATTTAAATTTTTCCAAAATAAAAAAATTCTTATTGGCCTATTTCTTTTAATAATTAATATTTGGTTTTCACGTCTTCCAATGATTTCTTTTTATTGGTTTATAAAAATTATTGAGTTTTTGATAATTTTTTCTTTGGCTAAAAAAATCTTAACGACTTTAAAAGAAAAATATATTCTAGTCACTTTATTTATATCAGGTTCATTTGAACTATTTTTATCTCTAATTCAATTAATTAACAAACATTCAGTTCAAGGGATTTTTTATTATTTTGGTGAAAGGCTGCTTTCTCTTTCGACACCAGGAGTGGCCAAAGCCGCAATCCAAGGAGTTGAGTTTTTACGACCATATGGAACATTTTCTCACCCAAATTCTATGGCCGGTTTTTACCTAATTTTGTATTTTTTTGTTTTAACTAATAAAAAGTTCAACCATTATTTAGTATTAAAGCATTTGTTTTTATTAACTTCAAGTCTGCTAATCTTTCTTTCTTTTTCAAAAATAGCGATTTTAACTTATTTGTTTTTATCTATCATCTATTATTTAAAATCTTCTATCAAAATAAAATGCCGCTTATGTGTTCTCGCCAGACTGTTTATGATAATTATGGTTTCTTTTATCTTTCTTCAGGCAACAACAGATCCTTTGACCATTAACAAAAGAATTGAACTGATGAAAAATTCAGTAACTATTATTATGCGCTATCCAATTTTTGGAGTCGGATTAGGAAGCTATTTAATCGAACAGGCAAAATTTTCCTCAAAATTTTATTTATTTTTTAACCAACCGGTTCATAATATTTTTCTTCTTTTTATAAGCGAAACGGGCTTAATAATTGGCGGATTTTTATTGTATCAATTAATCAATAAATTGATACAAAGAAAGTTAACAAAAGAGTTATGGATATTAATTTTTGTAATAATCTTTACAGGTTTGTTTGATCATTATTGGTTGACTTTGCAGCAGAACTTTTTATTAATGGGGTTTGTTATGGGAGTGATTCTATCTCGGACTTTACCTGTTGATTAAGATCAGATAACTGTATCAAGGGTTGATTTAATCCTTGCGGGAGGATTTTTATTAATTCTTCGATTAATTCTTTGTGTTTAGCATTGCTTAATTTTAAAGTTTCAATGAAACTGGAAGGAGCTTGAGCCCCCTGTTTTTTAGCAGATCTTAATAGTCCTGGTATCTTGAGAAAATATTTTTCTCCTTTAACAAAAGTATCAATTGCTAACTGGCTTTTTCCCTTTGAGGCAAGGACCAAAGACATAGATGTTCTTTTATCAGAATATAGAAGATAAAGTTCAGCCTTTTTTAAATTATCTCTAGTCAAAAAGTCAGTAATTTTATCTCTCATAATTTTAGTTATATAAAGAGGGCTGTCTGGAAGAAGACCTGGATATGGCAAGTTGTAAATAACTTTTTCTTGAGGAGTTTTTACTAATGTATCTGAAGCTCCTAAGACAAAGTATGTAACAAAGGGAACGAGGACGATGAAAGAAATTAACAAGATATAACGCCCAAAATTCTTCATAAGTATATATCTATTATACAACAAACCCCGCCTTTTGGGCGGGGTAAATCCCAACTCAGTCGGGATTATTTAAATCTTACTTCACCATTCTTTTCAAACTTTTTCCAGCGGTAAAACCAGGTGTTTTTGTGGCTGGAATTTGAATTTCAGCCCCAGTTTGAGGATTTCTTCCTTTTCTGGCGGCTCGACGTCGGACCATAAAAGTACCAAATCCGGTAACAACGACTTTCTCACCTCTTTTTAAAGCATCAGACATGGTGGAAAAAACTGTGTTGACGGATTCTTTGGCGGCTTTAGCGGTTAGACCAGCTTTCTTGGCTACTTGAGCGACTAAATCTGCTTTTGTCATATATTATCACCTCACTCTCTGAAGACAATTAACTATTAACTATTAATCCTAAACCAGAATAAATTCGGTCCAGGATAAACAATCGACAATCAAAGAATAGTGAAATCTTGGCGTCCTGTCAATCTATATTTAAGATATCTTATTGTAACAATCTATATCATTTATGGAGCAATGGGACGAGGTAAAATAGGGTCAGACCCTCGTAGAGGGTCTGACCCTAGATAAAGTTAAATTTTAGTTGTAGCCTCAGCTCTAGTTTCCCGAATAACTGTGACTTTAATCTGTCCTGGAAAAACTTCAAACTTTTGTTCCAATTCTTCTTTAATTTTTTCAGCAGTAATCAAAGCCTCATCATCAGTGATTTCGTCAGGGCGAACAATCACTCTTAATTCTCGACCAGCCTGTAAAGCATAAGCTTCTTTGACGCCTTTCTTGGTTTTGGCAATATCTTCAATAGTTTTAATTCTTTTTAGATATTCACCAAAATCTTCGTGTCGAGCACCCGGTCGGCCGCCGGACACGGCATCGGCAATATAGACAACAACTGCTTCAAGACTGGTAAAAGGTACGTCTTCATGGTGACTGGCAACGCAGTCAATCACTTTTTGAGGAAAGCGATTTTTTTTCAAAACTTCAACTCCGAGGTCAATATGAGATCCTTCTTTATCCGTAACCACTTTACCAATGTCATGAAAAAGACAACCAAGTTTTACTAAATTAACATCGAGTTTTAATTCATGAGCTAAGGCAACCCCAATTCTTGTTTCCTCTAAGGTATGAGCAATCATGTTTTGTCCGTAAGAGAAACGGTATTTAAACTTACCTAAGAGTTGAGTTAGTTCAGTTGGAAGATTGAAAACGCTAACGCTGTGGGCTAATTCCTCACCGGCTTTAAAAATAATCTTATCTACTTCTTCTCGGGTTTTTTTAACAATTTCTTCAATTCTTTCCGGTTGAATCCGACCATCTTTAATTAGTCGCTCTAGTGACATTCTGGCCACTTCACGACGGATGGCATCAAAAGAAGATAGTTTAATAACTTTTTCTTCTTCAAGATCAACGTCGACACCGGTGGCAATTTCAAAGGCTCTAATGTTGCGGCCTTCTTTACCAATAATTCTTCCCTTATAATCCTCACTTGGAAGGTTGATGACGGATAAAGTATATTCAGAAACATAGTCAATAGCGCCGTATCTGATTGCGTCAACTAATATTTGTTTGGCTTTATCATCAGCGGTAAGCTTAACTTCTTCTTCAGCTGATTTGATTTTTTTAGCTACTTCACCTTTTAATTTATCTTCCCAACCGGCAAGTAATAAATCTTTAGCTTGATCTTTGGTTAATCCGGCTATTTTTTCCAACTTTTGTAATAACTGATCCTTTTTCTGTTCCAGTTCTTTTTTGATTGTTTCAACATTATTTTTGACATCTTGGACGGATTGTCTTTCCCGATTAATAGCATTGTCTTTTTCCTCAATCTGCTCTTCGCGATGGGCCAATCTCTTTTCAACCTCAAGGACATCACTTGCGACTTTTCTTGCCTCTTCCTGAGCTTTGTAGGTAATAGTTTGTGCCTCAGTTCTAGCCTTAGCTAACAGTTCGTCCCTCTCTTTTTTTAACGAAGTAAATTTCTTGAAAAATTTAACTAACATAATGATTTATATGAGGCCTGGAGGAAGAAAAATATCAAAGATTAAAATTCAAAAATAAAAGATACAAATTTGTGTGGGAAACTCATTTTGAAATTAATAATTAATATTTAACTTTTATAACTCCAAGCAATTTCTAATTAGTGATATTTTACTCCTTTTTTTTGAAAACTACAAATTCAATTTATTTTTGCAGGGGTTTGCTTTTCTTGACACAGATTGTCATCCCCGTGAAAATGGGGATCCAGATGTCCTGGATTCCCGCCTCCGCGGGAATGACAAGAAAGATAGTATACTTTTTACATGGTATATGTTAAAACAGGAACAAAAAAATTAAAACGGTCTATAACTTTCAAAAATTGGAGACGGAATATTAGTGGAAAAGAAAAATATCAGGCTCAAATCATGAAAAAGAAAATTCTACTGGCAGATAAATAAACTTATTTGCCTTCCATCTTTTCAATAATTTTTCGACTAACATCATAATTAAATCCCCTTCTTTGTAAAAATGACATTGCTTTTTCAAAACGTTTTTGTTTAGGAAGGTTTTTTATTATTTCCCAGCGGTGGCGTAAAGCTTTTTCGGCCAATGCTTCTTCATTGATTTTAGTATTTTCAAAATATTCATCAACCAATTCTTTATCAACTCCAAACCTATTTAATTCCTGTTTAATTGCGTAAATTCCCTTAACTTTAGTGGTCGTCCTTGACCTAACCAAATAGTCAACAAATGCTTTATCGTCAAGGAATTTAAATTCAATAAGATGATTAATTACTTTATCAACAGCCTCATGAGACCAATGGGTAGTCCTTACTTTTTTATAAAGATGGTCGCGGGTTTCCTTTATTGTTCGCGGACGGAATTTGAGATAAAAAAAAGCCATGTTTAAAAGTGGGATCAAATCATCTTCCATTTATTTTTTTATTAGTTGCTTAAGAATTTGTTCCCTAATTTTGGCGTCCTTCATTAAAATTTCTTTTACTTCTTCTTTTCCATGCCCTAAAACTTTGTCATTGTATTTAATAAACGAACCGCTTTTAACTAAAAGCCCAGCGGCAATTGCGGCATCAATTATTCCCTCTTCTTTATCTATTCCTGTTGCGACGATAACAACCTCAGCTTCTTTAAAAGGCGGAGCCACTTTATTTTTAATTACCTTGACTCTGATTCTAGCTCCATAAACCATATTGTTCTTTTTTAATGTTTCAATTTTTCTGACGTCCATTCGGACACTGGAATAAAATTTAAGAGCTAGTCCGCCTGGCGTGGTTTCAGGATTACCAAAGAAAACCCCAATTTTTTGTCGAAGTTGGTTGGTAAAGATAATTGTTGTCTTTGATTTAGAGACGATTCCGGTCAATTTTCTTAAAGCCTGGGACATTAAGCGAGCTTGAAGGCCCATCTGAGCATCTCCCATTTCGCCTTCAATCTCGGCTCTGGGAACCAAGGCGGCAACTGAATCAACTACAACTAAATCAATACCTCCGGATCTAATTAAGGTTTCGGCAATTTCTAAAGCCTGTTCTCCAGTATCAGGTTGAGAGACTAAAAGATCTTCCAATTTGACCCCCAAAATCTTAGCCCAAGCCGGATCAAGTGCGTGCTCGGCATCAATAAAAGCAGCTGTTCCACCGACCTTTTGGGCTTCAGCAATTAAAGAAAGACAAACAGTAGTTTTTCCAGCTGCTTCCGGTCCAAAAATTTCAATAATTCTTCCTCTAGGAATTCCACCAACTCCAAGAGCCGTATCGAGAGTTGGAATTCCGGTTGAGATAACATCGACAGGAACAACTGTAGATTGTCCTAATCTCATAATACTTCCACGTCCAAACTGTTTTTGAATCGCATCAATCGCCGTTGTCACTGCCTGTCTTTTTTCTGAATCTTGATTTTTCATATGTTTAATTAATTATTAATTATTACGAGTTTAGCGAGTTTGCGAGTTTTATCAACTCGTTAAATAATAAACTCGTTAAACAGATTAATAATAAATAATCAAAAATTATTGTCAACCGCTTATAACCTACAACCCATGAACCAGATTTATCTTCGATAAAACGGTTCAGGGTTGCCCTATACCCTACGTGATATAGGGGCAAAAACCTACAATAAATAAATCAAACTGACCACGATAACCCCCCAAAGACCAATGGTCACGATTAATGGAATATCGGTAGTAATTGTTCGCTCTGGCCTTTCTCCTTCAGCTTTTTCATATAATAACTGGGCATAGCGGGCAATTCCGTAAACAATCAATGGAATGGTAATCATTAACCATTTTCTTGCCTCAAATCCGGGGAACGTTTGATTAAAAAACTTAGAAACTATTGTTTCTGCCTGTGGTGGTCTTTCAACATAAGCATAGGTAGAGTAAGCAATGATTGTGGCTGTCCCAAAAGTATAGGTAAGAAAATCTAAAAAATGCTCGTTATAACGGTAAAGGGATAAACGTGCTTTGATTCCATGAGCAACTAATTCAGCATGGCGTTTCACCGAAGCCATAAAAAGAGAGCCAAAAAAGATTGTTAAGAGAAGCCAAATAGGAATATGATAACCGGTTGCTATTTCACCGGCAAAAGTTCTAATCATAAAAGAAAAAGAAATAGTAAAGATGTCAATAACAGGTCGTTTTTTTAAGGTGAACGAATAAAAAAAATGGAGAAGAATAAAAAATAAACTAAGGAAAAAAAACGGCAAGGAAAAAAATAAAGCTAATATTAAGGAAACTAAACTCAAAACAAAGACAATGAACGTAGCTTCAGGCATTGAAAGATCGCCGGAAGCAATTGGTCGGAATTTTTTTATTGGGTGCTTTGTATCATATGGATAATCGATAATATCGTTGAGGACATAAGAGGTTGATGAGAGTAAACAAAAGATGATAAATGCATAAAAAGATTTTGTAAAAAGATCCAAATTGAAAAGTTGACCGGAAAAAATTATCGCTGTAAAAATAACAAAATTCTTTAACCATTGATTAATCCGGAGAGCATAAAAATATGTTCGCAGCTTATTATTTTTCATTTCGATTGAATTATACATCATTTATTAATATCATTAAACTCTATGATTGATAGTAATAATTTAGTTCTAAAGTCAATAAATCTTTTTCCAGAACAAATCAAAGATTCGTTTGAAAAATGCTTAACATTAACCTTACCAAAAGAGTATCAACAAGTAAAAAATATAGTTGCTTGTGGAATGGGTGGATCAAGATTTCCTCATTACATTGTTAAAGAGCTTTTTAAAGAAGAGATAATTACTCCCTATTTAATTAATGATGATTATAATTTACCAGGTTTTGTTGATAATAATACTTTAGTGATTTTATCTTCGTATTCAGGAACAACAGAAGAAGTTTTAACGGTCGGCCAAAAAGCTCATGAAAAAAAAGCAAAAATTATTGGTATATCTGATGGTGGAGAGTTAAAAGACTTCCTTGATAAAATAAAAGCACCCGGTTATTTTTTTGATCCGGTCTATAATCCATCAGGTCAACCTAGAATTGGATTTGGTTACTTTATTGGAGGTGTAATAGGATTACTGTTTAATTTAAAGGTTTTAAATTTTCAAAAAAACGACGTTCTATCAGCAATTAACAACGTTGATATTAAGAGCCTGGAAAATGATGCTAAACAAATGGCGCAAAAAATAATTAATAAATATCCTTATTATATCGTCTCTGAATTTTTAACGGGGGTAGGGAATGCAATTGCCAATCAAACAAACGAAACAGCTAAATCAATTTCTTCTTTCAGAGTCATTCCTGAGTTAAATCATCATTTAATGGAGGGATTAAAAAATCCCAAAGAGTTAGCAAAAATATCCTTATTTATTTTCTTTTTTTCTAAATTATTTTCTTCTTCAATTCAAAAGAGATTTTATATCACTAAAGAAGTTATTGAAAAAAATAATATTGAGACAGTTTGGTATGAATTAAAAGGGCAAAATAAAGTAGAGCAGGTTTTTGAATTAATGGCTTTTGGGAATTATTTAACGATGAACTTATCATCTCTCTATGGAGAAAATCCGGTGACCGTCCCCTACGTCGATTACTTCAAAAAAAAACTAAAAGAAATTTGAGGACGATACTTAAATACTCATATTAATTTAGAAACCTCTTTTCCCAACTTGACAGCATAGTTTGTTCCCCGGTCATAAGGATAGGTCATATCGAGGTTGGCGATGAAAAAGTTTTTCACCGGAGTAATAAAATCTGGCTTATTTTTTTCAAATTCTTTATCAAAGATCGGCTGAGCAAAAGGAGCTTTGAAAAGAAAACAATTTTCAATTTTCAATTTACAATTACCAATTTCTTCCAAATGAGGTTTAACGAGATTTAATATTTCTTCTTTATCCATTTTCAACAGCTTACTGTTCCCTTCCACATACCATCCAACATAAGCTAAATGGTGATTATTATAATTTTTTTTATCAGCGAAATTTGTATGCTGGGCAAGAATCATAAAAGGAATTTTTTCAGTGCAGATATTAAGCCAATAAGTTTTATCAAGGATGGGTTTGTCTGTTTCTAATATTAAAGTAATCGCATGTAAATACTTTAATTTATTAAAGTGGGATAAATATTTTTTTGAAAAGATATTAGAGGTTAATTTAACCAAAATTGGAGTTGGTAAAGTTGAAATAATTTTGTCATAAATTTTTCCGTTAACTTCAAATTTATCTCCCCTCTTTTCAATATTTGTAATCTCATAACTGGTCAATACGTTAACTCCTAAAGTTTTTAACTTGTTTTCAATGTAATCAATAAAAGATTGAAACCCTCCTTCTATATAACCCAAAGCCTTAGTTCTTTTTTTGATTCGAGCCCAAATAAAGGAGCTCAAAATAATCCCCGCATATCTACCAAATTTTCCCCGAAAAAGCTGTTGCCACAATCTATTCCATACATTAATTCCCATGCTTTTTTTCAAAAATTCTTCCGATGTAATTTTTTTATACATAGGCAAAAAAGGAGACAGCTTGAGAAAAACGATAACAAGACCAGCTCGAAGTTTATCAATAAAGCTCAAGTAGGGAAATTTAAGTAAATCAATAGGAGTGTCTAAAGGAAGAATAGTTAAATTGTCAGATTGTTCCATCGTTTCATTGTTGAATAGCGAAGCGGTTTCAGGGGAACGAAAAAATATTTTATTAAAACCAATTTCTTTTGCGAAATTTAAAATATCAGAGTCGTTGGCAAAAAGATGATGATAGGCTCGCTCCAAATACCAATTCCAATCTTTGCTTTTAAAACCAGAAGCGAGTCCGCCTAATGCCGACTCTTTTTCCATAATCGTCACCCGATGACCGTCTTTAGCTAAACAATAGGCAGAGGTTAACCCAGTAATTCCACCTCCAAGTATTGCGACTTTCATTTGACTAATAATAACAAAATAATGTATATTATATAAATAATATGTTTAGGAAATTTCTTTCTTTATTTATTGTCTTGTTTACTTTTTTTATTGTTGCGGATATATCTGTTCAAGCATCTTCAATTTTTACTCCATTTTGTTTTGTTAGTAAAAGATGTGATGAATCATGTTCTAATGTTGATAACGAACATAGAGCTAAATTGACAGTCGAATCAGGAAAAGGACCTCAGCCAAATAGTAAAGTGTACGTCGTAAACTGCCTTTCTACTGAGGATGGACAACATTGTACATCAGGAAATGCTGGTATTGATAATCTCCTTACTTATCCAGCAATGCCAGCGAGTCTTAACTATAAGTTTGAAGGTTTATTTAAGGCGGACGGAACAACTCCAGTTGATCAAACATTAACAAATCCTTTGACTTCCAATGCTGCAGGAGATTTATCCGTTCCCGTGATGGAATGGCAAGATTCTTCAGTCAATGCAGATAGAAGATTCCTTGGAATTAGCGAAGAACAACCTCAGCCAACCGTTGATCCAAATCTTGGGTTAGGCGGACAGCAACAAGGAGAAGCAAAATTTGATTTTCAAACTGCTTTAAAAAATTGTATACCTCTTAATTGGGATCCTGATGGAACAGTTTTTGATAGTCAGAGCTTAGAGCCAATCCCTGGCGCTTCAGTAACGCTCACAAAAAAAAGAGCTAATGGTATTTTTACTTTTGTTAATAAATTTGATCCTAATGATGTTCCAAATGGCATATTAACCAATCCTTATTTAACCAAACCAGATGGATATTTTAGTTTTTTTGTCCCGGACGGTACATATAAGCTAACTCCTCAGATTACCGGTTATAATTTTCCCGGTTTATTAACTCTTAACTCTAACTATTCAAAAATTTATACCAATATTTATCCATTATTAACCGGAATTGAAATTGTTGAAATAGGCGGACCTCAACATAGAGATATTCCGGTTGATTCAGTCGGAAAACAGTCAACCTATTTCCCAATAAAAATAATGGAATATAGTTATCAATCAGATAGAATAAGCAGTGTCTTTATTGATGGTCGGGTCAGTCATCCACTATCCACAATTAACGCTTATTCCGTTATTCCTGATTTAAATAATCCTGAAGCAAAAGTTCGTTATAAGCTTATAAAAACAGTCAAAGCTGATAAAAATGGCCGTTTTTCCATAGTGATTGACCAGTCAACTTTTGATAAAAACAAAAGTGAAATGTTTGGCGAGATTGAAGCTATAAAAGCAGATTTTGGATTTGCTTCAACCGATACTAGTCCAACCCCGGCAGTTTTAAAGTTAAATCCAATTCTTACATATATTGAAGGCAATGCTTCTTATAAAAATCAAGTGTTGCCAGGAGCAAAAGTCGAACTTTTACTTAGTTCTTCGACGAAATCCTATTATGAAACTATGGCTGATAGTCAAGGACATTTTAAGATTCCATCAGACTATATTCCTTTTATGCCTTATAAACTACGATATTCATCAGGTGGAACAGTGGCCAGTGTGACCACGTCAAAGTTTATAATGGACAATGCTGCTGATATAAAAATTAAAAAAATGAATCTTTTTTATCCTCAATACAGTAATCCTAAAATTAACGACAGTATTAAAAAATCTATCGTTGCTTACAACAAGCAACTTAAAAATAGTCAAAATGACGGTGGGCAAGGTACTTCCGGTAATATTCCTGGTCAGTCGTCAGGGTCAAAGACTAGTCAATCAACCTCAAAGAATCCTCTCTTTATTGGGATAGTTTTAGTTATTGCTATTTTACTTATTGGGGTAGGAGTGTTAGGAATTTATTTAATTAAGAAGAAACAGGACTCTTCAATGACATAAATAATTCCCGCAAATAAACCGTAGATAAAACGCAAGAATTACTTTTTCGAAAATTTTTGAGATTCAATCAAAATTGTTTCTATGAATATAGTTGAAGGAATTGCTAATAATACTCCCATGATCCCGGCGACTTTCCCGCCGATGACCATTGCAATCAATGTGACAATAGGATGAAGCCCTGTTGCTTTTTTCATAACGATGGGAACGATTAGATTGTTCTCTAATTGCTGGACAATAAGGTAGAGGATAGCACAGTAGACACCTAAGATAGGCAAATTAGAAAAACCGATTAATATAGCTGGAATTGATGAGATAATAGGGCCAAGATTGGGGATAATTTCAAGTAATCCCGCTAAAACAGCTAAAGCCAAGACATATTTCACACCAATAATGCTAAGTCCAATATATGTCATTGTTCCAACAACAATCATAAGAATGATTTCACCCCAAAACCAGGAACTCATTCTTTTTTGAGCTCGTTCTGATATTAAACTAATTTTATTCAGCTCCATATCATCAAAAAAATTTCCTAACAATCTTTGAGCGAGATTTTTTTCTAAGAGAAAATAAAAACCAAAAAATAAAGTTGAAGTAACAAAAATAACATTGGAAAAAGCAGATTTAATTAAATTGATTGTTTCATTTGCGAGGCTAGGAATATTATTGGAAAGAAAGTTCAGATTAAAGTTAGAAGACAAAGTAGGCAATACCTTACTGATAATGTTAGGTAGATTCTTAAAAAGAATAATAATTTCACCGGCTAAAGGAGGAATAATCAAAGCGAATAAATAAAATATCACAAAAACAAAAATGGAATAAACAATAAAAGAACTAATCGATCGATGTATTTTTTTTGTTTCTAAAAAATCAACTGGTTGACGTAAAGCCCCAGCAATTATAAAGGCAATAAAAAGAGAAAAAATTAGATCTTTTATCAACCAAATAACACCCAAAAACAAAATAAAACCGATTGTAAAAACAATTGTTTTGGATGAAATCTCAATTTTTTGTAGCATACAAGTACATTATATCATCCTTTTGCCAAAGCTAATACGTAAACCTTTTTTGCCCCCGCTTTTTTCAAAACTTTGGCCGCTTCATTAACGGTTGATCCGCTGGTAACAACGTCATCGATTAATATTATGTTTTTGTTAGAGACGCAAAATTTTGCGTCTCTACATTTATTGTTGATGGCAAATGCCCCCCTTGTATTTAAATACCTTGCCTTTTTGTTTTTTGTTTGTGCCTGTGATAATATCTCCCTTTTCCGAACTAATAAATCAACTATAGGGAAATGAAGAAACTTTTTAAAAAAATTACTTATAATTTTTGCCTGATTAAAGCCCCGTTCATTATATTTAATTTGTGATAATGGAATCGGTTGAATAACAAAATCCAAAGAAAGCTTCTTATAGAAGCCTAACTTTATAATTACTTGAGGCTCAATGATTTTGTAGAATTCCTGCCAAACCTGCACGGCTAATCGATACTTAATATTTTTAATAACTTTTTTTAATATTGGGTTGTAATGATAGATTGTGACTAATCCATCAACGTATAATTTATTTATACAATTAGGATGAGTTAGGCCGAAAAGAGAAGGCTTTTTACAATAAAGACAGGTATCTGATTCGATTGGTTTTAATTTATTTTGACAAGATTGACAAAGATAGACACCAACATAGCCACAGCCAAGACAAAATTTTGGAAAGAGAAGATCAATGAGAAACATAGGTTTTTAATCATTATAACGGTTGTATCTATTATAATTTGTTCACAAAATTAAAAGAATATTTACTTAATTTAAAATGAAAAATATATTTTAAGGCTAAAATTTGCTGGTAGGCTGATTGATATGGTTTTGATATATTTTGACCTCTTGATAACTGCCAGGTAGTGTTTTAAATTTAATATCGCACTATATGTTTTGTATTTTTTGTAAATATCATGATACCGAGGTAATTGAAACAAGAGTGTCTGAGGATGGAACGGCCGTAAGACGAAGAAGATCGTGCCCAAAATGTGGTAAAAGGTTTACAACTTATGAAAGATTAGAAGAGTTGCCAATAATAGTGATTAAAAGAGATGGAACAAGGGAAAGGTTTGATCGGGAAAAAATCAGAAGCGGTCTTTTTAAGTCCTGTGAAAAAACAGTCGTAACCGTCGAAAAAATTGATAAAATAATTAACGAAGTAGAAAGAGAGTTAAAAGAGAAGGATGGAACAGAAATAGAAAGTAAAGTAATTGGTAATCTAGCAGCCAAACGATTAAAAATAATTGATAAAGTGGCCTATATCAGATTTTCCTCAGTCTTTAGAAGATTTGTTGATCTGGATGACTTTGAGGAAGAGTTAAAAAAAATTAATTCGCCAGTTAGCAAGAAATAATATGAAATTAAAAGGAATTTCAGAAAAGGTTTTTTTGGATCGTTATTCATTAAAAAATAAAGAAGGTAAGGCGATGGAAAAGCGGCCGGAAGAGATGTGGGCTCGAATAGCCAAAGCCATTTCAGTGGTAGAAAAAAAATCAAAACAAAAAAAGTGGGAAAAAGAATTTTATTTAGCATTAAAGGATTTTAAATATGTTCCGGGAGGCAGAATTTTATCCGGAGCGGGAACGGGTTATGATGTTTCTTTTTATAACTGTTTTGTCATCCCATCTCCAGAGGATTCAAGAGGAGGAATCCTTAAAACGTTAGGACAGATGGTGGAAATTATGGCTCGAGGCGGGGGGGTTGGAATCAATCTTTCGTCTCTCCGTCCCCGGGGAGCAAGAGTCAAAAAAGTCAATGGTTTTTCATCCGGGCCCATAAATTGGGCTTCACTTTTTTCAGTTGCAACGAGAGATATTATTCAACAGGGTGGCACTCGAAGAGGCGCCTTGATGCTTATGCTTTGGGACTGGCATCCTGACATTGAAGAATTTATTACCGTTAAGCAGGATCTATCAAAAATCAACGGGGCCAATCTTTCTCTTTGTGTTTCTGATACTTTTATGGAGGCAGTTGAAAAAGATTCCGACTGGCCATTAGTATTTCCGGACATTAAAGATCCGGAATATGATCAAAAATGGACAGGCGATCTGGATGCTTGGAAAAAAATGGGTAAAAAAGTTATTGTTCATAAAATTGTTAAAGCAAGAAAACTTTGGGATTTGGTGGCAACCGCCGCTTGGAAGTCGGCGGAACCAGGGGTAGTTTTTATGGAGAGATATAATAAACTATATAATAATTATTATTGGAATAAAATCATTTGTGTCAATCCATGTGGGGAAGAGGGCTTACCTGCATGGGGTGTCTGTAATTTAGGATCAATCAATTTATCAGCTTTAGTTAAAGGAAAAGATATTGATAAAAAAGGTCAGTTTGATTTTATGGCTTTGAAAAAGATCGTCAGAACAGCAGTTCGTTTTCAAGATAATGTGGTTGATATGGACCCGTATGTCTTTGAAGGGATTCGTAAGACTCAACTTGAGGGAGAGCGAAGGATAGGGTTGGGGACAATGGGACTGGGTGACACTTTGATTAAATTGCATCTTCGGTATGGTTCACCGGAATCTCTTGAGTTTATAGATAAAGTTTACAAACTAATTAGAGATGAGGCCTATCGAGCTTCTTCAGTTTTTGCCCGTGAAAAAGGCAGTTTTGCCAAATATGACCGAAAATTATATCTTGCTGGAAAATTTGTCAGCCAACTTTCGGAAGATGTCAAAAAATCTATCAACAAAAACGGAATAAGAAACTCATTGCTTTTGATGCAAGCCCCAACAGGGTCAACCTCTCTGATGGCGGGGACGACCAGCGGGATCGAGCCGGTCTATGAATTTGAATTTAATCGTCATGATAGATTGGGTGACCATGTCATCCGCCACGATCTTTATGATGCTTGGTATAAAAAATACGAAAAAGAAATTAAAAGCGGAAAATTAAAAAAACCGGAGTGGTTTGTTTCTGCCAACGAACTGACACCGGAAGATCATGTAAAAGTTCAGGGAGCGATTCAGAAATATGTTGACGCTTCAATTTCAAAGACGGTTAATGCTCCAACTTCTCACACAGTTGAAGATGTTAAAAAACTTTATAATTTAGCTTATAAATTAGGATGCAAGGGAATTGCCTACATGAGGGATGGCTCTCGACCCGGCGTACTAGAGCGAAAACCTGAGCCGGCGGAAGCCAAGACCAGCAAACAAGTAGTTTGTCCTCCTCCCTCTTACACTATTAAACCCCGACCGATGGTTGTTCACGGCGCCACTTACAGAATTAATACACCGGTTGGAATTGCTTTTATTACCTTAAATACCAATGGCGGCAATCCTCCAGAACCATTGGAAATTTTTATTAATGTTGGTAAAGCTGGAAGTGATGTCTACGCAATGGCAGAGGGCTTGGGAAGAATGATTTCGGTCGCCCTCCGTTTTTCATCTCATATTTCTGTTTTTGATCGCGTCAATGAGATTATTACTCAGTTACAGGGTATTGGTGGAGCTCGAACAATGGGTTTTGGCAAGGATAGAATAAGAAGTCTGCCAGACGCAGTTGCCAAGGTATTATCAATGCATTATGGAATGAATGGGGAGAAAAAAACCAACGGAGTTGTTAAAGAGGACCCAAAATTAGTAACTGCAACGACTCAACCGTCATTGATCCAGCCGGCAGTAGCCGTTGCCCGATCAACCTCTTTTGATATCTGTCCATCGTGTGGCGAGGTAACCTTAGTCCACGAAGAGGGCTGTAAAAAATGTTATGGATGTGGATATTCCGAATGTTGATTAGTTTATCAAGTTTCAAGTTTATAAAGTTATAAAGAAAAAACATGTTTTTCTTGATAAACTTGACGAACTTTATAACTTGATGAACTCTTATGCTAATATATACCCGTACCGGAGATTCTGGAACAACCGGTCTTTTTGGTGGGAAAAGAATTTCAAAAGCCGACTGTCAGATTGAGAGCTATGGATCAATTGATGAGTTAACCTCCTACATCGGTTTAGTCGTAGTTAAATTAAAAGATAAGAAAGATGCTGATTTTTTTGTCAAAATTCAAAAAGACCTTTATCAGATAATGGGATTTTTGTCCGGAGCAAAAACTGATTTATTATTTTTAGAAGACAGAGTTTTAACTTTTGAAAAAAATATTGATCTGATAGAAGAAAAACTACCAAAATTAACTAATTTTATTATCCCCGGTGGTAATGAAATTTCTTCCTTATTTCAAATACTTCGAGTCCTTTGCCGAAAAGCCGAACGGAGAAATATCGACTTCTTCAACAAAACAACAATTACTAATAATCAATTAACAATTATCAAATATCTCAATCGTTTATCTGACTTATTTTTTGATTTAGCCCGGAAGTATGGAAAAGATAATGAAGTTGTTTTATAATCTCTACACCAATGAAAAAAACAAAACTAAAATCAACGGGTTCATATTTGTTAATAATTTTATTAGCTGTTGTTGCTCGCCTTATTCCTCATTCTCCAAATTTTGCTCCAATAGGAGGATTAGCCCTTTTTTCCGGAGCAAATTTTAAAAATAAAATTGCCCTATTAATTCCATTAACCGCAATGTTTCTCTCTGATATATTTTTAGGTTTCCACAAAACCATTCCCTTTGTTTATTTGAGTTTTATTATTATTGCTTTAATCGGAGGATTAATAAAAACTAATAAATGGCAGTCGTTACTCAAAGCGAGTTTAGTTTCTTCAGTTTTATTTTTTTTGATAACTAACTTTGGGGTTTGGGCAACGGGGACGATGTATCAGAAAAACATAAGTGGTTTAACGCAAAGTTATATCATGGGTTTACCATTTTTCCGCAACACAATTCTTTCTGATTTATTTTATTCTTTCTCATTTTTTTATGGATATAGATTTTTATCAAATTTTGTCTTCAAAAAACTTCTTGCCAAGCTTCATATCTAATCTTAATAATAAATTGTCACAACAGTCTAAAAATATGCTTTTGTAGGTTATAAGCGGTGGACACCTGTTAATGATATTGTTTGTATTTAATGGTAGAGACGCAAAATTTTGCGTCTCTACACAATACAATAATGTCCGATAAATTTAGAAACAAATATCGAATCCCTACAGCCCGTTTACAAAATTGGGATTATTCAGATAACGGATATTATTTCATTACCATTTGTACAAAAGAACGTAAACATTATTTTGGCGAAATAATTAATGACAAAATCCAATTGTCAGAAATAGGAATGCTTGCTCAAAAATATTGGTTAGAAATTCCTAAACATTTTCCGTTTGTTGAATTGGATGAATTTATGGTAATGCCAAATCACGTACATGGAATTGTTATCATTAGAAATGTTGTTCCCCACGTAGAGACGCAAAATTTTGCGTCTCTACAACAGGCAAAACCAATAAAACCACAAAATAAATTTGGATCACAATCAAAAAATCTAGCATCAATTATTCGTGGCTTTAAAATTGGGGTTAAAAAATATGCAACAATTCATGGAATCAATTTTTTCTGGCAATCACGATTTTACGACAATATAATCCGTAACGAAAAATCATTTTATTATATTCGCCAATATATTAAAGATAATCCTATGAATTGGGAGAACGATAGAAATAACAACATGATATAATTTTTTTATGAATAAACTGATGACTGATGTAATGGTTGAACTACATGTCCCGGACTTTGAACTAACAAAGAAATTTTATGGCGACTTAGGATTTGAAGTCGTTTAGGAAAAGAAACCCGATGAAAGAAAAGGTTATTTGGTGATGAAATCAAGTCGCGGTAATAGTATTTTAAATTTTTTTTGTGGCAATGAAAATGTTTATGAACAAAATTATTTTAAAAGATTTTCAAAAGAAACAAAAAGAGGATATGCTGTTGAGATTGTCATTCCTTGTGACGATATAGAGGGACTTCATGAGAAAATCCAACAAAAATATAAAAATCAGATAGTTGAACCGTTAATTAAACGATTTAATAAACTGGACTTTAGAATGATTGATCCATTTGGTTTTTATTTAAGATTTGTTGAACGATATGATTGGGTAAATGGAAGGGATAAACAAGGAAATTCATTAAAGAAATAGAATTCATCCCAAAACCGGAAGAGGGAAGTTTTCTTTCAAATATTTTTTATATAACTCCAAAGCGTCTCCATGATCGAAAGCCATTTCTGGGATTTTATCTAAATCAAACCATTTAAGACGAGTAACTTCTTCATCCGATCTACCAGTTTGTTTGACGGCGTTGGCAGTAAAAATTATGTCGACGTTTTGCCGGTCTTCGCGAGGACGGTTTGGATTATCGTTGATCCGGAAAAGTTTTAAATCGCTTATTTCCCAACCGCTTTCTTCCATCACTTCCCGTTTAACTGCTTCGATCAAATTTTCATCTCTGCTAAAAAAACCACCGAGTAAGCCCCATTTTCCAGATTCAAGAATAGGTTTACCGTTAAAAGTACCTCTTTTTCCAAGGAGAACTTGATTGTTTTTGACAACTATAGCATTAACGGTCACATGACGAAGAGAAGTTTTATTATTATTTTCAAAAGTACAAGTGATCATAAGTGTATTATAATCAAATTATGTCAAAAAAAAACTATACGCCGATTGATGATTTATTGGGGGGAGGTCTTCCTAAAGAAGCTGAACCTATTGCAGCTGAATTTGAAATAAAAGAACCTGTGGAGCACATTCCTGAAGAAGAAGTAAGGCCGTTTGTTAGTTCAAGGGCGGAAACAATTGAACTGCCGCCAGATTTAAAAAAACTAGGACTACAGGCAGTTTCCCACTCTCAATTCCCCAGTTACAAGAATATAAAACTTCCATTAAGCGACGAAAAGATTGTTGTTGGGCAAAAAGCACCTATCACCTCGTCTCTCCGTTGGCTGGCCACTTTTGCCCTGTATATCCTTGCTCAAGCCCATCTTGGACTAAAGATAGTACACGGACATGTGATTCGGGTATTGAAGAGATAAAAATTAAGATGAAGTAGCTTTATTTATTTCAACTAAAAATCCTTCTTTACTTTGTGCTCCAACAAATTGATTAACCACTTGACCGTCTTTAAATACCAAAAAAGTCGGGATAGAAAAAACTTGGTATTGAGAAGATAGCTCTTGATTTTGATCAACATCAACTTTAACAAATTTCACGTTTTTTACTTCTTCTGCTAACTCATCAATAATCGGCCCGGTCATCTTACATGGGCCGCACCATGTGGCAAAAAAATCAACTAACACAATTCCTTTATTTTTTAATACCTCTGTTTCAAAATTATTTTTATCAAGGTGGAGAACTGCCATAAATCCATATCTTAGTACGGGATATTTTTAATGTCAATCGGAAATAATATGCTTAGTATCTATCGCTAAAAATATGCTTTTATAACAATCTAAAAACCTATTTTTGTAGGTTATAAGCGATTGACAAGATTAAAGAAATAACCAATATTAAATAACAAACATCAATTGAATTTTAAATAATAAATAACAAATGTTTTAAACATTTAATATTTGATATTTGTTATTCAATTGTTATTTGTAATTTATTATTTATTATTTTTTGACATATGCTTGCTAAAATATTTTCTGGTACGGTCATTGGACTTGACGGAATTTTAATTGAAGTTGAAGTTGACGTTGCTTCAAAGGGTTTTCCTGGTTTTACGATAGTTGGTCTTCCTGATAAAGCAGTTGGCGAAGCCAAGGAAAGAGTCAGGGCGGCAATTAATAATGCCTCATTCAAAATCCCCGATACCAGAATTACTGTCAACTTAGCTCCAGCCGATATTCCCAAAATCGGTTCGGCTTTTGATCTGCCGATGGCGGTTGGAATTTTGTCAGCTGGCGGAATGATTAAAAAAGAAATTTTGTCAGACAGTCTATTTATAGGAGAGCTATCTTTGAGAGGGGATGTCCGTCGAGTGCCGGGGGCAATATCAATTGCGCTTTTAGCTAAGTCAAAAAAAATTAAGAAAATTTTTGTGTCACGGGAAAATATTTCTGAAGTTATTTTAGTTGATGGAATAGAAGTTTATCCGGTTGATAGTCTTACTGATTTGATTTTTCACTTGAATGAGGTCAAATTAATTTCTCCTTTCCCCCCTCAAGATTTTATCAGTCTTATCAAAGAAGAAAAATATGATTATTTGTTTGAAGATATTAAGGGTCAGGAGACGGCCAAGCGTGCACTTGAGATTGCTGCAGCCGGATTTCACAATGTTATTCTTAAAGGTCCGCCGGGGACAGGAAAGACGCTTTTATCACGGGCTTTTCCGTCAATTCTTCCGTCGATGGAAAAAGAGGAAATTCTTGAGGTGACGAAAATTTATTCAGTAGCCGGACTGCTTCATAATCAAAATTTTATTGCCAGTCGGCCATTCCGCTGCCCTCATCACACAACCTCCCGAATTGGACTGGTTGGCGGCGGTTCAAATCCCTCCCCTGGTGAAATTTCTTTAGCCCATCGGGGCGTTTTATTTTTGGATGAAATTCCCGAGTTTCCCAGAACAACTCTTGAGAGCCTTCGGCAACCCTTGGAGGATGGGTTTATTACAATCTCCAGAGCTTCGGGAACTTTGATTTTTCCTTCCCGTTTTTTACTTCTATCAGCATCAAATCCCTGTCCCTGTGGGTATTTAGGGCACGAAAAAAAACCCTGTCACTGTTTACCTGGAACAATTTTAAAATATCAAAAAAGATTATCCGGCCCGCTTTTAGATAGAATTGATCTTCATATTGATGTTCCTTCCGTACCGGAGGAAAAATTAACCAGTGATATAATGAGCGAGTCCAGTCAAAAAGTACGGGCGCGGATAGTTAAAGCCAGGGAAATTCAAAAAAAAAGACTCAAAGGATTAAAAATTTTTACTAATGGAGAGATGTCTTCGGCCCAGATAAAAAAGTTTTGTCAACTAACTCCTGAGGCAGTTAATCTTTTAAAGCAGGCAATTTCAAAGTTATCTTTATCAGCCCGAAGTTATTTTAAAACAATTAAAATCAGCCAGACGATTGCCGACCTCAATGGAAAAGAAATAATTGAAGCTTCTTACGTTGCCGAAGCCTTGCAGTTTAGGTCGCATGATGAATAGGCATTGACAAGGAAAAAAAAATTCTCTATACTTTTTTACATATGTTGAACTTCTTAGCTAAAGCAGGAGATGTTCCTTTACCAAAGGTTGACCTTGGTTTTGCAATTCCACAGTTTAATGAAGTACTAACTTTTATTATTAGATTTTTCTTTATTATTGCCGGTTTAGTTGCCCTTGTTTTTCTTCTACTTGGAGCTTTATCTTGGATTACGTCCGGAGGTAACAAAGAATCAGTTGATAAGGCCAGAGAAAAAATTCAGGCGGCGATTGTTGGTCTGATTCTTATCTTCGTTGTTTTAGCAACAGTTGCAGTTATTGAAAACATTTTTTTTCCTGGTGATACAGGTTTAGGAGTTACTAAACAAATTGTTTTTCCGGGATTGATTGATTAAAGGCGATCATTAAATCATTATTCTGTGTTTAATTTATTTTTACCTCTTTTTACAGTTTTTGCTCAGATTCAAGAATGGGATCAGACTGCTTCGGGTGGCACAAGTTGTGTCGTTGACGGCGTTCCAACTCTCAAATGCTTAGAAATCGTTTTTGGAAACATTCTTTTTATGTCTTCGTTTTTTATAATCATCGTTTTATTTATTATGTTTGTGGTTGGTTCATTTCGTTACCTGACTTCATTTGGTAATGCAGAAAGAATCAAAAAAGCCCAGGGAACATTGAAGTATGCGTTGATCGGTTTTATCTTGTTTGTTAGCGCGTTTTTGATAATGACAATAATCCAGACTTTGTTTTTGGGAAGTGGCGGAGCAAATTTGTTTGAATTTAAGTTAGGAGAATAATTTCACTTTGACGGAGTAACGAAGATTACTTTGACCCCTTTATCTTCAGGGACTGGCGAAGCAATTCTGTTTTTTTCTGCTAAGAAGTTATAGGAGACGAACATAAGTAGGGCGATTCCAATAGCGATTAAAATAATGCCAAGGCCTTTCATAAATTTATTTTTTCTTTAATCAAATACTTTGGCCGTTTTTGCACTTCCTGATATATTTTACCAATATATTCACCAATTATTCCAATCGTGACCAGTTGGATTCCACCGAGAAACATGATGGCCGTAAAAAGTCCGGCCCAGCCAATGACAAATGATTGAGGAGAAATAGCTTTTCTAATCAACTCATATATTATTCCCAAAAAACCAAGTACTCCAGACATAAACCCGAAATACGTAGCGATTCGGAGCGGTTTGATGGAAAAAGAAGTGATTCCCTCAAGCGCAAAATTCAACATCTTAAAAAACCCGTAATGAGTCTGACCGGAAAATCTTTTATCTCTTTTGAAATATACAAATTCAGTTGGGTATCCACCCCAAGATACTAAACCCCGCAAAAAACTTGGTCGCTCGTTTAAATTATTCAAAAATTCAACCACTTGTTTGTCAAGGAGTCGAAAGTCACCCACTTCTTGGGGAATAGGAGTATCTGATAAAAAATTTATCAGTTGATAAAAAATTGTTGCGGTAGTTTTCTTAAAAAAATTATCACCCTGTCTTTCATTTCTTTTAGCGTAGACGATCTTTGCACCTTTTTGCCACTTTTCAATCATCTCAGGAATGATTTCGGGAGGATCCTGAAGATCAGCGTCAATCGTAATCGCACAATCACCGCGAGCCACTTCATATCCTGCAGTCAATGCCATTTGATGCCCAAAATTTCTATAGAAAGAAATTAATTTTATCCGGTTATTTTTATTGATTTGTTTTTTAATTATTTCCGGAGCTTTATCTTTTGATCCGTCATCGACAAAAATAATCTCATATTGATAATTTTTTAAAACCGGAATAAGACGCTTAATTAAGGGGCCAATATTTTGTTCTTCATTAAAGACGGGGACTATGACGGAAAGGAGAAAGTTATTCATGAATTAAGTATATCATCTTGACTCTACAGAGTCATTAATGGTCATGTAGTAGAACAAAGTTCACTACATGACACTGAAGTGATCTTCGATCTACTTCAGTGTTACGGGGCCGGGAGTCGAACCGCGGTCTAGGAGATTATGAGCCTCCTGTGCAGCCGTACACTACCCCGTATTGTTAAATTACATTCAGATTATACTAAATTTTTGCTGTTTATGTTCGTCCGATGAAGATTATTTAAATTTGTTTGTCATCCCCGCAGAGGCGGGGATCCAGTCGATAATTACTTCAATGTATCGATACATCGAAAAATTGTTTTTGTAATATAATTATTCCTGTATGAACAAATGGCAGAAATATTGGTTATACTTCGTTATTGTTATTTTTTCTTTGCATTTTATTCGGGATATTTTTCAACACTTTGGTATTAGAAATTTTCTTTCAACTTTTTTTGAATCATCAGGACCTCCAAAAGTTTCACTAATACTTTATTACACTATTTATAATACTGTTGCCATGGCTATTATTGAGGTAGTTTTTTCTATTATTTGTTTAAAACGTAATAAATTTGGAAAGCTTGGAAATTCAACAATTGTTATAGCTATTTCATTATTTATACTTTGGTTAATCTACTATTTTCTTCTTTAATTTTTTTTAAAATATAACTCCCACCACAGCCTCCAGTTGGATAGTGGAGTCGGGGTAACAGAAACGGGCGTTTTTGTTGGAGAGGGAATGATCAAGGCGATTTCGTTATCTTTTAATAAATTAAGATCATTACGAATAGTCTTTTCTATTTCTTCTGTACTTTTTTTCCGGACAACCTCAGTTTTTAGCTCAATATTGCGTTTTGTTTCTTTGTCAAAATTTTGTTTAAACTGCTGATAAAAATCAAGCTTGCTTTTATATGAAAATAAGTTTTTAAATAAGGAGGAAAAAAGGAATATTTAGCTTGGATTCCCACCTTCGTGGGAATGACTTTTGTTTTAAGAAATTTAAATCTTTCCTATTTTCCAAACTTCTTTTTCCAAAAAAGCCTCAATTGTTTGTCTGTTTGCTTTATTTATTAAATTTGAATGAGAAATTTTATTTATTTTCGCATATTCTGATAAAGGAATGATTTCTTTTCCTTCCAAATATGCCAATCTTTTATAGTAACTATTTGTAAGAGCTTTTCCGATGATTTCTTCCATTGTTGTGGTTACGCCTTTTGTGTCAAATTCTTTAAAGGCTTCATAGTATTTTTTCCTATCAATAAATTTAATGTTGATTGGAACAAATCCTTCTCGAATAAGTAGATAATTATTGATAACTCGTCCAATTCGACCATTCCCGTCAATAAATGGATGAATATGCTCAAATGTAAGATGAAGTCTTGCTAATCGCTTAATTATATTTTCATGACTTGAAGCAAGATATTCAACCAACATTTTAATAAGTAATCCTACCACTTCTTGTGGGCCTGGAGCAATATGAGTGCCTACTCGAACAAATTCATTTTTTTCTCTAAATCTTCCAGCAATTTCATCGCGAATATTTGATACCAACATTTTGTGGAGAGTTAAAATCATATTGAGGTTAAGCTCTTGTTCTTTTGCCCTTTTATCAATATAAGTAACAACTCGTGCAAGATTTTTAGTTTCAAAAATTTCTCGTTCCGTGATATACCTATCCAAATCAATCTGAAGAAGAATTTTTTCTGTTTCTTCAAGAGTCAGAGTACTGCTTTCAATTGCATTCGAGTTATAAACTTGTTCAGCTACTTCAGTTTCTGAAATAAGAGCAACAAGCGACTCTTTTCCAACAGACGCCTTGTAATATCTTTCACGCAAATATTGTATTTTATTGAAAACATTTAATATTTTTGTCATATCTCCATTATATAATATTTTACGCTATTGTCAACATAAACGTGAAAAAAAGGTATTTAATCAAGATTTTCACGGTTATGAGGCTATAATCGAACCCCTATGTCCTTCCGAAATCAGGTACCGGATAGTAACCTGACGAAGGAGGGTGGAAGACCTGCCTGCCAGCGGGTAGGTGTTAGAACTTATTTTTTAAAATACAACTCCCACCACTGCCTCCAGTTAGGGGCGGGCGTTGAGGTAATAGAAACGGGTGTTTTGGTTGGAGAGGGAATAATTAAAGCTATTTCATTATCTTTCAATAAATTAAGATTGTTGCGGATGGTCTTTTCTATTTCTTCGGTGCTTTTTTTCCGGACGACCTCCGTTTTTAATTCAATATTGCGTTTGCTTTCTTTTTCAAAGTTTTGTTTGAACTGTTGATAAAAATTAAGCTTGCTTTTATAACTGAAAAGGTTTTTGAGTAGTGAGGAGAATAAAAAGACAAGTAAAAAAATAAAGATTATGTTCTTAATGAGCTTCATGACTTAATTATACTTTGTAGCATCTTCATTATTCTTCCCGGATCGGCTTTTGATTTTAATTGTTTCATACAGATTCCTATTATTGCCTTTTGGTTATTATCAAAGACGGCCTGGTTTTCTTTTATCACTTTTTCAATTTCAACCTTGAGTTCTTCGTCACTTATCTCTTTAGGTAAATAAACAGAGGTAAATTCTAATTGCTTTTTGCTATCGTCCAATAGATCTTTTCGTCCACCTTTTTCAAAAGCTTCAACAGACTCTTTTAATTCTTTGATTACTTTTCTCAAAACAATCAATATCTCATCATCATTCAATTCTGATTTTTTATCAATCTCTTTATTCTTGATCTGTGCTAAAATGAAGCGGAGAACGTTTAGTTTGAGTTTTTCACCGCTTTTTAGTGCGGCGATTTGATCATCTTGAAGTTTTTGTCTTAACATAAGATAATTATAGCTTATGAAGAAAAAAATAAGTAGAGATGTAATCTCACTTTTTGGAAATATCCAAAAAATAATTTCTGCCAAACCAAATATTAATCAAATGTTTGAGGAAGTGCAGATGATGAAGTTTAAAATAAAACCAATCCAGGGAGATTTAATGTCCTTTAATTTGAGAAATGAACAGTTTATTGAAAGTTTATGGAGCTTAGGAAAGTTAGACGAATTTTTTTTTAGAGAAGTCCCAACTCTTTCAAAAAAGGAAAAAGAAATTTTTATGAAATTTTTTGATAGCCTATATTTTAAATATCAGCAACAACTTAACCAATCAAATCTCCAACAAAGGAAGCTGACTTTGAAAAGAACAGGCTTATTGGAACTGGAGATTTACAAGGAAGGAAAGTTGAAGAAAAAAGTTAATTAATTTAATAATGAAAAAATTTCCAGTCGTTATTGATCTTGAAACAAAATACACTTTTAGAGATTTTTCCGAACATGCAAAACTTGGTATTACCGTTTTAGCACTATTTGATTATAAAGACAGTTCACAAAAAATTTTTATAGAAAAAGATCTTAACAATCTTTTTCCAATTTTGGAAAATTGCTCATACGTAATTGGTTTCAATATTAATAGTTTTGATCTGCCGGTCCTTCAGCCGTATTATCCGGGAGATATAAAACATTTTAAAACCTTTGACATTTTGGATGATATAAAAAAAATATTGGGAAAAAGATTATCATTAAACGATACAATTAAGGCAACTTTAAATAAAAAGAAAACCGGTCATGGACTGGAAGCGATTAATTTTTATAAAGAGGGCAAATGGGATGAATTAAAAAAGTATTGTATGGACGATGTAATGTTAACCAAAGAACTTTTTGATTATGGGGTAAACAACAAGAAAATATATTATTTAAATGAAAATGGGAAGATGGAAATTAATGTTGATTGGGAAAAATATCTTGAAGATGAAGGGGGGCCGGAAATGCCTTTAACGTTGCCTTTTTAAAATATGATTATAGCAGAAGAAATAATTAAAATCAGAAAACCACAGCCGGACCATTCTGTTATTAAAGAAATAGCCGACCGATTCAGCCCAAGATATTTTTCCAATAAAAAAGTTAAAGTTGATGATATTAATTCAATATTTGAAGCGGCTCGATTTGCTCCTTCGGGGTGGAATTTTCAACCATGGTATTTTTATTGGGCAGAAAAAGGCAAACAATCGTTTGATAAAATAATTTCTTGTTTGGGGAAATATAACCAGTATTCAGAATCAGCATCAATTTTAATAATTGGTTGTTTTATTAAAAAATTCAAAGGCAGAAAAGCTTATTACCGTCATGATTTAGGAGCGGCAGTGATGTCTTTAGTTTTACAGGCGCAACATTTGGGTTATTATTCAAGGCAAATGGGAAAATTTGATAAAAGTAAATTAATAAAAATATTAAAAATCAACAAAACTCATAATCCATTTGTTGTCATTGCCATTGGTAAATTAGGAAATTACAAAAACATTGACAAAAATTTACTCAAAAGGGAATTGGAACCGAGACCAAGAAAAAAAGACTTTGTAAAAAAGTTAGATTAATTAAAAACTTCATATAATAAACACAAAACCAATAATTGGGTTGGCGCCGATGGACGGAGTGACAGATGCTCCTTTTCGTTATATTATCGATATCTACGGAAAACCGGATATTATTTATACGGAATTTGTTTCTGTTAAAGGTTTAATCATAGGGAAGCCTGCAATTCAGAGGATGTTACTTCACCATGAAACAAAAACAAAAACGATTGCTCAATTTTTTGGTTGTGAGCCAAAATATTTTTATCAAGCAGCCTTAGTTGCACTGGAAAAAGGATACGATGGAGTTGATATCAATATGGGTTGTCCAGATAAAAGTGTCTTTCATCGGGGGGCGGGTGCAGGGTTAATTTTACAACCAAAACTTGCCAAGGAAATTATTTTATCAGTGAAAAAAGCCGTCAAAGAAGGAACTGAAAAATTTAAAATAAAAAAATATATCACCGTTTCTGTTAAGACCCGAACAGGCTATAGAATTCCCCAAACCAAAGAATGGATAAGTAATTTATTAGAGGCAGAGCCAGATGTAATTTGTATTCATGCAAGAACTTTTGCTCAGAAATATTCAGGACTGGCTGATTGGAGTCAAATAGGAATTGCGGCAGAAATTGCCAGAAACACAAAGACAAAAATATTTGGTAACGGTGATATAAAAAGTCGAGAGCAAGCTTTAGAAAGAATTAAAGAATATGATTTGGCCGGAGTTTTGATTGGCCGGGTGGCATTAGGTAATCCATGGATTTTTGAAGGAATAGTTCCAACGACGAAAGAAAGATTTCAGGTTCTTCTTGAGCATTGCAAAAAATTTCGCGAGTTTTTTCCGGCGAGTGATTTTAGCATTATGAGAAAACATTTGGGTTGGTATGTGAAAGATTTTCCTCATGCAGCTGAAGTACGAAACAAACTGATGCAGGTAAATAACATTGATGACGTGAAGAAAATTATTTTATCAATTGGGATTATTCCTTAAAAAGAAAATATAGAAACTTATCTACTATGTTTCTGATTGTAGCTGCTCCTTTGACTTCGGGTGGAGGGTCTAATGAAGAGTCTTGTGGAGGTGGGCCTTGATTCTGCTGTTCTGGCGGAGGAGGTCCTTGGTTTTGTCCTGGCGGGGGACTCTGATTTGGAGGTGATTCTCGTCTTTGTTCCGATGGTCGTTCCTGAGAATTTTCAGGAGGATGAAATTCTTCTTCAGGCCGCTTAAATTCGGACGAGCTTGGTGAAGGAGGTTGTCCACCGCCAAATTGCTCCCTGCATTTCTCAGGATTTTCTTTACATAGTTTTTTCATTTCTTCCCGTTTCATCCCTTCTGGCGGTTTACTTCGTTCTCCTTCTTTCCCTTCCGGGCCCGGTCCGAACTTTTGACATTCTGACGGATTTTTTTCACAGTATTCTTTACACGATGATTCACTACTGCATCCACCTGGTCCTCGAAATCCTTCTTGCGGCGGCCCACCACGGCGTTCCTGTCCTTCAGGCGGTTTAAATTTAGAACATTCATTAAAATTATCAGGACTGGAACAAAATGTTTTGCATGATTCTTCACTGTTACATCCACCTGGACCTCTTCTTTCCTCGCCTCCTTTCAATCCCGTTTGTTTGGCAAACTCAGAACATTTTTGTCGATTCCCTTCCTGTTCACAGATTGATTTGCAGGTTTGGGGTGAATCACAACCTAGAATTTCCTTTGCTTTTGTAAGAATCTCCTGATTTTTTGGACTCAATATTTGTTCTTTCACCAGTCCTGTTTTTTTGGCAAAGTTGGTACATTTCTCAAAATTTTCTTCTCTCTCGCAGATGCCTTTACATTCTGTTTCAGAACTACAACCTAATTCTGTTTTTGCATGCGTTAATATCTGATCATTTTTCCGTTCTTCATAAAATCCTTTTTGTTTGGCGTACTGAATACAGGCGTCGCGATGACTCTCATCTTCACAATAGTTGCGGCAGCTTGTGTAATCTGCGCAGTTTCCGAGGCTCACAATCGGATAAGTGATGCCATACTTTTTAGCAGCCTCTTCATTGGTTGCCTGACCTTTTACTAATGTGGGTGAATAGAAAAAGAAAGCGATAAATAATAAAAAAAGAAATAATTGACGGATTGATATGTGTTTCATTTTAGATTGTCAAATGGATTGGTATTTTTGGAAAA
>JBBTSR010000002.1:0-183719 GCA_038064615.1 Patescibacteria group bacterium
TCGCGCCAGTTGGTTTATTGATCGTTGTGGTAATATCATTTGGAGCATGTTCAAATAAAACTTGTTTTGGGTCTTTATTGATGTCGAAGATTGTCTTATTCAAAAATAATGCTTTAGGATTTTGTTTTACTACTGCGTCAATTAAATTATTTTCAATTGCTACTGTTTCAATCTTATTAAAAGAAAGAATGTGTCTGACTGATAACATATCAAAGTATGGATTATCAATAATATTTGCTGACTGAGTTGCAATATTTTCCTTAATACCTGTGATTCTAAAAGCATCCGGTTCTGCAAAGAAATTTTTCATGTATAGAAAATAGCGATCACTCCATAATGCATCTAGTATTCTAATATCATTTAGGTCATATATCGTTGCTAAATTAGGAAAAAGAATGTTATCAACTGCAAATATTCTTGAATTTGAATAGGGCAACTTCTTCAGAAAATTTATCGCTGGTGGCGTACGAAAGCTGTCACGTCTATTTTTATCTCCTAATCTTGGGGAGTATATATAAAACTCTACCAATAACAATAGTAAAATCACGGATAAAATAAATTTTATGCTCTTTATCTTATAGATAAAAAAAGTAATTATCGTTATGAATATTCCAGCAAAAAAAATGTTTGACCCAAATCCAAAATATTTCACGATAAAATAATTTGCCTTGATCATCTCTTGATAATGAATGTTGAGGTATATTAAAAACGAAAGTGACAAAGTATATATTAGGAATATTAATTTATTTTTATATTTAAGCAAAAATGGCAAAGATAAGGCCATTGTGGTTATGACTGAAAAATTTATTAAGGTAGAGCTATATTTATTAAACTGAGTTTCTTTAAATCCAGGAAATAATTCAAAGACAAATATATGAACCACGCCATAAAGTTGAAGCATTAATATAGTAGTTAATGACAAATAAAAAAAATATATAACATTTACTTTATTTACTTTAATTGCTTTATATATTTTTTTTATATTTATCAAACCCATTACAAATAAAAAAGAAATTATTGAGCCAATATAATTCCATCCTTGGGGATTAAAATCTAACTTATCCGCGTGACCTGACCAAAAAAAAGGTGTTCCGGCAAACAATTTAGGTAAAACAAACAAAAATATATTTTTTAAATCCATGAATTTTTGCGCACCTCCACCTGAGTGGGCGTTGTAACTATTCAAAATATATTCCAAGCCAGGAACGTATTGAATTGCACCTATCAAGAAACCAAGAATCCAAATTAAATTACCTAATATAAAGAATTTGAGTTTGTCAGTATTTAAGTAAAAAATAGATAAAAATGACGAATACAAAGCAATAAAAAACAATATAAAAATACTCGACTCCGGCATTCCGCCCAACATTGATAACCCTAAAAACAAAGCCGCTATCCCCATCCATTTAATGTTTTTTTTAAAATAAAAATTATTGATAGACCAAGCAATTAATGGTAGCCACATATCAACATTATGATGCACAATGGTCGGAATATATATAAAATATCCAGAAGAAAAAAGAGCGAGAGAACCAATAAGACAAATAATTCTGTCCAATCTAAAACTTCTTAGAAACAAGTACATTCCCAAAGACATGATCATGTAGCGGAATACAAAAAAAATATCTAAAAAAAATAGATTAAAATGCGAAATTTTAAACAAAAGAATAAAAGGAAGTAATACTATATTAAAAGCATTTGATTGAAAATTAGCGGCCAGCGGAATCCCAATCCCAATATTTTGTGACCATATAGCTAAATGTCCTTGCAAAAATTGACGCGCAACTGATGCCCACATTGGTGGAAATTGCCAAGTATACGCACCTGGGTCTAAAATTGATGTACAAAACATATTTGGTGTTGTTAAAGTCTGGCCATAAGGAGGATAATTACCCATCACAGCCGGCGCACAATCAAAGCCAAATGACCTGCCAAAAAAAACACCCCAATAGAATACGAGTGGCAATGTAAAAGATATAAAAACGTAAAACCATTCGTTAACAATGATTTTCTGTATAGTATTTTTAAAATTCATATGATAAATTAATTTAAAGGAACAAAGGTGTCAGGTTTGTTATAAATGTTTAGACATCTTACGTAATCATTTTTGAATGCCAATTGGCAATTTAAATTAACAGCCAATAAATATGTCCAACTGATTATACAAAATAGACCGATAATAAATATTATTTTTATAACTTGTTTACTCTTACCGATGTAGTCTTGCCATATGAAACTAAAACCGATAAAACCTAATAAAGTCAGAAGAAAATAATAGTCTTGGTAATAGCGCCGTGCATACCCCATAAAAAACAACGCATAAATCGACACTGAAGCAAAGGTAGAACTTATAAGAAATATATTAGTTATTATTTGCTTTTTTTTAAATTTTTTTAATATTAAAAATGGCACATAAATTATTGTTAATAGCAAAGGGGATGAAAAGAATATAGATGAAGTCCATTCTACATTTAGTAATTTTGGGAATTCTCCTATTAACCAACCAGGTTTAACATAATTAATAAAAGGTAATGTTAATGATATTTTGGGCATCAATCCAATTAGCTGAATATTATTTAAAATAAAATAATTAATTGAAATATTTTCATGATTTGTTAGTCTAAAGCGATCTTCTAGTGATTGTTGAGCGCTATATTTTGTTCCGAATTCAAAGGGATTATCAAATCTTGCAAAATTGTAGTAAGAATAAATAATAATTCCTATTAAAATCGGAATTAAAAAAAATGTAAGGCGAAACCAAGATTTGTAAAAAGTATACTCAAGTATATTGCTATTTTTTTTAGAATATTCTTTATAAAGAATAAAAAAAATAAAGGGTAACAATGCGAGGATGAGGTTAACTCGAGAAAAAAAACTTAAAACTAAAGCTATTCCTGAAAAAAAAAGTAAAATTATATCATTTACGATTAATTTTCCTTTAGTATTAAAGTGTGCAAAAAAGAATAAAAATGAAATCATCATAAAAGTAGAACCAAATATAATAGCAGTCTCATAGACTAAATAACGTGCAGATAAAAAATATAAAGAGCCTAATCCGTAAATAATAAAAAAAATTATTTTTTGTAAATAAAAATTTTTTTTAAAAAATAAATACTTATGAATTAAAGTCAATAACCAATAAAAAATAGCAAGATTAATAATAGAAAAAACTAATGTTAATTGTGTAAAGGATAGGTTAATATGCAAGCCATTTTTCAGAAATAGCCATATTACAATAGGTAAAGGTCCAAAATACAAGTAATTTACACCATTATAAAATGACCAATCAGCACCAGGGCCACTTCCTGGTATTCCCAACATTCCTTTTTCAAATGCTGAGGCTAGTTGGTGATAATAAGTACCTTGATTAACATCGTAAAATTTGTAAGTTCCTTGTGTACAGAAAAAGTAGTACGACCAACTAAAAAAAATTAAAATTATTAAAAATAATGCAGATTCGACTATTATATTTTTATGGGCTTCAAACCAGTCTAAAATAATATTACTCATTTTTATTTATTCAATGTTCACTAATTTATTAGTGTGGTGAAAAAACATTTTAAATCCAATCTATTAATACTTTATCTATCGAGTATTTCAACAGATATTCCTTGTCTTTTTTTAAAAAAACAGGAGTCGCAGCAATAATTCTTTGCGGTTCAATGAATTTTATTACATTTTCAACTTCTTGTTTACTCGGATTCATTTCGTAACCAAATCGATTAAAAGGAAATATAAAATAGTCTGCAATTATATTATTTTTACTTAGAATTTTAAGAGTGCTTGGAGGATTTATCGTCATGAAAGCTATTTTAAAATTTAGTTTTTCTTTTGCAACATTAATAAATTTCTTGAAAACGTTTTCGTTATTTAGAGCGACTGAAAGATCGGTGAGGTATTCTGAAAAGATTATAAAATTTGGCCTAAATTTTTTAGCCTGTAAAAGTTCGATTGTGGCTAAAATTATTGCTCCCGTGGCAAAGTCCTTTTTCAAAATATTAAATATTTTAAATTTATATATCCATGCTAAATAAAAGATATCTCTTATATTGAGTTGAAATATTCTTCGTATTAAAGCTCCTAAATTTCCATACATTACTGCATCTTTTACGAAGACAGTAAAGTCTGGCACAATGAATACTTGATCTTGTTGATACTTACCGTTTGGCTTAATAAATTTGATAGATTTTCCTAATCTATATATGTATATTTGCTTTTTCATAAGATTGAGAAATCATTTTTTCTACTTCAAATGCAAAGTTTATTGAATTAACAAGAACTTTATTTTCATGTAGATTATTAATAAATAGTTCATCTTCTCTATAATATACGTCTCCACCACTCTTATAATTTAAATTAAATCTTTTTTTGTAACTAGGAAGTTCATAATATTTTTTTATCTTAGTCGGGAGCCCTTTGAGGCTAAGTGTAAGCGTTTGATCTTCGTATTTAATCTCTCCTTTTGAGCCAATAATAAAAAATTCTATTGTCATTACTGGATATTTAGGCTCACTCCAGCTGGCATCTAATGTCCCTGTAAAGTTTTTGTGTCTTAAATAAATTATTGCCTTATCTTCCACTTCGTTGGAAAATAGAAATTTAATCTGACTTGAAGTAACTTCTCCTTTTCCAAATAAATATCTTATAACAGAAAAAGCATGAGGACCAGGATTCATTAATACACCACCACCTAATAATTTTTTTGTAAACTGCCAACCCTTTTTTTTACCGAATACTTCACTATGCTTGAGATGAATTTTATAACCTTTTATTTTTCCTATGATACCTTTTTCCAATAATTGTTTAACATAACGTATTTCTCGTTTATATACCCAAAAATAACCGGAGGCGCTTATATTATTAATATTCTTATATTTCCTCTTTCTAATTTCTTCAAACTCCACTAATTCTTTTAAAGCCGGTTTTTCTATAAAATAAGGAAGTGATTTGTCCAAGCAGGAAAGAATTAATTTCTTATGAGTGAATGTAGGTGTGCAAATAAAAACAGCGTCAATTTTTTCCATTTTTACTGCTTCATCAAGTGAAGAATAAGCGGAAGCTTTGACACCCATACTTTGTGCGTTAGTACATAGCTCTTTTAAACTATCAATCAAGGCAACTATTTTAACGTTTTGAATGGTAGATAATACTGCAGCATGAAAAGTTCCCATTTTACCTAAACCAATTATAGCTATATTTTTCGTCAGAGTTTTTGAGTGTTTTAAAAAATATTGCTTTACCCCAGAATGAACATTGATAAACTTCATACCCAAGTCTTTTTTTATTTTTCTTGAGTCGGAACTGACTTTTTGATTAGAGCCTAGTACATTATCTACAGATATGGGAAAATTGGGTATTACTTTTGAACCCAAGTAGCCTCCTATAAGACCCAACCAAAATGGAATGTGGATGATTGGTTTTTTTATCTTAAGTCCTTTTTGAATAAGATAAATAAAATCGTTCAGATTAATTGGTCCTTCTCCAATTTCATAAATTTTTCTTATTGTTTTTGAATTTTCAAATGTTTTTACTATGACTTTTGCAAATTCTTCAACTGTTATTGGGTAAAGAAGATGTTTGCCACTCCCTATTACGGGAACAAAAGGTAATAATTTAGTGTAATGAACCATTGTATAGAATAGATTTCCTTTTTCTTTTCCATAAACTAAACCCGGCATTATAGTAGTCCATTCTGTTTGCGAAGAATGAATTATTTCATCAGATATTTTTTTTGATTTACCATACTTCCCTTTCCACTGAAGCTTGGTAGACTGAGAACTTATGTTAATTATGCGATTTGAATTTGTACAATGATCTTCAAGAAGTCTAATAACATTTCTTGTTCCTCCTACATTTATTTTATAACTCATTTTGGTTCCGTATTTATCAGCTGCTAAATGTACAATCGCATCAATATATCCTAATTTTCCTTTATAAGCATTGTAGTCAAGTAAATTTGCCCACAATATGGTTAGGTTGTTATGTGGAATAAAAGGAGCAATTTTCCCAGGTCGAATCATAGCAGTAACGTTATATCCACTAGCAAGAAATTGGGAGACAACCTTTTTCCCAATAAAACCATTTGCGCCAGTGACTAATATATTTTTATTTCTTTTCATTTTTTACAAATTAAGAGTAAATTATCAGGTATTTTTCTTTTATTTGAGGAAATAATACTGTTAGAAAAAAGAATGTCTTTATATGTTAAGTTATTTTTTTTAAGACTATAGAAAATACTCATCCGTACAATATAATCAAAGAATATTTTGGGTGTATAGTCTCGAATAGTAGTATAGATAAAATTTCTTATTTTATTCATATTACCATATCTCGGACTCAATTTTTTTACGCTTGTAGAAAATATTTTAAAGTAAATAGGATTGATTAAAAAATCTATTTGTAAATTTTCCTTTCTAAATATTTTTTTTGCGAGATTTTCTAACTCCCTTTGAATATACTCATGCTCATGGGGTGGAGTCAGTCTTTTTTTCGGATCTTCATCTGGATTATTTATATATAAATTTTGAGAGTGTCTTCTTTCAGGAGTTCCTACAAATATATATCCGTTTTTTCGTAATAATCTAGAGCATTCTTTTAAAAAAAAAATTCCATCTTTTTGTTTTATATGTTCAATTACATGAGATGAAATTACAAAATCAAAACTTCCGCTGGAAAAAAGCTTGTCTTTTGTCGTATCCGTTTTTTTGAAAATAAGTCTATTATTAGCATATTTTTTATTAGCATAATCTATTACTGAACTAGAATAGTCTACACCATAAATTTTTAGTTCAGGGAACACTGTCCCCAAATAGCTTAAAAATCTCCCTGTTCCACACCCAAGTTCAATAAGCTTCATTCCTTTTTTCACACCTATCTTTTTAATATACCTTTGTATTGATAAATAGACTGGAGAAACCGTCCCAAAATGCATTAAGGGAGTTCGCCATTCCGAACCAGCTCCTTCAAGAGCAACATTATGTGGTATTGAAGTGACCGGATTTTGCTGAAACCATTTTAAATATTGAATTGCTTCATGCTTTAAATTTGAATAAGTAATTATTTTTTTCATTTATAGATTCTTAATTGGCATAAATCTAACTTTAAATATTGTTATTATCCATCTCACCACATCCCGTGAAAATTTTACCTTTTTTCCTTCAGAATTTCCTCTGGAAACATATTTGATTGGGACTTCCAATGGTGTATAACCTAAGCGAATAAATTTTCCGACTATCTCCCAATCCAACTCAAAATATTGACCCTCCAAGTGAACATTTTTTAGTAATTCTCTTTTGAATACCTTATACATTGTGGTCGGATCGGTCAGATGAACACCATAAACAATATTAAATAATGTATGGAAAAATAATCCGCCAAAATTCATAAAATGAGCATAGAAACGTTCTTTTCCTTTAAATCTTCTAATTAACCAATCAGTTTTACCATTATGTTTTAAATGTCTTGAGCCTAACACAAATTTTGTTTTTCCTTCAATAATTGGTCTGACTAATTTTTCATAATCATTTACGTCATATTCTAAATCGGCATCTTGTATAAGAATTATATCTCCTTTTGCGTATTTAAGTCCTTCACGGACAGCACTTCCTTTTCCATTTGGTTTCGATTGAAAAATAAGTCGTATATTTTTTTTATTTCTCACAAAAACAGAAACAATTTTTCTTGATTTATCGGTGCTATTGCTTTCTATGATGATAAGTTCTTTAAGTATTCCTTTAACATTATGCGAATAGACTTTTTTTAAAAGAGGTAGAACAGTTTTTTCTTCATTATAAATCGTGATGATGATCGAAAGGAGATGTTTTTTCATATAAAAAATTTTATAAGCAATTATACTAAAAAAAATTATGAAAACAAAAAGCTAGAATCTGGAGGAAGGGAGGTTTAATCAGTTTGTGTAAATAACTACTCCTTCTTTCTTCACTTCACTAAGAATTGAAAGATGGCTCAAATTTGTAAATTCTTTGTTTCGTAAAACACGTACATCAAATATTCGCTCACTATCTATCTTTGAGCCAATATCTGAAAGTTTATTCATTAACTTAAATTCATTTTTCTTTTCAAAATCTGTTATAACCATAATGTCAATGTCACTCCATTCATTTGCAGTCCCGCGAGCAAATGAACCATAAAGAATGATACTCTGCGGTTTAATTTCAGTTTTAATTTTTTCAACGTATTTTTTTAGCGTTATTTCAATTGTTTTTCTATCCATATATAAAGCTTTTCAGCCATAACTATTAACGGTTCTACAATGTTTCTTTTTGTATAATGTTGCCTACTCAAATCTTCATACCGAGTTCTTGTAAATGCAAGAGACAATTCTTTAACATTATTAATGTGTAATTCTTTTATGTTAAGCTTTGCTTGTTTAAACAATCTATCGATATCATGAGTTTTTTTTGGTAATACGTCGATAAATTCCACAATATACGCCTTTAATATTTTTTCTACTGCTTGTTGCCAAAACATCACCGCATATACACTTCTCTTTGTTTGCCACATTTCAACAGCAATTTCTTTATCTTCTGATGAGATTTTGAACCATTGTTTTGTTTCCTTTTTCATATTACTACGCTTATTATACACCCAACATTATTTTTCAATGGTAACATCATCCCTAATTATTTTTCTTTTAGCAAATAACTCACAGTTTTTTTTATTCCTTCCTTTATTGATAATTTTGGCTTCCAGCCAAGTTTACTTAATTTATTTATAGATAAATGAACAAATTCATTATCTCCCTTCCAATTACTTCCCTTACCTAACCATTTCTTTTTGACATTTTTATAACCTGAAGCATCAAGGATCGTGTCAACGATTTCATTGACTGTTAGAACTTGAGTATGGCCAATGTTATAGACATTAAACTGTTCTTTGGATTTTTTGATGACAGTAAACATCGCATCAATCCCGTCCAACACATAAAGAGAAGATTTTTTTGGTGTTCCATCTGAAAAAAGTTCAATTTCTTTATCATTTTTTTTGAGTTTATTAAGAAGATCAACAATTATACCGTGAGTATAACGTTCTCCGATAAATGAAACGAAGCGAAAAATATATGAAGTCATTCCATAATATGAAGCATAAGAATGAATATAAGTCTCACAGGCTGCTTTAGTTGCGCCATATAAAGAAGTCGGCTCGAAAGGGTAGTCTTCCGGAGTTGGATGAACTGTAGCATCCCCATAGACAGACGAAGTCGAAGCAAAAGCGATTTTTTTAACGTTATTTTTATACATCGCCTCAAGAACATTCTGGGTCATCTCAAGATTTTGCTCGTGGTCAATAGCATGATCTTCAAAACCGCTTCGAACATCGGCGTGAGCCGCCAGATGGAAAACAAAGTCAGAACCTCTGATACTTTTTTCCAAAAGTTTAATATTTTTTAAATCTCCTTCGACTAATTTAAATCTTGGATTTTTGAAATGATGTTTGACAAATAATTTTTTTCCTGTTGAAAAATTATCATAGACAACAACATCATTACCGTCTTTTATGATGCGATCAACGATATGACTACCAATAAATCCGGCTCCACCTGTTACAAAATATTTCATACGTTTTGTGAGTATATTTTATCAATAATTTTCAGTACATAGTAGGCGTCGTTTATTGCGGCAGGGGAGTAGTCTTTCTTTTTTATTCTTTGAAAAAAAATCTCGTTTTCTTTTTTCCAAGAAAGATCTTCGTCTGGGAATTCAAACTCCTGGACATCCGGTGGACCCATTTCCGGTTTCATTTTATACAAAGCTAATCTTTCTTTTCCATAACTTCGTCCCAGTCCGTCTATCTGGATTTTTGCCGTCTTTAACATTATTTCAAAGGAAAAGATATTTTTCCATTCAACACATGACACGGAGAGGTGGGCAAACTGATTTTTTTTATTTTTCATGATAAAAAAAGCGCTGTCATCAGCTTTAGTCTTCCAAAATAAAGTCGGAGTAAAGCCGATTACCTCATCCATTGGTGCTACTAAGTAATTAACTAAATCAATGAGGTGCGGACCCTGATCGATAAACTCTCCACCACCTGATATTTCTTTTTGAAAACGCCATTCTTTTTCATACCCAAGCCTGGCTCCATGGCCATAACGGGCGCGGACAAATAAAACCTTTCCATATTTTTTTGAATTGATGATTTCCTTGGCTTTTTGAATACTCGGATGAAAGCGGTGATTATAACCGAACATAACTACCACCGGGTTTTTTTTATATTCCTTGATTATTTTTTCAAACTCTCGATAATTTCGGGCACCTGGTTTTTCAACCAGGACATGCTTTCCATTTTTAATTGCTTCAACTGCAATTTGAGTAAGGGAATCGTGACTGGTGGCAATAAAGACAGCGTCAACTGATGAGTCAGAAACTACTTTTTTCCAGTCGGGTTCATAACGACAGTTAAATTCATTAGCCAGTCGCTGGCCTTTTTCAGAAGACCGATTACAAACAACGTCCAGTTTAACTCCTGCGGGCAGAGACATAGCTCTTTTTTTTCCAATCAGTCCTGCTCCAATTATGGCTATTTTCATATATTTTAAATTCCAATTCCTTTATAAATGAAGCCTTCTTTTATTAATTTTGATGAATCAAGTAAATTTTTTGTGTCTATGATTATTTTCTTTTTCATTAATTTTCCGAATTTCTTTGTAGGTAATTTCAAAAACTCCGGCCACTCTGTCATTAGAATTATAATGTCGATATTTGAAAACAGTTCTTCTGCCGACCTACAAATTTTGATATATGAGGAAGTCTTTATCTGTTCTTTTATCATCGGATCAAAAGCTTTAACTCCTACATTATTTTTATTTAAAAGATTTGCTAAGGATAAAGACATTGATCGACGAAGTGTATTTGTTCCCGGTTTATATGTTAGTCCGAGAATTCCAACTGTGCTTTTCGAAGATAAGGAAATCAGAGATTTTATTTTCTCCATCAATTGCGGAATTCTATCTTGATTTATCGAATAAACTGTATTCATCAACTTTGCCTCATAATGATTATTTTTTCCTAATTTTATCAACGATTGAACGTCTCTACCTAAAGTACCACCCGAAAAACCTAACCCCGGATTAATCGGCGCATACTGGCTAACCCTACGATCTGTCTTAAGGGCAGAAACAACATCCAGCATATTTGCCCCCAATCTTTCTGAAAGATCGGCTATTTCGCTACTATATGAAACGCATGTTGCCAAATAAGTATTCAGTGCATGCTTGACCATTTCGGCGCTTTCTAAACTCATAGAAAGAATCGGGCATTTGAAATAGGAAAAATCCTTAATAAATTTTTTGGCGGTTTTTCCACTGTCAGCACCGATAATAATTCGATCGGGTTTTAAAAATGAATCAAAAGCTTTACCCAACCGTAAATTTTCCGGAAAATAAATCATCCCGATTGGTTTTTTTATTTTCAATTTTAATTTTGCCAAAAGTTTTCTTGAAGTTCCAAGTGGTACTTGGCTAGATATTACGAGAGTCGTTTTACTTGATAAAGATTTTGAAAGCATATCACAAGCCTTATCTATAAGTTCAGTGCTTACTCTATCATTATCATCAACCGGCAGATCAAAAGTAATAAAAATATAGTCTTTATTTGCACATAATTTGCTAGGCGAACCAGTAAAAAAAAGATTTTTATTAAGATGTTTTTTAATTGTTTCTTCAAGTAACGGTTCAAAAATGGGTGGAGTTCCTTTGTTAAGGTCTGTAACAATTTTACTATCAAAATCGAGCCCCGTAACATTGTAACCCAATTTTGCCAAGCAGGAGGAATAAACCGAACCAAGATGCCAAAGACCCAAAACGCCGATATTTAATCTATTTTTCATAAAAAAGTTCTTTATCAATTCTTCTTAATGTAAAAAGGCTTTTTGAATCTTTGTTCATTTTTTTCAACATTTCTATTTTATCCCATTTTGCACTAAGCATCTTGCCGGTGATATGATTTGATTGCGGAGAAACAAGAAAAGCGATCAATTCTGCCGCAAGTAAAGGAGAGTCGCCTCCGGATTTTTTTTGTTTAAGAGCTTGTTCATACATTGTGTCTCCTGCTTTTTCCTTTCCTTGCGCAAGGAGAAAGTCGGTAAAATGGGTATTAATCGCACCTGGAGAAATACAGTTTACCTGAATATTATATTCTTCAAGTTCTGCGCCCATTACTTCAGTAAAACCAACCACGGCAGTTTTTGATGTGTAATAGGCAGAAAATCTAGCTAATGGTCTTTTTCCTCCAACTCCGGCTCCAGCCATATTAATTATTTTTCCGCTTCTTTGCTTTTTCATTTTGGGAATAACCAATTGCGAGCAGTATAAAGCACCAAATAGATTTATCTTCATGGCTTCGACCCATTTTTCAGAAGAATTTTCTTCAACAGGACCGATCGGGCCATAAATACCTGCATTATTGAAAAGCACATCAATTTTTTTAAATTTTTTATAGGCAAAATCAATTAATTTTTTACAATCTTTGAAGTTAGTGACATCGGCCTTAATACCAAATATTTTTTTTCCAGTTGGATCGATTTCTTTGCAGGTATTTTTAACTTCTTTTATGTCTCTTGAACAAATTACGACCGTAAACCCTTCTTTAACCAATCTATTAGAAACTACTTTACCGATCCCTCTCGCTCCTCCTGTAACAACGGCAATTTTTTTCATATTATTTTTTCTTTTGCATTTCTTTCCAAGCCTCATCAAATTGCTGAATGGTTTCAATTGTCCTCTGGCTAAATAACATACTCATCAATATTTCCGGTGTGATCGTAACTATGTTACTACCAGCAGCATAAGCGTCACCAACCATGACAGCATTTCTGATACTTCCAACGATTATTTTCACATTATCATATCCACCTTCTTTAAGAAATTTAGCCGTAGCCGTTGCAATATAATCAACGCTACCGTTAACTTTCGAATCCAGTCCAACACGTGGGTGGGCAACCATATAATCAAATCTACTCCGGTATTTAACTTGATCTTCCATGCTTCTTCCCCAAAAAAGACTGATAAAACAAAGTTTTTTAGAATTGCGGACGGCTAAAGTTGCCATGATCATCTGCTCAAAGGTCATAATGGTCGTAATATTGACGGCAATATTTAGTTTGGTCAGTTGGTTGATTACGTATAAACTCTTGGTTGTGTCAGGGATTAAGGGAACCTTAACAACAATATTATCAGCTAAATTATTTAGTTTTTTTGCCTGTCTGATCATTTCGTCTGCGGTTGCCGTACTATCAGTCAATTCTATTGACACTGGTTTCCCTTTCATCTCGCGGCAAATTGCTTTTATCACTTTTTCATAATCTTGCGGCTTGATTCCGTCTTTAAGCATTATCAATTGATTAGTGGTCACTCCGTCGACAACTCCGGTTTCATTCCATTTTTTTACTTCTTCTAATTTTGAAGAGTCAAGAAACAAAGCTCGATTAAATTTTGAATAATTAAGACTTTTATTAACTGGCATATTTATTAATATAATTTATAAATACAATCCTCTATATTGTATATTATCATGCTTTGATTTTGCAACTTATTACAAATTTTATAAGAGCTCACTCTTCTTGACACAGATTGTCATTCCCTCACCCTAAAGGGTACAGGCTCCGGAGGGAAGCACTGGATCCCCGTCTTCACGGGGATGACACAAGAAACAACATAAAAGAGGACATTTCTATTTTAGAGTAACATAACTGGTTATTTTACTCTTAACAAATAATTAGCAGTTTTTCTTCATTATAGATTATGATAATCGAAAGGTGAGTTTTTTCCAGAACAAAAAGTTAGAATTTGGGGGATTGGGAGTTATTTATAAAATGATTCAAATTCAATATGATTCATACCTGATTGCTTTAAAATACTTTATAAAGAAATAGTTTTGGAGCAGATAATTCTTTTTCAAAATATAGTTCCAGTGCTTCTTTAAGATTTGCCAATGCTTCTGTTTTTGTTTTTCCCTGACTGGCAACCTCTACCTCTAGAGATTTTGCCACATAAAAAGAATCTTCTTTCCAAACTAACGCTGATGTTTCTTTATAAATATTTTTTACTTTATTCGTGGCCATATAGTGTATATTACTATATTTTCGTGAACTGTGTCAATACTCTCAATCGTATTAATCTTCATTGGACATTTTTGCAATAGCATTGCAAAATAGGCCGTATCTAACAGTTTTCCTTATTCCTTCCCTGATCGATAATTTTGGTTTCCAGCCAAGTTTGCTTAATTTATTTATAGATAAATGGACAAATTCGTTAATATCTTGCTATAGTCTTATTACAAATAGTCTAATCATGACTAGACTATCTATTAAACTATATAAATACCTGCCTATATCGAGTTTTTTATAGCTTCTTAATAATCTATAAGGATATTGACAAAATATAGAAAAGTAGCTATGTTATAATTATATTAAATATGAATTTCCGGGAAAAGTTTTTACGTATCTACGCTAATCTTCCTCTAAATCAAAGAAGTGAAATTGTTGTTGTTCTTGGAGATGAACCTATGACTTGGAATGCAACCAGAGTTGAGATTGAAAACGATACGGAAAAAGGCAAAGAAATTCTTAAAAAGTTGGTCGACTTACAAATTATTAAATAAATATGGAAGAGAAAAATATTCAAGAAGATATGAAAAAAATAGCAATTGCCCGAATTAATACATTTTCCGACGATTTGGGAATTATAATTGGCAATAAAAAATATACAAAAAAAGAAATTTTAGAAAGTATTGAAAATGGAGATGATACAGGACAAGAAGTAATTGATTCGCAGATAGAATATCTCCGCGATATGGCAAGTGGTGCTATATATGAAAACTCTTAAATCAATTCTTATAACAAGACCAAATCATGATTTGATTACAACCTATCTTTATTACTGGAGCCAGCCTATTATCAAAGAGGCTATGACTAAAAATATTCAGACATTTGATCTGTCTGGAAAAAAAGCTAATAGAAGCTTATTAACAAGCTATATCGAAAAACATAATCCCATCTTTATCCATTTTAATGGACACGGAAGCAATAGTTTGATTGCAGGCTATGATAATGAAATACTAATTGAAGCAAACAAAAACGATAAATTATTAGCCCAAAAAATAATTTATGCTTTAAGTTGCGACTCAGCTAAAATATTAGGTTATTCCTGTATTAAAAATGGGGCTTTGGTATTTATTGGCTACAAAAGAAAATATATTCTTGCTTATGATATCAAATCCTATACAAGACCATTGAAGGATAAGTTAGCAAAATTATTTCTTGAACCTTCAAACTTGGTAACAATATCGATTCTAAAAGGTAATACAGTTGGAAATGCTTTCCAAAAATCACAGGATTCTATGCGCCGACATTTTTTATATATGATTTCCACAAAAGCGACTGCTCTGGAGAAAGACGCCTCTTCTTTTTTATGGGCAAATAAAAAGGGTCAAACTCTTATTGGGGACGAAAATTCTAAATTAATATGAATAAAGCAGTTTTTTTCGATCGGGATGGGGTAATTAATGAAATGGCCTTTGATGCAGAAAATGGGCTAGTACATATCCCTTGGCAAGCAAACCAAATAGTTTTAAATCATGGAATTGTAGAGCTTTTAAAAACTACAAAAAAATCAGGTTTCCTTAACGTAATTGTCTCCAATCAGCCAGATATTGGTTTAAATAGAATAACTGAGAAAATATTTAAAGACATTGAAAAAGATATTTTACAAAAAATTGAAAAAGAAAATGCTTTTATAGACAAAGCCTATTATTGTTTTCATCACCCTTATGCCAAACTAGAAAAATATAAAAAAGAATGTAATTGTCGAAAACCTAAAACTGGTCTTTTCTTACAGGCTGCCAAAGAAATGGACATTGATCTTAGTAAGTCGTGGATGATCGGGGATGGACTGTATGATATTGTGGCTGGACATAATGCCGGATGCAAAACAATATTAATTGCAAATAATGTTCAAACCGGTCACCTTAAGGCAATTGAAGAAAAATTAAAAAATATTAAACCAGATTTTATTGTTAAAAATCTAAAGGAAGCAATTTTAATTTTCACAAACAATTCATGAAAGCAATTATCATGGCCGGTGGAAGAGGGGAGAGGTTAAAACCAATAACTGACACTATTCCAAAACCAATGGTCGAGGTTGCCGGAAAACCAATTCTTCTTCATATAATTAATCTTTTCAAAAGATATGAAATTAAAGATTTTATTTTTTCACTTTACTACCTTCCACACATTATCACTTCTTATTTTGGCGACGGGTCAAAATTCGGAATCCATATTGACTATTTAATTGAAGATCCCGGGCAACCAATGGGAACCGCTGGAGGAATCCTAGCCGCAAAAAAATATATCGATGATACATTTATAGTTACCTCTGGAGATATTCTTCGAAAAATAAATATTGACGAAATTGTAAAATTCCATAAAGAAAAAAATTCTTTTGCGACTTTAAATACTTACAAACGCTTTGGTCCTGATCCAAAAAGCATGATAGTTTTTGACAAACAAGGTTTAATAAAAAAATTTATCGAAAGACCAAATCCCGAAAATATTAAAGAAGATTCTGTCTGGGTAAATGGATCTTTTTATATAATGGAGCCGGAAATATTTAATTTTATACCAAAAAATTATGAGAGTGATTTTGGGAAAGACGTTTTTCCTAAGTTATTGGCAACTAATAAAAAAATTTATGCTTTTTCAACTGAAGACTATTTTGTAGATATTGGGAATTTAGAGAAGTTGGAAATGGCTAGAAAAACATTCACTCCTTAATATGGTTTTATCTCTCGTAGTTTTGGGTGAAAGACTAGAGCGTGCCAGACGACAGCCTGAAAAGCTTCGGCGTAAGGAGTAATTAAGTCTTTATCTATCACCGGTATTAAAATACAGGAGGTCGCTACTTTTTTAGTGTATCCGCCATCACGACTGACAATTCCTAAAATTGTTGCATTAATTTTTTTTGCATAAACTAGCGCAGAAACGATATTGGCACTGATATTTTTTTCTAAATTTCCACCGCCAACCGAAAAAATAATTATTGCATCTTTTTTGGTCAGTTGACTACCTTTTAACCAATTGACAAAGACTGTCTCCCAGCCATCATCATTAGTTCTGGCCGTTAATTCACCTACATTATCAGTCGGAGCGTAAGATTCGATACCACAAATTTTTCTAAAATCATTAACTGCGTGAGAACAATTAGCGGCACTTCCGCCAACTCCCAATAAAAATAATCTTCCTTTTCTTTTTTTTAATTTAATTAATTCATCAAGAGTTTTATTTATTTCTTTTTTATCTAATCTGTTAATTATTTCTTTAGCCCCTTCAAAATATTCCTGAAAATAGTCTTTTGCCATATTAACTTAAATTAATTAATAATTTGGTTCCTTCAAAATCAAAACGAACTTTTCTTTCTTCAAGACCAATTTTTTTCATACGATCCCGAAATTTTTCTTTATCCTGCGGAACGTAGAATACAAACCACCCTCCTCCACCAGCCCCCATAATTTTCCCTCCCAAGGCTCCAGCTTTAATCGCCTCATTATACCATTCGTCAATTTTAGGATTAGAGATTTTATTTGAAAGTTTCTTTTTAATTAACCAATGTTGTTGAAATGTTTCTCCAAAATCGTCAATTTTTCCGTTTAATAAATATTTTTTTGCTAGAAATCCCAATTCTTTAATTTGATCAAGTGTCCTTATTAATATTTCTGAAGAGCCGTCTTTTTTATCAAGTTTTTCTTTTTGATCACCCAGAACGGATGAGGCGTCTCTTTGAATTCCGGTCCTAAAATAAAGAAGGTTATTTTCTAATTTTGATACTGCATGAAATGATAAATTGATCGGTTCAACTGTTACTCTTCCTTTTTTATCCATTTCAAAATAATTAATTCCTCCTAGTGCTGCAATATATTGATCTTGGGGCCCAACCGGTTTTTTAAGACGTTCGATTTCAATGTAACTGGCTTCCTCAGCTAACTTTAGCTGGGATACGGGTTCTCTTTTATAGGTGTGAAGGGCGTGTAACAATCCGACTTCAAATGCGCCGGAGCCTCCAAGACCAGATTTTGCTGATGCGTCAGAGGCGGTCGAAATTTCAATTCCTTTGGTTATCTTTGTTAACTTAAGACACTCTTTAATAATTGAATTATGAATATCTTTATAGTTATAACTCATGGTTGCTTCAAATCCGTGAGAAGCTTTTATTAATTTAGAATCTTCGGTCTTATTCAAAAAAACAAAAACATATTTATCAATTGAACTGCTGATCCACGCTCCGCCTCGTAATTTGCTGTACCAAAGAACGTCTGTCCCGCCACCGGCCAAGGTTATTCTCATTGGAGTCTGGGTAATAATCGTTGCTCGTTCACGAAGAGTATAATCAGGTAATTTTTTTATGAAAGATTTTCTGGACATATTATTTGAAATAATTATAATATATCAAATTGTCAAAATCATTACTTTAATTCAATTTTCAATATATATCCACCTGAAAGCATTGGAAAAATGTTTTCACAAAAGTTTATTATTCTTTCTACCAATTTAATAAAATAACGTCTAGTCTTTAAGGTACTTAAATACATTTCTGTAAATTTAACATTGTAGGGAATAATTTTAAATTTCTTAAAACCGTTCTTTATACATAAAGCATGTAAAGTCTTGTACGAAAAAATTTGGATGTGATCTTTATGATTTGATTCCCGGTTAAAAAAAGCTAAAAGGACATTGGTCAATGAAGTTGCGTTTGGGGTCGTAAGTAAAAGTATCTTTTTTGGATACAACTTTTTCATTAATTGAAAAAATTTAGATACATCTGGGATATGTTCTATCAGCTCACCGGCAACTATCAAATCAATCTGATTAGCATCTGCAAAAGATCTATCAAGATAGTACAGGTCTTTTCTAATTATTTTTGATCTTTGTCCCGTCCTTATCTCTGATTTGATCAGCTCGGAGGAATCGATCCCAATTACTTTTTTTGCTTCCCTGGAAATAAGGCCGTGCAGCCAGTAACCATTATTTTTTTTAAGCTTAATTGCGGTTTCGTCGTAGCACCCAATATCCAATACTTTTTTGTTTTTACAAAATTGTGAGATGTAAAGTAATCTATCCACGGGCTTGTGGACTTTCAATTTTTCAAGAGGTGTAAACTTTAACATATTTGTATTTGTGTCATCCCCGTGAAAACGGGGATCCAGGAACTCTGGATTCCCGCCTACGCGGGAATGACAATCGACAAACTAATAAAAAAACAAGACCATTTTCTTAAAAAATAAATAAAACCAATCAAACATTACAGAAATTCTGTATATTGGTTTAAAATTTAGAGAATAGTCTAATTTATTAATATAATTTTTTCCAATCATTAATGGTCTTCTTTTTTTATATCCATAAATTATTTTTTTTATTATATCTAAATAACTGGAGATTTTTTGGAAGAACCAACCGGAAAATATGGAGTAGATAATTACTAATATTTCGGTGATTAAGAAGGGGATTGTTAGAAATAATAATAATTTAACTGGATAATTTTTTATCATAATAAGTAGTCTATTTCTTTCACTGTAGAACCATTTATCTTTATTTTTTGAAAATGAATAATTGTGATATATGATTGATTTTGAAGAAAGGAAATTTTTATAACCAGATAAAAAAGAACGGATGCTTAAATCTTCGTCTTCGCAGTACATAAAAAAATCTACATCAAAATCACCCACGTCTTTATAAAAATCTTTTGGTATGAGCATCGCCGTACCGCTTACTGATAATATTTCTTTATCCGTTTTTCTCGGAGTATATGACTTCATATAGTCTTTACAGAATCCAAATCCTATTAGATGAACGGCGTTGCCAATTGTATTAATTTTGGTTTTATCTTGGTAAAGCAAAATAACCGGCTGTATAAGACCAACTTTTACGCCTTTATTTTTATGAAAGTTATATGAATCTATCATGTGTGAAATGGTATTTTTTTTAAGAACGGTGTCAGGATTTAAAATAAAACATAGATCCATTCCATCTCTAAAGGCGATTTCAAGAAGAAGATTATTTCCTCGAGCATAACCATTATTTATTTTTAAATCGTGAGCTTTTACTTTTGGATATTTTTTTTTGACAAAAGATATTGAACCATCTTTTGATCCGTTATCTCCAAAATAAATAGAAACATTTTGATAATCTTGGAGGATGAGACTATCGAGACATTCCTTAAGATAACCAAGACTGTTATAACCCAATATTAAAACCCCAACTTTTTGGTTCATAATTTTATTTCAAATCCTTTAAGGCTTGTTTTCTAATTATTTCTGTCAGAAGTCGTTCGTTCTTTTCAAGGATGTTAATGAGTCTAAATAAAATAAAAAACACAACAACAAATCCGATAAAAATAAAGATATTAAGATTATTTTCAGATCCAAGTTTAAATAAAGCAACATACGAAATTCCTCCCCATATAAAGATTATTGCAATCAGCTTGAAGACCGATTGCCCTTGTTCTTTACGAATAAATCTCACTACTCTTTCCCCAATTGAATAGAGAGAAAATATTAAAAGAAGGACAGATAAGACAGTAATATTCATATTATCCAAATAGCGCTAACTTAATAATTGTTTTTATAGCGCTACTCAATGACTGTTTATTCTTTTTGTTTTGATCATAATCGCTGTAGCGAACATCTATGATTTTCTCCGTCCACTTTAAATTGTTACGGACGATTTCACGGACAATTTCGGATTCAAATTCATACCGGTCATTATTAGTTTGAATAAGACGCACTGCTTTTTTATTATACGCTCTGAACCCAGACTGACTGTCTTTTACCCACAAACCATAAAACATCCAGGTGAGAATATTGCCAAGATAGTTTACAAATACTTTATAGCGGGGGATATGGCGTTTTTTAAAATCGCGTATCCCAAGCACCACGTCGCATCCTCTTTTTATCTGCCCGACCATTTTTTTGATATCTTTTGGATTATGCTGGCCATCGCTATCCAACGTCACGACTATTTCTGAACCTAATTTTTTTGCCGCTTCAAGCCCCGTTTTGACAGCGGCGCCTTTTCCTCTATTTGTTATATGTTTTAAAATAATGACACCTGATTTTTTTGCTTCGTTATATGTATTATCAGTTGAGCCATCGTCTACAACAAGAATATTTTTCCAACCTTCTTTTTTGATTGACTTAATGACGGAAAAAATTACTTTGGATTCATTAAATACTGGGAGAAGAATCAATACGTGATTATTTGCGAGTTTCATTGAAACTATTATAACTTATATAATAATAGAACTATTCTATGTCAAAACTAACATTAACTAAATTAGTATTGTATCTTCTAATCCCTATTCAACTTCTTATTTTCACATTTTTAGTGCCGTCTTTTCAAAAGCCGGATGAACAAACACATTTTGAAAAATCTTTAATTATCAGCAAAGGATATTTATTTTGTCAAAAGAAATCTGACAACACGATTCAACTTGAAAAAAAATATATCGATTTTATTAAAACTCCGTATCTTGATTTACTTACTCATGGCAGGTCAAAGCTTCCTGTACCAATATTTTTAAAAGATTTATTTTCCAATAAGCAAGATAATAAAAAAATTAATTTCAACATTGATCATCTCTGTAGTTTTCCAATTATTTCTTATCTTCCTCAAGCTTTTGCATTAACGGTTGCGTCCTTCCTCAAGCTTAATCCAATTATGTCTTTATATTTTGGAAGACTGTTTATGAGTATTCTTGGATATTTTTGGTTTCTATATTTATACAAGAGAATTGCTAAGAATTTTAAATTAATATTGCTTTTTACATTTGCTCTCCCCATGACTTTGCATCAAATTTCTTCTTTCAGTTACGACACAGTTCACATCATGTTGGCGTTAACATTTTTTAAATTAATAATTAACGGATGGATTCCCGCCTCCGCGGGAATGACAAAGAAATATTTTAAATTGTTTTTTGTGTTATTTTTATTTCTCCTAAGTAAAAAAATCGGTTATGAAGCATTCTTTTTATTTATCTTCTTAATCCCTTTTGAGATAAAGCCAATGATAATTTCAAGTTTAATATTTGCTCCTTTTTATTTTCTATCAAAACTGACCGGATCTTACGATTTAAAATATTTTTCAGCTATCCAGATTTTTAATCCCATACAACAGATAAGTTTTTTATTTTCAAATTCTATAAATATTATTAGAGTAATTGCCGTAACAACCGTTGAACGCTTTAGCTTTTATTTGCAAAGCTTAATTGGAATTTTTGGCTGGTTGGAATATGGACTCGATCCTCTAAGCTACTTGCTTTACGGATTATTCTTTGTTTATATTATTGTAGAGACAAGGCATGCCTTGTCTCTAACAAAACGAAAAAATATATTGTTATTTGGAATATTAATAATTTCCTATATTTTTATTGTTCTATTGGGCTTTATTTTTTATACAGCGAAAGACACGTTTGTAGCTGAAGGAATTCAGGGAAGATATTTTATTCCTTTTTTGCCTTTTGTTATTCTGTTAATTACGCAGTTTACTCAAAAAATAAAATGGCCAAAGAATATAAAAATAAATGAGGTTATAAAAAATATTATTTATTTATTGATAATCATATATTTGGTATCAGCAACTTTTTACAGCGTTTTCAATAGATATTATTAATGTAATTATGAAAAAAAATCAGTCCGGACTTTATAGACATTGGAAGAAAATTGCCACTCAACAGCAGAACGACTTTAGGGCCGCCTCTCTTCGATCCTTGATATTTTCATACATTGACATTAAGAAGAATGTATTGGATCTCGGGTGTGGAACATGTGATATGACATTGTTCTTATTCAAGCAAAAAGTTGATGTGACATCAATAGATTCTTCTATAGAAATGTTGGCAATCGGTAAGAAAATATTGATGCGTAACGGTTATTCTATAAATAAAGTATACAGACAAAGCCTTGAATCTTTTTCGAAGAAATATTCTTCCCATTTTGATCAAGTGGTGTGTTTAGACGTAATAGAACATATTGAAAATGATACTGCCGCAATTAAATATATTTATAAACTTGTAAAACCTGGTGGAAAATTATTTCTTACGGTTCCCGCACTTAGTTACTTATATGGACCCAAGGACAAGGATGTTGGACATTACAGAAGATATAATAAGCAAGAACTTTACACAAAAATATCTGATGCCGGCTTTAAAATAACTAAAGTACGATATTGGAACTTACTTGGAATTTTACCTACTTTTATAGCAGTTAAACTATTCCGAAAAAGAGTTTCGGAGAATTTTAGATATTCTAATTCTTTGGCAAAAACTGTCTTGCAAAAATTACTAAAAATGTGGTTTTTACTGATAGAGAATAAAATTGAACCACTTATAGGATTAACGTTGTTCGTAGTTGCTAAAAAGGAAAGAAAGCTTATTCGCTAAAATAAGGATTACCCAACTTATCATTATCGATACTCCCAAATATAGGATTATTGCTAAATAATAGTCAGTAAATCTAGAAAAATATTTAATCAAAAAAAGCAGTGGATAATGAATTAAGAACAGGGGAAAAGAGATTTCACTAATAAAGGCAAAGATACGGCCTATTTTTTTAAAATTGTTCATACATAACCAAAAATCTTTTTTAATGATGTTAACAAGATAGACTCCTAAACTAAATTCAAATATTCTAGCCAGTGGGAACCAATCTAAAGGTCGTGTTGGAAGGATATTATATCTTCCCAACAAAATACGTGACAAAACACTTATCAGCAATAGGACAATAAGCGTGGCATGAGGTTTATTTTGAATCTTTTTTGAGATAAAAGGATATAAAAAATACATTGTTATTATCAATCCTATAAACCAGCTTGTAGCAACAAAAGGGCCGCCCCATTTTCCAATAAAGGCGTAAAATCCGGTAATACTGACTAATAAATTAGAAATATTGCAGACAGAACACTGTAAATTATTATCTTTAAGATATATCAGTACGCCAACAAAAAGGCTTAAATAGTAGATAGGATAAATTTTTAAAAATCGTTTAGCTAAAAAGTGACTATATTGAAACTTTTTTTTACCGTAACTTAGTTCCAAAACGATACCTGATAAGATTAGAAACATTGTTACGGCCACACCGCCCAGGGACACCCAGTAAAAGTTTTGTATGCCAAAAAATTTTTTGAGGCCCAAAAATTTTTCAAAATTAAGATGAGCGAAAAGGATGAGTATAATCGCTATGGTTCGAAAAAAATCCAAGAGCACAAATCTCATAAAAAATTTAGCAAACATAAAATCATATTAACACAGAATCATGATAAAATTAAATATATGACTATTGGAGTTGACATTACAACACTTGCTTACCAAGGATTTGGGGTCACTAATTACACATATAACCTGGTCAAAAATTTATTGATTATTGATAAGACTAATGAGTATCATCTTTTTTATTCCAGCTTTTATAAATCAAAAAATTTTTCTTATCTCGAAGAGTTTAAAAAGTTAGGAGCAAAAGTTCATAAATATAATATACCTTTGCCCATCTTACAATTTCTTTGGGGAACATATGAAATTCTTCCAGTTGAATGGTTGATTGGTAAAATGGATGTGTTTTATTTTTCCGATTTCTTAAGACCACCTCTCTTAACTGGAACAAAGGGAATGACAACAGTGCATGATTTAGTTTGGAGAATATATCCACAATTTCATGAAGAGCAAATTGTTTTGGCTCATGAAAATAAAATAAAAAAAACAATTCAAAATAAAGATATGATTGTTACCGATTCATTATCAACAAAAAAGGATTTATTAAAATATTACCCGGAAATAAATAAAAATAAAATTCAGGTAATTTACCCCGGAATTGGATCCGCCTTCGCTAAAGCTACGGCGGACAAGGAAGAATTAATAATTAGATTGAAAAAATATTTTAATTCTCAATTCTTAATTCTAAATTCTAAATTCTTGCTTTACGTCGGAGCTATCGAACCACGCAAAAATCTTACTTTAGCAATTGAAGTCTTTGATCAATTAATAAAAGATGAAAAATATAAAGACTATAAATTTGTTATTGCCGGCCAAGCTGGGTGGAAGAATGAAGATGTACTTCAATCGATTAAACGATTGAAGTTGGAGGATAAAGTGAAATTTATAGGTTTTGTAGCAGACGGAGACCTACCATATCTATATGGTACAGCCAGTCTGATTGTCTATCTATCTGCTTACGAAGGGTTTGGCCTGCCACCTCTGGAATCTCTGGCTTGTGGAACTAAAGTAATTGCCGGAGATAATTCTTCGCTTAAAGAAACAATGGATCAAAAATTTTTAGTCGATATCAATGACAAAAACAAAGTTTTGGAAAAAATGAAGTATTTACTTAGTAATAAAATAGAAATCAATGCCAAAGAAGTTCAGGATAGATTTAATTGGAAAGAAACGGCAAAGAAGTTTTTGAAGATAATGTCTTCTTTATAAACTTGATGAACTTTATAACTTTATGAACTCTTGTATCTCTTCAAGTCCGCCTCAACCATCATCTTAACCAATTCTTCAAACGACACTTTCGGTTTCCAATTAAGATTTTTTATCGCCTTATCAGGACGGGCCTTTAAAACAGGGACTTCTGCCGGTCTTTTAAACTGCGGATCAATGACGATGTATTTTTTCCAATCAGAAATCTTGGCATATTTGAAAGCTAATTCAACAAATTCCTGGACACTGTGGCTTTCACCAGTTCCAATTACATAATCGTCTGGATTTTTTTGCTGCATCATTAAATACATTGCTTCAACATAATCACCGGCAAAACCCCAATCGCGCTTGGCATCTATATTACCTAAACGTAATTCTTTAGCCAAGCCCATTTTTATTTTAGCAATTCCATCGGTAATCTTTCTTGTGACAAACTGCTTTCCCCGAATAGGGGACTCGTGGTTAAAAAGAATTCCGTTGCAGGCAAAAAGTCCATACGATTCTCTATAGTTCACCGTCATCCAGTAAGCATAAACTTTGGAAACGCCGTAAGGGGATCGTGGATGAAAAGGCGTCTTTTCATCCTGGTAGCCATTGGTATGTTGTAATCCAAACATCTCAGAAGTTGAAGCCTGATAAAAACGGGTCGTTGGCGAAAAAAATTTGATAGCATTTAGTAGGTAAAGCGGTCCTAAAGAATTAACTTCTGTTGTCAGTTTAGCTTGATCAAATGATGATTTGACAAAGGATTGGGCGGCTAAATTATAAACTTCAACGGGACGCAGGGTACGAATTAGATTTAACAGTGAAGCTTCGTCATTCATGTCTCCTTCGACAAAGTCAACCTGGTCAGTTACCCCCACATAATCAACATTGGAAAAATTCGGATTTGAATAACGCCTGATCAATCCATAAACCTTATAGCCTTTATCGAGTAAAAACTTAGCTAAATAAGGACCATCTTGTCCCAAAATTCCTGTAACCAATGCTGTTTTCGTCATATTAGTGTAAATTATATCATAACAAAGTATTTACAATAACCAAGATACAATCAACCAAGTATTCCAAACAATGACCAATTACCAATATTAAAAATCGTGTTTGGTTAATTGGTAATTAAATATTGAGATTTGTTTGTTTCTTGTAATTTGGTTATTGGTTATTATCTATTATGTTAGAATAATAGAATGCTTGGAAGAATTCTTAATTTTATTAAAAAACCAACCAGTAAAGATATCGTCATCAATACAATCGGTAATTATCTAAACGTTGTTTTTATTGCTTTTTTTGCTTTTTTGTTGGTCCGGATAATGCAACCTTCAGAGTATGGAGTATTAAGTGTTTTGCTTGGAATTGCTTATGTTCTTGCCAACGTTTTAGACTTTGGTACAACCGCCAGCATCTACTCTTATCTTCCGCTAATGATAGAAAAAAAACACAAAAATATTTATATTTTTTTAAAAACGATTTTTTCGTATCAAACAGGTTTTTCCGCGATTGTAATAACCTTACTTTTAATATTTTTTCCATATCTCGATAAAATATTTTTTAAAACCGACGCTCCATCGTGGGAACTTTATATCACAACATTCTCAGTTTTATTTTTTGTCTGGCAAAACTATGCCATTAATGCTTTAAATGCTGCCAAGCAATTCTTTAAGGCTAATTTATATCTTAATCTGTCAAACCTAATTAAAACCGTCATCATAATCGGCTTAATTCCTTTTAAGGCTGTCAATGTTGGCTCAATCATCTTTACCTTTGGAATTTTAGGTCCATTAGCTTTTTTTCTACTCTTGTTTTTTGAAAAAAAGCACATTTTTTTGAAGATTATTAAGGCGCCAATTGTTAAAAGTGAATTTCGTTTAGGCTACACTCTGACTTTTTTTATTGCTTCGCAATTTTTTAATCTGGCTATGAGAATGGATTTATTTTTACTCTCTTATTTTTTGTCCCGATCACCAGAGATAGGGTACTATGGTCTGTCACAAAAAATTATTTTAACCGTGATGGCTTCTATTGGATCAATCACTCAAGTTTTATCTCCAAATTTCTCCAATATTAGAACAAGAGAGGAAATAAAACATCAATTCAAAATTGGTTTTTATTATCTACTTATTCCAACTGGACTTTTTCTTCTTTTATTTTTAACACCAAACTGGATTTTCTATCTTTTTTTTACGGAAAAATTTGCTCCCACAGCCGCTATTACCAAGTCTTTAAGCCTTGCCTTTCTCATTTACCCTATCCTAAATCTTCCTTTACTATATCTTTTATATACTGTCAAAAAACCAATACATATTCTCACTTCTAATTTAATTGTTTTTCTTACAGTTGTCATTGGTTGCTATTTTAGCATTCCCAAAAATGGTGTTTTTGGACCACCGTACATTTTAGCCCTGTCTTTTTTATTGGGAGGAATCGTCCTTATTATAGTTTCAATTTTAGAATATAGAAAAATACCTGTAACTACTTTTTAATCCATTGTTCATAAGTAACTTCACGGTAACTGACTTCTTTTTTTAGCTGGTAACTGTTTTTATTTAAAAGGCTCTTATAATCTAGCCCGTAGATATCAGCAGTATATGGAATAACAACTATTTCACTTGATAAACTTGATGAACTTGATAAACTTTTTAACTCATTGATAGTCAAATTTTCATTGTAGTATTTAACTGGATCGCCAGAAGCTTTAATCATATAAACTATTTTATCTCTCGGTAAACTTTTAACCAAACTTTTCCAATCCTCCCGATGAAATTGGGGAAATAATAGATAAGCTAATGAAAAAATAAGAAATCCAAAAAATATAATGTATCGATACATTGAAGTATTTTTTCCAGAGGCTAAAATGATTGCCAAGATAGGAATCAAATAGATAAATCTAAAATGTTGTAACATGGGAACAAAAAATGAAACTAAAAATCCCAAAACCAACGGAAAAATAAATAAATAAAAGACAGTCTTAATAAAGACTGTCTTATTTAAGACTGTCTTTATTGTAAACAAAACAAATCCTGTCCATGTTCCGGCTATTCCCCAATACAGCCACTTCGGATAAAAACTAATTCTGCCAATCGAAAACTTGATTGGAATTAACAATAAGTTTTTAATATTGGCTTTTCCCAACACGGCCGACCAATTAGCTACATTGATCAGAGCAATCTTGGAATTAATAAGCTGTTGATAAAACAGGGGACTGATTAAAACAAAAGAAACAAGGAACAAGAAACAAGAAACAAAAAAAACTTTATATTGTTTTATAAATAACAAATACAAAAACATTGCGGCAATAAAAAATATCGATCCATAAAAGGTTAAAAACGCTAAAGAAATAAATAATCCAAAAAATAAGGAATTTTTGTCATTCCCGCGAAGGCGGGAATCCAGTTTTACAGATCGCAAGAAATAATATAAAGCCGTCGTAAGAAAAAATGTTGCCATTATATACATCCTTGCCTCCTGAGAATAATAAACAATTAACGGATTAAATAGAAAAAATGCCGCTGCCCATACTCCGCCAATTAAATAAACAATATAACCCGTCATTAAACTAAGCAGAACCGATGGCATTCTTAATGCTATTTCTGAATAGCCAAAAAAATTCGTCCACAATTTCATGAATAGATAATATAGCGGAGGATGAAAATCGGTCGGTGAAAATTTGTTAATAATTTGTGTGAGATTAAAGTTCTTAACAACATTGGCTGTCACCGCCTCATCTAACCATAAGGATTGATTAAGAACAATTAAACGGATAAGGAATGCGAAGATAAAAACTAAGAAGATTTTTTTGTTTAACATTACTTTAGAGTGTCCTAACAGTCTAAAGAGCGGGATACGAGAGTCGAACTCGTCCCCTCTGCTTGGAAAGCAGATATTCTACCGATGAACTAATCCCGCTTGCGACTAATATTATACCAATTATTTTTCCCATCCCTGAGGATGATTCTTGTACCAGATGATAAGTGACTTGACTGAATCTTCAATTTTTCTGGTTGGCTTCCAACCTAAAACTTTTTCCGCTTTTAAAATATCGGCAATTTTTTTAGCGTCGTCACCTTGTCTTATATTGGCTTTTTCAATCGGAATTTCGACACCGGTTAGCTTCTTAACTTGGTTAACAACTTCAAGAACTGAACTTCCTGTTCCTGTTCCCAGATTTATTATTTCACTTTTTTTAGTTTTAATAAGATATTCCAAAGCTTTCAAATGGGCTTCATTTAAATCAACTACATCAATATAGTCTCTTATTGGGGTTTTATCAGGAGTATCTACTTCGGGACAAGTGAGATAAAATTTTTCGATTCCAAGTGCACCGCGGACGGCATTTTGGACCAATAATGTCGAAGGTTTTTTTGAATCGCCGATTGATCCATCGCCAGTTGCTCCGCAAACATTAAAGTATCGGAGGATACAATACTGTATCCTCTTAATTTTTCCAAACCATTGGATTACCTCTTCGGCCATTTTTTTGGAGGCTCCGTAGGGAGTCGAGGGACGTAGAGGGTGTTTTTCGTCAATCGGGTAATATTCTGCCTCGCCATAAACTGCGCAGGTTGAAGAAAAAATAATGTTTTTAATATTAAATTTATCCATCGATGCCAAAAGATTTGCTGTAGCCGATACGTTATTTAAAAAATATTTACCAGGATCTTTCATCGACTCGTCAACTAGACATGATGCGGCGTAATGAACAACTGCGGTAATGTCCTTTTCTTTTTCAAAAATAGGGGAGAGGTCGTTTTTTAAATCTATTTCATAATACCTAAACTTATTGGGGTATTTGTTTTTTAAAAGTTCTAACGGTTCTTTATAGCCCGTTTGAAAATTATCAAGACCGACTACTTGGTATCCCGATTTTAAAAACAAATCAGTGGCAACGGAACCGATGTAACCTCCTGCACCGGTGATTAAGATTTTAGTCATAGTATAGTTTACCAAAAAATCATAAATCCTAAATACCAAGTTCCAAATAAATCATAAATCTAAAATTATAATTTTCAAACGATTTAATATTTATTATTTAAAATTTATTTGTGATTTGAAATTTATTATTTATTATTTTCTTAACCTGTGTAGTGGGTGCCAATGTACTCTTCCTTCAGCTAAATAAATTCCTCCAAAAATTAATATGGCTCCAATAATATAAAATAAATTTGGATATTCGTGGAGCAGGGGAGCAGCAACAAGAATTGCAGCTAACGGATCGATATAAGTAAAAATTCCTACATCCTGAGCCTTAAGTTTTGAAACACCATAATAAAATAAAAAGTATGCAAGAGCAGAAGAAAAAAATACGCCAAATATTATTCCAGTCCATCCGGCGTTATTCAGAAAAGAAATATCCCAACTGGCAAATTCTTTCGGTATAAATGGTATAAAAGTTAAACTGCCAAATAAAAAAGTAATTGCCGCAACTTGAATTGCATTAATTTTCTTTAAAATATCACGACCTATAATCGTTTGAAAGACGCTCCCAAAAGTTGCTATTAAAATAAATAGGTTTCCTTCAACTGCCCCAAAAACAAATTTTTTCCCGTCTAAAACCAGAGGCGATAAAATAATAAATAAAACTCCAGCTAAGGCAATCAACATCCCCGTTAATACTTTTAATTTTGGCTTTTCCCTGAGAAATATTATTGACAGTAAATAAATAAATACCGGACCGGAAGAGGCGATCACCGGCACATTAATACTTTCTGTTTTTTGGAGTCCTAAAAAGAAAAAGGAAATATTTATGGTAATACCAAAAAAGCCCACCAATAATATCTCAAGCCATTGTTTAACTGTTAACTTTTGCCATTTATTCAAAGCCAAGGGCAAAAATATTAGTCCGGCAAAAAAAAAGCGAATAAACGCCAAAGTAAAAGGAGGAATATTGGTAAGCGCAAACTTAAAGATTGGCGATGCCATACCCCAGATGATGTTGGCGATGATGAGGGCAAGAACAGGGTTCATTCATTAAGTTTATCAAGTTTATCAAGTTTTTAAAGTTTATAAAGAATTTTTTTAATTTACTTGACAAACTTTATAACTTGATGAACTTTAAGAACTAGATTTTTTGTTTAGGTATACGATTAACTCTCCAATAATTCCCGTCATAATAATTTGAATTCCAATAATAATTAGAAGTATTCCTAACCAAAGCAATGGGCGGGTTATTAATAATATTCCAAAAAAAAGTCTTTCAATTGTCAAATACAAACTTATTAAAAAACCGGTAAAAAATAAAAATCCTCCAATCATTCCAAAAAAGTGAAGCGGTTTTTCTGAAAATTTAAATAAAAAATAAGCGGTCAGGGTATCAAGAATGCCAATAAATATTTTTGATTTTCCAAACTTTGTTTTTCCGTATTTTCTTTGATTGTTCACGACTGGAATTTCTGAAACTTTATAACCGTTTAAGTAAGTGGCCAGTGGAAAAAAACGAAAATTATTTCCGTAAAAGTTAAAGTCCTTTAAAACTTCTTTTTTAAATGCTTTGAAACCGCAATTAATATCGGTAAAGGGAGAATGGAGAAAAATTTTTAAAAATTTTGTTGCTAAATACGAATAACTCTTTACTAAAAAGTTTTCCCGCCGATTAGTTCTGATTCCGTTCACAAAATCATAGCCTTCATTAATTTTTTTTAAAAACTTATGGATATCCTTTGGGTCATCTTGTAAATCCGCATCCATAAAAATAATTGTTTCCCCAGTAGAATTATCAAGGCCTGTCTTCAATGCCGACCCCTTTCCTAATTTTTTTTTGTGTTTTAAAAATTTAATGTTTGATTGAAAATTGAATCCCGATTTAATCGGGAGAAAATTATCGTTTGATCCATCATCAACCAATACGATTTCGTAATCCTGTTTGATCTTGTCCATTGTATTAATTAATTGCTCAACTAACACTGGTAAAGATTCTGCTTCGTTATAAAATGGGATAATAATTGAAATCATATTTTTTTGTAAACTTCTAAATCATTGTCCTTGTAAATTATATTATAATTTTTATCAATTTTTAATTTTTCATAATCTTTTATGGATTTTTTTTTGTCTAACCAATCATTATAAATGTCGTTCCTTAAAATTAGGACATAATCGGCGTATTTATAGGATTCGGAAAAACGAAATATTTTTTTTCTTTGGCTAAAATGAGAACCTAACTTCTCTGATGCTGAAACAGAAATATTTTCATTCTTTAATTTATTTTCCCAAATCTTAACACTGTCTATTTCGAATTTATGAGTTAAAAATAATCTTAATGAAGAATCTTTAGAATATGGTAATAATCCTTTGTAATAACTTATTATTAAGGTAAAAACAATTATTAATATTGAAATTCTCTTAGCATCCAATATTTTTCTTTTCATTACTTCCTTTACACCAAATATTGCGCTTATAAAAACAAATGGAATAATTACCGCCGTATAGTGGTTATCTATACCTCGCATTTGCCAATGAGTACTTAAAAAATTTATCATAAATTCGGGTATTGCCATTGATAAAAAGATTGGAGCGGCTAAAGAAAAAAAAGAGACAGGAAATAATAATAAAAATAAATATTTTAAATTATCTATATGAAAGATTAAATTAAAGTAATTTTGAGGTTTTGTTAATAATCCTTTTATCACTCCTGTTGGTCCCCCTTCAAAATTCTGATAACGAGATAAAGCAAAATGTTGTCCTTCTCTAAAATATGGAATAATTATCCAAATGGAGGTAACAAACCAAAACAGACTGACGATAAAGATCAAGCTTGAGAAAAAAAGTTTTTTTCGGTCATTTTCTTTGTAGGCAAATATGGCCATCAAAAAAGCAAAAACAGCTGTTGTTAAAGGTATTTGCTCTTTTGAAAATATGGATAATATAAAAAATATTATTGAAAACCAATATTTTTTTGAGATAAAAAAATAAAACATAAATAGCAAAAAGGAAGTTGCCAACATTACCGGGTGAAAATCAAAAAGATTAGCTCGCTGGAGTGGGGGATACATCAAATAAACAAAAGCAAAAATAATCCCTAAATATTTTGATTTTAAAAACAACTTACTTAATAGATAAATTGGCAGCGCTCCTAAAGCGATGACGATTGCTTGGATTACTAACAGCGTTTGGGGGCCGGAAAATATATTATAAAAAGGGGCTAGTAAAGCTAGTACAATATCGTTATGTATTGCCATCCTTTTAAAGTTATTGATTCCTTCCGGATTTGTAAGCTCTAATATTCTTCCCCTAAAAGTGTTATAAACGGTCTGATCCATGATTGCTAGATCATAATAATTTGAATTTAAACTATTATGACGGAGAATAGTTAAAAATGAAAAGTAGCCGATATAAAGGGCAATCAAAAATCCTAAAATAATTTCAAATTTATATTTTAATATTTTCATAAATTATTTATTGCCAGAATGAAACTTCTCATGTATCTGTTTTAATCCAAAGTTTGTCACATGGGTATAGATCTGTGTCGTGGCAATATTTTTGTGCCCTAACATTTCCTGAACCGATCTAAGATCTGCGCCGTGTTGAAGAAGATCCGTGGCATAGCTGTGGCGAAGAATATGTGGGCCAATCCTAAAAAGAATTCCGGCTTTTTTTCGATACTTATCGATCATCCTTTCAATCGAACGGGCAGAAAGCCTTAACCTCTCATCTGTCAATCCTTCTTTACCTTTGGGGCCCGAATAACGGATAAAAAGAGGACTATATGGATCGGATCTTTTAGCCATATAAAGACTCAGCCATTCTTTGGCGTGTTTTGACAAAAATACCACTCGGGCTTTCCCGCCTTTTCCTATCACTCCAAACTCTCCGGACTGAATATTGGCTTGTTCACGGTTTAAGGCGACCAGTTCAGAAACCCGGAGTCCCGTTGAGAAAAGGACCTCCAAAATCGTCCTATCTCTAAGCCCCTGTTCGTCTTTTGGATTAACAACTTCAAACAATCTTTTTAATTCAACTGGCGACAAAAATTTTATTATTCGATCTCGATTTTTTCCGAGCTCGACCATATCTGGAGAGAGCGACTGGACGCGCTGGCGGACGAGGTAGCGGAGGAAGCTTCGGAGTGCTACCAAGAAGTAATTTTGAGTTTGGCGCTTCAGAGCACCCTTATCTGGATTCTTATACTCATGAGAAAGATATAATCGGAAGTTCCTGACAATGTTATCGTCGATTTTCCCAACATCAAAATCTTCAATTTTTTTATCTAAAAATAACCACTTTTGAAAAAAATTCAGGTAGTAGCTGTACATTTTTACCGTTTTTAAAGAAAGGTTTTTATCTAATTCACAGTATTCTAAAAAACGCAAAATAGCTTCCTTAATTTCCATGAATTAATATTAAACGACGCCAAAGAGTTTATCAAGTTATAAAGTTCCAAGTTTATAAAGAAGAAAATGATACTTGAGAAACTTGATCAACTTGACAAACTTGATGAACTATTTCAGATCCTTACACAGATCGTACATATATTCAAAGTGCATTGGATCAATTCTTGAGCCAAATACTGATTTATACCGTCCACCCCAGCGAAACCCATAAGATTCAAAAATATCAACTATTTCCATAGGCATAGTGAAGGAAGAACAACCGTTACAATTTTCATCCCAGTTTATATCTACAGCGATTCCAAAAGAATGAGCTGAAAGGACACAACCTTCACTGTATAGATCGTTTTTACCTGAAGTCGAAGCATTTACATTACAACGAAAAATATATGCTCCAATTGTGTTTATTTTATATTTTTTGGCCGCGCTGTTTTCACTTAACGCATCTGACACTGCTTTAAAGGCCGGATAAGCTTTTTTGTGGACTTGAATGCTTTTTCCCAAAATCGAAACCGATGTCAGGTTGGAACTGACAAAAGATTGAACTTTTGAGTAACAGCTAACCGGACTGATACCATCGGCATAAACCTCTATGAATTTATCTGTGTTATAACATTTATAAGCTAAGCTTGGATTGTAGTAAGGCTGATCTAAAGGATTTGATATTTTTAACGTATCATTAATTGGTTTTGCGGTCGGTTCTGGTTTTGAAGTTGGAGTTCTGGTAGGTTTTTTTTTGACTGTTGGAATAGCCGTTGGAAATCGATTATAAATAGTTGGAGTCGCTTTCACTAAAATAATTTCCGTTGGAGTTGGTACGGGTGGTTCAGTTGGATTAATGTATATTGTGGGGAACGGGTTTGTCGAGATTGGAGTCGGTTCAATTGCAACCATTTCAAAATCAACCGTCGGAACATCTGAAAATACCTGCTGATAGTCAATCTTTTTTGGAGACATTTTATACGCAAAAGTGTTTTTAAAAATTGTTAAACTGTCTTTAGTATTTTTTATTGTCCTATTAATTTTTTCTTTGTTTATTTTCGGAACACCGGCGAAAAAAATTGTCTTAGTGATAACAAAAGTTAGAACAAGCGAAGTAATTAAAGAAAGAATGATTTTATATCGTTTTATTGCATCCATGTAAACTATTTTACATCAATTGAAAGAATCTTTACTGGGGTAACTGGAGTTGACATTTCTCCGGAAGAACTTAGCTGAACTGACGACTCGGCAATTGCATCGACTACGTCTATTCCCTCAGTAACTTTTCCAAAAATTACATAATTTTTTGGCAGGGGATTATCAGCCTGCATAATAAAAAATTGGCTGCCATTTGTATTTGGGCCGGCATTGGCCATAGCAACCGTTCCTCGTGTATATTCTCCCGTAAAAGGTTCATCGTCAAATTTGTATCCTGGACCACCAGTGCCGTCTCCTTTAGGATCGCCTCCTTGGATCATAAATCCTTTAATGACCCGGTGAAAGATCGTTTTATTATAAAATCCTTTTTTGGCCAGAGTAACAAAATTACTGACTGTTTTTGGTGTTTGATCTGAATTCAAAGAAATAGTTATATCACCTTTTTCTGTATGAAGAACCGCAGTCTTGGTAGTTTTTTTCATATTATAAAAATATAGTCCAACAACTCCTATTATTATAACTCCAAAAAATACGAATAATAGCAGTTTTTTATTCATAGTGAAGAGTATAATATAAAAATTTTAATTATTTATTGATTTTATACTTCAAAAGCAATGTCCCAGCTTTGTTTAACTTCTTAATACTGATTAACTGCAAACATTTATCTAATAACTGTCCTTCAACAATATTTTTTCCAGACCCAAAAATCTTCGGTTCAATCGTTAAATAAAATTCATCAACTAAGTTTTGTTTTAAAAATAAGCCGTTAATAGTACTACCGCCGACTAATAGGATTTGTTTATACCCTAATAATGATAATCGTTTTAATAATTCTTTAGGACTTTCATTGGTAAATTCCAATTGATCCTTAACAAATTGATTAAAATATTTTTTGGGACTATGCGTTAAAACAATTCTTAATTTATCTTTTTCTAATTTAATTACCGATTTCGAAGCTTCATAAGTTGCCCGACCCATGATAATTAAATTATGTTTTTTAATTAGGGAAAAAAAGTGTTCTTGATCTTCCTTTGAAGACCAGACATAAACATTTTTGTTATTTCCTTGAGTAGTTTTTCCGTCAATAGACGAAAGCATTACCATCGTCACTTTCATTTTTTTGTCTCTCCCTTTAACCAACGAACTGCCAAATAAACAAATGGAGTTTCAATGATTGACATGAAACATTTAAGCAGCCAATAAGGAATAATCAAACTAAATAAAAATGAAAAATTATCAGCAACTCCCTTGTTAAAAGCATAAAAAGCCAAAAACATAAATATACTTGTATCAATAAACTGGGAAATAAAATTGGAAAGATTACTTCTCAACCACAATGCTTTTTTACCAATTTTTTCCCTAATTTTTTGAAAAACAACGATGTCAACGAAGTCAGAAATTGTAAAAGCAAGTAAACTGGCAAATGCAATTCTGGCCGACTGACCAAAAATCAAATCATAAGCGGCTTCACTATTCTTAAAGCGGGTTGAAGGGGGAAGTTTGATTGCCAAAAAAGCAAAAGCCATAAATATAACTATCGTTACTAAACTGGATCGATAAACGCTCTTTGCCCTGGCTACGCCAAATACTTCAACAATCGCGTCGTTGATGGAAAAAATAATTGGGATAACAAAAATGGCCACACTGGCATTCCAGGTAAATTTACCAATTTGTAAAATAGGAAATGTCTTTCCTCCCATCAATTCTGCTATTGCCACACTGGCGATGTAGATGGCAATTATTAAATCAAGTCTATTTATCTGAAGATTAATTTTCTTAAACATAACTTAGTTATTGTAACAAATTATTTTTTCCACTTCAGCCATTTTTCCTCAACCTCTTTTTCTAAATCTATCTTATAAAATTTGGCTAATAATAGAACATGGCTGAAAACATCAGCAACTTCATTTCGGAAATTATCTTTTATTTCTTCCTCTGTTTTCCCTTTATGGCGACCCTGTTTAATCATCATCAAATAAGATTGAATAAGCTCACCCATTTCTTCTTGAAGTTTAAGAACAAACCAATTGCCGTCACGATCAATGTCAAATCTTTTAGAATAAATTTTTGAAACCTCTTCGACTTCATGAGTTAGATCTTTAATGTTCATGCCCAGATTATATCAAAAAATTATCTCCAATCTATCTCTTTAATTCCATGTACCTTTAGATATTTGTTGCATTTTGAAAAATGATGATTGCCAAAAAATAAATGAGCTGAATAGGGTGAAGGATGACCAGATGTTAAGACCAAATTTTTCTCTCGATTTATTACTTCGCCTTTTGTTTGGGCATATTTACCCCAGAGTAAATAAACAATATTTTGGCGATTTTCGTTAAGAGATTCTATTGCCGCATCAGTAAATTTTTCCCAGCCTTTTTCTTTGTGAGACGCGGGCATATTGGCTGCAACGGTCAGAACGCTATTTAACATCAATACTCCTTGCTTTGCCCAGCGGGAAAGATTACCAGAGGGTAATGGAGCAATTCCTAAATCGTCGTGAATTTCTTTATAAATATTTTTAAGTGACGGTGGGAGAGTTATTCCATCATTAACGGCAAAAGATAAACCGTTTGCCTGTCTTTGTCCATGGTAAGGATCTTGTCCGACGATAACAACTTTGACTTTGTCAACTGGACAAAGATCAAAGGCCCGGAAAACATTTTTTGCTGGGGGATATGCTTTGCCTGATAAATATTGTTGGCGAACAAATTCGGTCAGTTCTTCCCAATATGGTTTCTGGAACTCTGCTTTTAAAACTGCTTTCCATGTTGCATCAATCTTAACGTCTTTCATATGTTGATGTCAGTTTTGAGAATTTTTTTATCAACCTTTGTTTCTTGAATTACATCGTAAAAAAGATGAATATAGGAATCTTCCAAAACTTCACATTTAATCAATTTTAGAGATTTTATTTTTTTCAAATCTTCTTCATCATGTAATGATTCTCCCCCAATTAGTGATTGGGTGTTTTCCCCTCCAACTAGACAAGGGGCAATGACAATTGACACATAGTCAATCAAACCCTGTCTAATCCACGAAGAATTAATTGTTCCACCAGATTGTATTGTAATTTTTTCTGCTCCATATTCCGATTTCATTTTAAAAAGCAAATTATTAAGGTCGACTTTATCTTGATAAAAAATAATTTGAATGTTGTTAAATTTTGATCTTAATTTAAAGGCAGAATGATTTTTATTTGTTGTGACAAGATATAAAACTTTTACCCATTTTGCTAAATATTCCACACCTTTCGAATCCAGATGTGGCTTATTATCTAAAATAATGAAACTACAGTCCATTTTTATCGGTTCATTTTTTCTTGTATTGACGCCAATTTTCGCCATTACTCTCCCGGTATTAAACGAGAAAGGATCGGTGGTTTTTTCTATTTCGTAGTATTGATGAAGTCCTTCTTTTACTCCGGAAATTCGTTTAAAGTCTAAGTCAACATCAAGACTATCACTATCACCAGTAGAAATTTTACCATCAAGAGATTCAATTAAAAATAAAGTTGTTTCAGATCTTTTTTTATCCATCAAATTAATTATCTAAAAAAATAATTTATTATTCCGAGAGATATAACTATAGTCACCATTATTGTTGTAACTAAAAGGCCAACTTGACCGGCTTTTTTGTAAGCCTTCCATGACGAATAAATCCAAAACGGTTGGGAAATCAAATTTATTACTAATCCCCACTGCGGATATTTTAGCGCAATCGCAATCTGAGTTCCAACTGTCAAAACGGGAATAGCAATTTGTGTAATCGTATTAAATAAACTTTTATTTTCTTTCATAATTTTTTAGCCAACTTCAAAAGTGGTCACGCCAAACACTTTTTTTAAATTAATAATTGGCGGTTTCTTTGTATACATTCTAGCAGTTTCAAACATGGGCTTCATTTTATATTTATTAACCAATTCAAGTGCATGTTTATTTACTTCAGGAATATCCAGAAATATTGGAGAACCGGCGGCAAAATTATTTAATGTTTTAAATAGATCTTCAGCAATTATTTTATTATCTGCAAAAAGAGGACCGATTTTGTAACCGGTAATACATTTGCGAATCATTCCATATCCAAATAATTTATTATTTTTTAAGTAACCTAATGTCAAACTTTCTGGCTCGGAAATCCAGTGTTTAAGAAACTGGGGGCGGGGAACAGGGAAAAGTTGACTGTCATATTTTATTAAGCTGGCAAAAGGAATTGAATTTATTTTGATAATATTACTGTCACTTGTTTTGTTTTTTTTAGCCGTTCCTTGATAACGAATATTTCTGTAAGCTAATTTAAATCCTGATTTCTTGTAGTTTTCCTGTTGAGCAACGACTCCGTCTAAACCAATATTTTGATTCTTTAAATAATCAATCGCTCTATTCCAAATTTTAATTCCAAATCCTTTGTTACGATGATCAGCATGAACAATATAAAATCCCATAAAACCAAAAATTTTTCCGTATGAAACAGCAGAGAGACAAGAAATAGGTTTCCCGTTAAGAAATCCCATAAAAAATCCTTTAGGATCTGTATTATAAAAAACATCTCTATCATGAAGTCCTGGATTCCAGCCTTCTTTAGCAGCCCAAGAAATAGCAAGGTCTAGATCGGATTTTGTCATCTGACGAATCACGTATTGGTTTTTCACGTCAATCATAGTATATCAAATTAAGGTCCGTCCTTATTTAAGGACGGACCTTATAAAAAGAGGGTCCCTAATTGTCTATCTTCAAATTATTAAACGCTTTATTTTTTAGTTCTTCTTGGTCAATTTCACGCTCAACAAAATCCTTATATAAATTAATAGAAAAGTTTCCATTTTCTAAAAAATTATTATTTATAAAATCCATTTTTAACCAACTAATTGAAAATTTTTTTAAATAAACAGGATAGCTACTCCAAGGATAAGACTCGAGCGGCTGATCTTTAACAAAAAGTTCTTGTGGATTACGATGAATATATTTACTCAAATATAATAAGTATTCGGTACTTTGAATTAAAATTGCTTTATACCTACTTTGAAATAATGGGCCTACTCGATTATATTTTTTATTAAAATACTTTGAATATTTTGTAATTAAACTGCGCATAAAAGTCTCAATATCTTTTTTACCGTGTTGCTTCAATTCTAAATGAAAATGATTAGGCATTAAGACATAACCAATGAGTTCAATTTTTTCAAAAAAATTGTTTAAAGTATAAATTTCCGTAATAATTTTGTTTTTACTCTCAAAGTTGCTAGAACTATAATCTTCAATATTCAGAATGTCTTTAATCGATTCTTCTTTTGGTGTTAGGTATATTTTCAGATATGATAAAAAAACTTTATAATCTTGTTCGTCAATGAAAATCTTTCTCTTTTCGACACCGCGATTATAGATGTGGTAATAACTATTTTTCAAATAGGTTTTAATTATATTTTTTGAAGGCATAGTTGGGACTGTCTTTAATTAAGGTCCGTCCTTATTTAATAACACCTCCAAATCCCTGTCAATCGCTTATAACCTACAAAAACATGCTTTTAGACTGTTGCAAGAAGATATTTTTGACGATAGACCAATATTTTATTTATGGAGACACTGTTGTATAATTTTCATCACCTCGTCATGAACCTCATGATTGGTGGCAATGAAATATTTCGGGTTGCCAAAAACGGGTAATCTCTCATTATTTTCATCGGTGCAAATACCGCCGGCGTTTTCGATGATCATTTTTGCAGCCGCCCGGTCCCAAGGACTGGCAGCAACAGTCACTAAAGCTTTTGAGATTCCGGTTGCAATCATCATGGACTCATAAACTATTGATTCTACATAAGTAATCCAAATTTTCTTTTTAAAAACTAAATCAAGATATTTATTTGTGTCAAAATTTCGATTCCAATAAGGAATTCCAAAAATATATTCCCCAGTTATAAATTTTCCTGGTTTAATGTGAATTTCTTTTTCATTCATATAAGAAGAATTGCCTGATTTTGTATAAAGCAGTCTTTTCATGAAAGGATCATAAGTAACAGCAACCATCGGTTCACCATTATGACAAAGGGCAAGAGAAAACATTGAGGTCGGGATATGATGAGAGAAGGGGATTGTCCCGTCAATCGGATCACATATCCAGAGATATTCCGCATTACTTTTTTCATGCTGTAATTCTTCGTCCATAACTTGATGATTAGGAAAAGTTTTTTGAATTTCTTCCGTCACCATTTTTGATACTGCCAGGTCGGTTTCCGTGACGGGTGTTAAATTTGCTTTTGTTGTAATTTTTGAATGAAGAAAGTTTTTTGTGATTATTTCGCCGGCTTTAAGAGCCAACTTCTTAGCAAATTCCAGTTCGACTTGATAGTCGTTCATGTTAATAATTATACAGACTTACTTATTCCTCTACAAACGTCAAAGCTGTTCCACTTAAGTTGGCCCGACCGGTTCGGCCGATGCGGTGAATGTAATCTTCGTAAGTCTGGGGAATATCATAGTTGATGACGTGAGAAACATTGGCAATATCAAGTCCTCGGGCCGCCACATCAGTCGCCACCATGATTTTCACAACGTCTTCTTTAAACATGCGGATTGCCTGTTGACGTTGAAATTGGGCTTTATCTCCGTGAATTGAAGTAACTTTAAATCCCTTTTGAAATAAGTCTCTCGCCATTCTTTCCACTCCATGTTTGGTCCGGCCAAAAACCAAAACTTTTTTGAACTCTTCCTGTCTCAAAAGCGAGGAAAGTTTTTCCATCTTTGATCCGATTTTTTTATCAAGTCTGACTAAATCTTGTTTAATATTGGTTAGAGTTTCTTGAGTTTTAACGGAAATAGTAACCGGATTTTTCACAAAAGAATTAATTAACATACTAATTGCCGGTGAAACGGTTGCTGAGAAAAACAATGACTGACGGTCGGCTGGTAAATAGGAAATAATTTCTTTGATATCGTGGATAAATCCCATATCAAGCATCTGATCGGTTTCGTCGAGGATTATCATCTTAAACATTCCGAGTTTCAAAACACCGCGGTTGATTAAATCCTTAAGTCTTCCTGGTGTCCCAACTACAACATGAGGATTATGCCTTAATTGAGAAACTTGCATCTGCATTGAAGATTGACCAATACATAACGTACTGAAAATCGGCATATTACCGGAAAATTTTCTTAGTTCATCCCGAGTTTGTAAAGCAAGTTCTCTCGTTGGACTAATAATCAAAGCTTTGTAATTAAAATCTTTTAAAATATTTTCAACCAATGGAATTAAAAACGCAGCTGTTTTACCCGTTCCGGTGTTGGCGATTCCAATCACGTCTTTACCAGACCTGATGGCAGGAATTCCCTGTGCCTGAATTGGTGTTAGATTAATATATCCATGACGGACAATGGTTGCTTTTAAAGTTTCCGGTAAATCAAGACTGGAAAATAATACTTCATCAGCAACTTGAGTAGGAGAGATCGAAGTGTTTTTTACATTAGCTCTGCGAATAAATTCGTGGATATTTCCGCCTTTCATATTTCGACCACGACCGCCACTAAAACGGGATGAACCTGCAGGCCTGCTAAATCTATTGAACCTACCCGATGTCTGAAAACGTCTCGTATACATAAAAATAAATAAATAAAATTTTAACTAGATGTAAGAGCGCGAAGCTCTTCTAAAAATGATGAAGAAGAACTTAAAAATTGTTTAAAATTTAAAAGCAGAACTTACAATCTGGTTTAAGTATAACAGAAATAAGTTCATAAGCAAACGCAGAAAAAATTACGAAAATCATCATTTCTTGATCGCAATCATACTTATCTCTACTTTTGCACCTAGTGGAAGTTCTTTGACGCAAACTGTCTCTCGGGCGGGGAAAGGTTCAGTCATGTAACTACCGTAAACTTCATTTATCTTTCCATAACAGGACATATCCGTTACATAAATTGTTGTTTTGACAACTTCATTAAAAGTAACACCGGCTTTTTCAAGAACATTTTTTAAATTTTTCATTACTTGATGAGTCTGCTCTTCAATTGTTCCATCAAGCAACTTGCCTTCTGAAGTAAGATGAATTTGTCCTGAGGTAAATATTAAATTACCATTAATTATTGCCTGAGAATAAGGACCAATAGCTTTTGGAGATTTGTTTGTTTCTATTTTTTGTTTCATATTTATGGGGTTGGGGTAGGACTTGGGGTAGTTGTAGGCGTTGTTGTGACGCTTGGAGTTGGACTTACTGAACTAGTAACCGAAGTTGCGGGGGTCACTGCCTCAAATATTTTGCCACCCGTAACCACAACAATATCAAACTCGCTTTCTTTATCAAGATTTGGTGAAACAACTGTGATTTTTTCGAAAGTTGTTTTCAATAAATTTTTTATGTCAGTAACAATCTCCTCATAATTATCTCTCGCTGTGATGGAGGTAGTCAAATTATCATATTTATCTGCATTTTCTGTCTTAATATTGTCAGTGCTATAACCTGCGCCAACAAGAGCTTTGACAACCACACCCGCCTGACCAGGAGTGCCAGTGCCATTTTGAACCTGAATTTTAACTGTTTTTTTATCTATCTTTGGTTTTTCTGTGGGCGTTGGTTGCTTTTCCTCAACAACAACGTCTTTCTTTACTTCAGTTTTTTTAGGCTTATTGATGATTAAGTAACTGGCAATAATAGCAGCTAAAAGAACAATTGAAACAACGATTGTTGGCAATATGTTTTTTCTTTTTTGTTGACCTGGATACGAAAAAGTTGTTCCTTCCATAAGTTACAAGTTAATTATAACAATTTCTTCACAAGCGTCAACCTCAAAATAAATTGCGGAACAGCTTAGTCTGGAACAGTTTAATCCTTATAGTCAGACATCAAGCTTTAGGTATATTTTAACAGATTAGCACTTTTCTATCCTTATAACTTGAAGCTAAATGGTACAAATGGGACACTATAAAAAAGAAGAATGTTTTTGGTACTATAATATAGTTTGATATATTAAATAAATTTAGGGAATAATATAATCTAGAAATTTTAATCCAAAATCAGTTATATGATAAGAACTCCCAGTCCCTCCACCTCCATAAGTTATTCTTCCACTCGAAACGTTAATCCTAAATATACCAAGACCCAATAATTCGGGCCAACATTCTGTTTTTTCTTTAGTTATTTTATGTTCAATAGCTGCGATCTTAACGGAAAGTTCTGGATTATGTTCTGATCCAATATTATATTGCTTTTTAACTTGCGGACTATTTGAGTTATACCTATCATGAATCCATGTCATAATAGTTCCTGATACAGACTGTCTTTGCCAAGTAATATCTAATAATCGCTCATTATCTTCAGGAATAGAATTTTTATAATTTGCCATTTCCTTTTCTACGTTTTCTTTTATTATTGGTAATATTTCCTTTTTAATAAAGATAAGAACTTTTAATGCCTCTGGAGACAATCTTAATAGAGTATCCTGTAATCTTTCCAGTTCAAAAGAATCTTTATCAGTTGAAGAAGCAAATCCAAGTAATATTCTTGTTAAAACTTGTCTCTTTTTCTCTAATCTTTCTTTAACGTAGGTATCAAAAAATTGAATAAAACCTTTTTGAAATTCCTTACTTTCTACTATATCTTTACGAAACTCTTCTGGATGTTCTTTTATAAGAATTAACAATTCATTTAGTTCATCTTGCCTGAGAGCTAAATATACTCCATATAATCCTATTACGGCATATATCGCAAAACCCCAATAAGGTTGTGCAGTTAAAAAAGGATCAATTACACGCTGAATAAAGGGCATCATACCAGAAATCGTTATATTGAGCGCTGACTTAGTGTTAGCTATTATTGATTTATTTTGACCGTTTGTCATAAGATTTTTTTAACTCATAAATACTCATCTTTTGTCCTGGTTTCAAATTGCTTCTTGTAAATATCGAGAGTACTTTTATAAATAAATCACAAGTAGTATAAAACATACTCTCACAATATTCTATTAAGTCTGGGGCATTATTAAAATTCAAATTTTTTTCATAGGGATCGAATGCTTTTGATAAAAGAATAGGAACAGAGGGATTATCTATTGGAACGTTTATACTTCCTATAGGCAGAGAACCTATGTGAACTCCAAAATTTCTCTTTGACTTTTTGCCATTCGGGGAATTCTTAAATTCATTTATTAATTTTGAGAATGGATTAATCAATGTGAGAGAATATAATTTATTTGCAAATGGGGATCGTCTTATAGTTCTAGACTTAGCAACTTCAGAAAGGTTGGTAATCGTGTCATCTTTACGTCCGATGCTATTTGATATTAATATTGAGATAAAATCTAAAGACGACTTCATAATTACGAGAAATGCTTCATATTCATACTGCACTGGCTCATAATAAGAAGCAGCGATGCAACCTATATTCTTTGTTCCTGGTATTTTTATAGTGCTTAAAGCTTTTCCTAAATTAACTGCAATTTCCTGGCTTTCTTTTAGTTTTTCTAAGTGATAAAAACTAGCGTTTATTTTATTAAAGATATTAAAATATATTATTCCAAAATCATCTTCTGATATTTTAATTTCTGGGGAAAGCCTATTTTTTATTTCCGAAGAATAAGAGGTTTGTATTTTCCAAGTATATGCTGGCCAATATTTATTTCTTTGGGTATACATATTTAATCACTCATCAATTCTAATTGATATTTTTTAGAGCTTTATCGATTGTTTTCTTTAAAATTAAATTCTTCAGGAATAAAACTATAATCCAAGTATTCTTTTTTAAGATCTTTAATATAATTATCTCTCGAACCTTCAATAATTAAATGATCCAAAAAAAATCTTAAGCCATTATTAATATCAATAAATAATCTTAATTGTCTTTTTAGGTTATTCAAATCTAGAACTTTTTTTGTTTCGGTGACTTGTGGTTGATTCTCATCTATTGAGATAGAACCAACGGAGTGGCCATGAAGTAGTTTATTCCTAATTCCTGAAAAGGTTCTCAACTTTTCTATTATCTTATGGTGGATTGCAGATTCATCCAAGTTATTTTTAAAATTAAAATGTGCGTTATATATAAATAGAGTCGTCTTATCAATAAAACTTATTTTATCAATGTTGTTGATAACCTCAAGTCTACTAATAGGTTTAATAATCTGATGGGTTATTATTTGTCTGTATAAAGCGTTCAAACTTACTTCTAGAATTATGTGTAAACTAATATATGTATCGATAATATCGCCTTCAGTAAGATTATGTTTATTTAATAATTTTTTACAACGCTTTCTATTTGAGAGAACTAAATACAAAGAGTCTAGGTAGACCATAACACTATATTGTAATTTCATATAATAATATGTTAATAATCTATAAAACAATATTTAAACCAAGATAATAATGTTAATTTTATTAATGTGATACTCATTTATCAATTTGTTCTAGTCAGTTTTAAATTTCCACAACGACACTCGATTTGATCCCTTTCTTGTTTATATTCAACAAATTTATTACATTTAGAGCACCATAAAACTTTTTCTACTTTAATCCATTCGTCCATCGCTCTTTTTACTTCTCCAGGACTAATTGAAGACGAATAGTTACTTCTTGAATGGCTTGTTGCATTCCTTAATAGTGGCTCATACTTTTGGGCGTTTTTAATTAATTCAAGTACTTTGTTTTTATTTAATTTATCTTTAATTCGTTTACTTAAAGAGTTAAATAATTCTTCTAAACTTGGAGGATCGTTTTTGATATATCGATACCTAATTTCTACATAAAGTTTTTCACATAATTCATTAAGAATATCTTCGATATAAATTCCAAGATTTCTTCCTGCATCATGAGCTTTAGTTGCATCTTGCAATAAATCTTTAATTTCCTCGAGAGAAGTTTTAACTTTATCGATCTTGGGGCCAGTGGTATATGTCCAACTTTTAATTTTTTTGTGAAGCCAATTTGGAAACCTCCTTTGTATTCTTTCAAACCAATGAAGATCGTGGGTAAATAAAATAATTTGATAATCAGAAAATTCCTTTTCAATCAGATCTAATAATGTGTCCCGATGACCTACATCAAGACTATTCATAATATCATCAAGAATAATAAATTTACCTTGAGTATTGAACATTTTTACGCAGGTAAAATAAACTGCTAACCCAAGGCTATTTAAAAGTGATTCACTTAAAACTTTATATGCGGGCTTAACCACTATGTCATAGTATGACAATTGAATCTCGGCCGATCTTCCGGCAGCGCGTGCTTTGTCAAGATTTAAAACTATCTCTATTCCTTTAACGTCTTTATCTGGTCTTAATATTTTAAAATATTTTTCGATTAATGATGAAATTTTTTTGAACCTCTGTGTTATCTCATTTTTGACAAGTTCGAAAAATACATCTCCAATAACAATAAATTTGTTTATTTCAGTTTCATAAAAAATTAATTTATTGCTTATAGACTTATATTGTTTAAGTTTTTCGACTAACGTTTTTAACTTTTCAATCAATTGATTTAGCTCAAGCTCTTCTTTACTTGGTTGTATTTTTACAATATGTTTTTTTAGTTTATTTTTTATCAAAACAAAATTTAAAAACGCCTTTTTTAATACGTTTTGAAGATTATTGTCTATTTTAAAATCTATTTCAAAGATACTACCAGTTAACGTTACAGAAATAGTACTTAAAATATCTCGATATGCTTCGAGATCTTTACTCTCAATAATTAATCCGATGTCTTTTAAAGGATTAACCTGCAGTAAAATTTTATCTATAGAATCTATTTCATTAGAAATAATGTCCTTAAATTTTTGAACTTGATCAATTAAATTATCGTGATTTTTCTTGATTTCCTGGAGCAATTCAAGTTCTTTTTTAATATGTGAAATTAGCTTAGTTTTTTTCCAATCTAACCCGCAAACGGGACAAGAGACACTTTCTTTACCTTGTTTATTTAAGATTTCAGTGGCTTTTTCATAAAGATTCAAATATTCTATTTTGTCTGCTAATTCTTTTTTTAAATTAAAATTTTTAATTTTTGTGTTTAATGTTTGAAATATGGATATGATATTTTTATCAAGCATAATTAAACTTAGCATTGTTAATGCTCGGGTAATAAGAGGCAAAACTGAATTGTTTTTATTCGATCGCTTTTTTTCAAGACTATTAATTATTGAGTTTATGTCAGATAATTCTGTAATTTTAAGTTTCCCATTTTTTTGAAGAATACTATTACAGTATTCGATTAAATCGTTTTTATTTATACTTGCTTTTCCTATAAACCTTTTTATTTCTTCTACTATCCATTCTTTTTGAGAGACTATTTTTTCTTTCGCTCGTTTTAATGAAGGAATTATGGTCAATGCTAATTTTTCTTGAAATCTTAATTCGTCTTCAAAACCCATCCAGTTTGCTAGTTTTTGATATTTCTCAACTCCAGTTCTATTAATAACAAAGTCAATAATTTCGAGGTATCTTAGATAGGGTCTGATTGTAAATAATTTATATAAATTATTGAATTTCTCTTCAGAAGATAATGTTGGTATTGTTATTTTTCGATTGTTAAAAGTCTTTCTCAAAAGATCAATATTTTTATCGGAGAATTCGACTTCAACGTATGTTTTTCCGTCAGGAGCTTCTTGATGAGGATAAGCATGAGGACCGGCGTCTTCTCTTTTTAACCACTCAATTTCATTTATAGGAGATAAAAACCATTCAAGTGCATCTACAAAGGAAGTCTTACCAGAACTGTTTAGACCATAAATTACTAAAGAAGTAGGATTTCTACCATTTAATATAGAGAGTTCTTGAATATCTATAATTCCTCGAAAGCCACTAAGTAATATTTTTTTGATTTTTAACATATCGTTCCTCAATCATTGTTATGATATATTGAGCAATATGAGCTCCATCATATTTATCATCGAGACCTTTATTAATTAATAGATCAATAAAATCAGAGTCATATTTATCTGATTTCTTAATTATTTTGAGATATTTTATTACTTTGTCATTCTTCATAAGAATAATCTTAAATTTATTAATTTACTTTTCTTTATAATGATATTATATCGCTTCATCTTTACTTTAGCTAATATAGTAAAATTTTATGACAAGGTGGTTGCATTGTCCTAACAGCAAAAATTCATTTGACAAATATTTTTTAAAGTACTAATCTGAAATTATTATAAGTTTTGAAAGGAAAACATAGTAATTATGACATGATTTTCTCTGCTGATAAAGTTCAATAGGGTGCCAAATTCCCGCGAGGAGGCAAATACCCACGACGAACAAATCAAAAATTAATATTAATATTAAAATTGGTTTTTTTATCGTGGGCTTTTTTGTGGGTTTGAAATTATAAATTTACAACCTAGAGCATATGAAAAATCTAAATAATATGAAAGTTGAATATGTTGATATATCATCCCTTAAACCTTCAGAATATAATCCCCGTAAGTGGGATGCGCCAGCTGTCGCAAATTTGAAGAAAAGTATCGAACGGTTCGGGTTAGTCGACCCTCTTTTAGTTAACAATGCTCCGGAAAGGAAAGGTGTATTAATTGGGGGTCATTTTAGGTTAAAAGTTGCTAAAGACTTAGGGATAACTAGTATTCCAGTTGTTTACGTTACCATATCAGACCTGGAAAAGGAAAAAGATCTTAACCTAAGACTCAACAGGGCGGTTGGAGACTGGAATTGGGATCTACTTAAGGCGTTTGATGAGAAATTTCTTGGCGATGTTGGGTTTACCTCTGAGGACCTCGACAAAATATTTGAAAATGATATCCCTGAAACCTTTAACTTAAAAAAGGAATTAGAAAAGCTTCAAATAAAAGACATAAAAACAAAAAAAGGAGATGTCTATGAACTCGGTGGATCTCGGCTCATGTGTGGCGATTCAACTATCGGAACAGACATTCTTAAACTAATGAAAAATGATTTGGCCGATATGTGTCTGACTGATCCACCTTATCAATTGGATTACTTAAATGGTAAAAAGAAGCATGGCAAAGCAACGGAGGGATTCGGCCTTAAACGGGATCGGCGCTATCTTGAAACTGATGTATTGCCCCCTGATTTTACAAAGCTTTGGATGACAAATATCCATAAAGTTCAAAAGGACGATTTCTCGATCATATGTTACGAAAACTGGAAGAACCTCAGGAATGTTTGGTCCGAAATGGAAGCATATTGGAAGGTTAAAAACATGATTGTGTGGCATGTTCCAACAAGGACACAAGGGTTTGCGGCCAAATATAAGTTCTTTTCAAAACACGACATAGCAATGGTTGGAGTATCAAACGATGAAATTAGGTTGAATGAAACACCAGAGGTGGAATTGCTTCAGAATGATTATGAAACCGCACTTTACGCCATATCTGGAAAACCCCAGTGGGAGGCATACGAGAAGGGCAAGAGATATAATCCAACCGACTTTATAGAGTTTAACGCTGCTGATGAGAAATCATCAGGACAAGGAATAATCTTTGGTGTTAAGCCTGTTGAAATATTGATTCCGTATATAAAGGTGCTAACAAAAAGGGATGACTTAATCATTGAGCCTTTTGGTGGTTCCGGTAGTACTCTTATTGCCGCGACCAAACTAAAAAGAAGATGTTATGTCATGGAAAAGTCATCTGTATATGTAGAGGTTATCAAAAAGCGCTGGGAAAAATTCACAGGCTTGACTGCTAAAAAAACCTATGAAAACAAATTACCCGAAAATCATTGACCGTCAAGATAGGCTTAAGTTGGAGTTTTTAGAGCGTTTCAAGAAAACGCCAATTATTCAGGTGGTTTGTGAGAAAACGGGAATAAGTAGAACAACTTATTATAGATGGATTAAAGAAGACCCAATTTTTTACCAAAGATATCTTGAGGCTGAAAAGGAGGGTAGAGAGTTTATGAATGATGGTATGGAATCAACTCTTATCCAACAGGCAAGGGCTGGAAACACAACGGCCCTAATTTTCTATATGAAACACAATAACCCAAGGTATTCGGAGTCTTTTGGAGCTTTAACACCTATAGACATAGTGGATATTGCAAACTACATCGAAAATTCAAATAGTGAACAAAACGATTTTCAATTTCTGTCAAGACTTTTCAGAAAAAGGATACCTATAAAAGTTGGTCGATACATATTACAAATTATTAGAAACCTAACGAAAATAAAGGAGGTGAAACAAGATGAGAAAAAAATGAATTTTCTCTCAAGAATAATGGGAAGTAATTAACAGTTTATAAATCAATTATGAATATAACAAAACTTTATAAAAATACACTGTTATCTCAGAAAAATAAGGTACTTGTAGAACACTCTAGAATGCAATCAATATTTGATAAAGTCCATGGGAAATTAAGCCAGTTACCTGATTCTATAGAGAACTATGGCGATGGTCTTTTTAGTAGCAGAGAATATAATCAATTAACCGCAAATAAAGATTGGAAAGAAGAGTGGGAGTTTAAACAATGGGCCGATATACTAGAACTCGTATTTATTATGGATCGGAACGCTGTATTGTATTACTATAAAATGTTTGCTTTGTTTCTCAGTTTGATGGTTGTTGACAAGAACAAAGAGATATGCGAAAAAAGTATTAAAGAGCATATTGTGTGTTTTTACATTTATGCATTTTCTTCAATATCACTCAATAAGGTATTTAATGAACAGCTAGAGCTTGAGTGTATGAAGTTGTTACCCCTCATATCCATTACTATTGAATGTGGATATGCATTTGATATGAGAAAGAATGAGAAGTTTAAGAAGATTCCTTTAGCAAATATGTATTATCAAAAAAGAGAAGAGATTATAAGGGAAGGGTCAGCTCCACTAAAGAGAATATCCAAAAGAGTAGAAGATTCCGAATATATTTCCGATAGTAAAATTGAAAGATTTATTGATGAGACTGACCAGTACTGTCAAACCTATTTGGGCCTACTTGATTTGGAACTCTCATCCCGATACCATCAAGTAGATTGTTAACAGACAAGTGATATAATTATTTTGACAATTCGGATTGCCTAAACCCTTTTAGGGCATGGCAATGAAATCCCATCACAGAGAACGGAAGCTCTCCGTTCAGCAACCTGTGATGGGTCATGACTCGAAAGAGTTATGGGCGCAAGCCAGCTGACGGGGAGCTTTGTTCGTATAAGAACCCCGTCTGTAAATATAAATATATGTTTACAAAAATACAGAAAGGGGGTGAATTAATTGAAAGTAATACTTAAAATCATAGGAATAATAATTGGTGTAATCTTCGGTTTATCCGTACTCGTTATCATAGCGGCTCTTATTACTAATAAGTTAAATAAGAACACAGCCATTAATTCTGATTATTCAGACATCCTGACTCCTTCACCTATTCAAGAAGATATTTCAAATGCAGTAGTTTACGAAATACTACAGAAATGGAATATTAATAATGGAGGGTTTGGCAAAACAATCTTGATATCAGAATCATATTTAACAGATGAAGATACTATGATAAGACTTGGTTTGCAACTTAAATATGACATGAGAGATGATAAAAACGCCTTCATTATGGTATTCACAGATAAAAAAGCTGCAGAGTTAAGAGATAAATTGACTGATAACACAATGACAAAAGATGAGGAACAATTTTATGATACTCATTACGTTGGTCAGTACACAAAAAATGGCAATTCTGGATTAAACGCTTTTGCCATTTATTTTGATGGAGTATCGGGAACAAACAGTAAAACTATTGAATATTAGGATTTATCGACAAGAAAACTTCCCTTTTAATAAGGGAAGTTTTTCTTTATCTTCGATTTAATTCGTTCGTTAACGCAGCTGATTCATCACCCATTTTAATTACTGCTTTCCATAAATTTATATCATCACCAGACGCCGGTTGACCACCATTTAATTTATTTACCAAATGATTACAGAACTCAATTTGTCGATTGAATGAATCTATCAAGTTGTTTAATTTTTGATCATCAACATGACCTCTTGATTGTTCCCATGACGACTTAACTCTATAAATATCGTTTAAATACGACCTAATATTATTGACATCTAAAGTAAATACTGGTTGATTATTTGGTTGTACGTTATTGACTTGATAACTAGAAGTATTTGGAATCCCTTTTGATAAATTTCCCGAATTGATTAACTCGTCTATTTTTGAATGAATAAAATTTGAGGATAACGCAAAACTCATACCCTCAATAAATCTTGGCGATTGTTCCTGAGTCCATTCAGCTCTCAATGTATTAATTCCCACAACTCCACACTCATTAACTAAAGGACCTCCTGAATTTCCAGGATTAATTGAAGTATCAGTTTGTATATCTTCAGTTCCGTCTTCATACTTATTTGTTCTTGAATAAATTCCTTTTGTGACCGTTGAATCACCAGTTGGGTCATTTGGCCAACCAAATGCGTATAGCTCTTCTGCAATCCCTAATTGATTTGAATCAAACCAATTACAAGATGAGGTTGGATTACTATCTGGTAATTTTAGAATAGCCACATCTAAATTTGGAGAATAGTTCCAAACTTTAATTTCTTTTTCTCCATTCATATAAACAGATAGTTTCGAGGCTCCCTCAATAACATGTTTATTTGTTATTAAGTATCCTGGCTGAATAACAAACCCAGAACCATGACCTCCATCGTTTCTTAAAACTCTCAAAATACAACTTTTTGTTTGCTGAAGTACCAACTCTTTATTGCATGAATTACGTGTTGTAATAAAATTTGTTGAATTTTTATTATTAAGAGAAATTTCTTTTCCTGAGGAGTTTAAATAAAAAACAAAAATTGATCCAGAGATCCAAAATAAAATCAATACACTAGCAAGACTTCGATAATTTTTTTTGCTAAAACAGAAATAGGTAATTAGTGAGGTTAACAAACCATACATGATTACTATTCTCCACATATTAATTCCACCTATTTTTGCTTTCTCTGTAAATGAAAGTCCATCTGCTGTTTGCATAAAAGGAATCATTATGAAGAAAAATATAATACTTACAAACGTTGCAAGGACAGTGGAAATAATTATATGACCAACCCAATACGATAATGAATGTTTTTCTTTGCTTAAAGAATTTTTTCTAATTAATTTATTTGGAAAGCTAATTAAGTACGCAATAAAAAGTATTAAGGATATGAATGCAAAAAAAGCTAGGATTATAAGTCTAGGAAATTGTGTGGAATCATTAGTAAAAGAAGGAATATTTGAAATAAATAAAAATATTAACGAAATAATAAAAACTAAAAACGAAATTACTAATAAAACCGTTTTGGGTTTATTTTGTTTATTATCTTTTACTGTTTGTGTAGATGCTGAAAGATTACTATTAATTTTATTTTTTAATAACATTGATACCACTCCGATGGCAAAAGTTATAACACCTATAAAAATATTTCCAAGATATAAAGGCCCAAAAATTGTAGAAAAAATGGGGTCTTTTTGAAATAAATTTGTGAATTTATTAAATAAAATTGTTAATAAAACGAAGTTTACAATTGTTATGAACCAAATTACAAAATAGGTTTTAGTAGTGACAATTTTGTTCATATAAATTCATTTTAAATTATACACTTGTTTAAGGATTTTTGAAATATTCACTTGACTAATCTACTTATTGTTGTCATTCCTTTGAGTGTATGAATGAAGTTAAAACACAATACTGTCTGTATGCTAGAAAAAGTAGTGAAAGTGACGAACGGCAGGCCATGTCAATCGATGGCCAACTTAGCGAAATGAAGTTGATGGCAAAAAAAGAAAAACTTTTTGTCTCCGAAATAATTACTGAAAGCCACTCGGCAAAACAGTCCGGACAACGACCAGAATTTAACCGGCTTCTTCAGGGTCTCATGGAAAATAAATATAATTCAATTTTAACTTGGGCGCCTGATAGATTATCCCGCAATGCGGGAGACTTAGGACGGATCGTTGACTTTATGGATCAGGGAAAACTGATTAAGATTCAAACGTATTCCCAGTCTTTCAGTAATAACCCTAATGAAAAGTTCTTACTGATGATTTTATGCAGTCAGGCAAAACTGGAAAACGATAATCGAGGAATAAATGTAAAACGGGGCTTAAGAAATAAATGCGAAGTAGGAATCCGACCGGGTCCTGCGCCGATTGGATACTTAAACATTATGAAATACAACAGAATTTCAACCGTTGGAATAGATCCGGAACGGGGACCTGCCATAAAAGAAATGTTTAATAAGGTAGCCAATCAGGGATATTCCGGACGGATGATCAGAAAATGGTTGAAAAGCATTGATTTCAAAACACGGAATAACTGTTACATGGCCTTAAGCCGAATTTATAAAGTCTTGCGGACTCATTTCTATTACGGATCTTTTACATTCGGAGACAAATTATATAAAGGTAATTATGAACCGCTTATAAGTAAACAAATATTTGATAAAGTCCAATTACAGTTGGATGTTGTACCACGGCAATGGAATAAACAATTGTTTCCTTTTAAGAAAATTTGTAAATGTGGTTCATGTGGAGGAAGTGTAACAGCTGAAATTAAACATAAAAAATTAATAAGCGGAAAATTTCATGCTCATATTTACTATCACTGTAATCGTATTAAAAATTATGACTGTCACGAACCATATATCACAGAAACAGAGCTGATAAAACAACTAGTAGCTCATTTGCCTAATATAAAACTTAACATACCTTTTCTTATGCAGGAATTTAAATATGATATTAAACGATTACAACATTTTAAAAGTGCTGTACTGAGAGAAAGATCACCACGCTTTGAATTAACTCCGCACAATTCTCCTGAAAACATAATAGAAAAAGAAAGTATGGAATATGAAGAGGATCAAATAAATACTGTAAAAGAATATTTACTTCATGTAATGCGATTTGGTACACCTGAGGAAAGAGTCCGGATACTTGGAGGAATCGAATCAAAATTCAAGCTTTCAAATAGACAATTGATATTGTTATGATTCGATAAAAAAAGCATTATTAATTAGGCCGAGATTCTTTTTTTATTTTCCATAAAAAGTAATAGTTATTTTTTGATACGTCTTTTATTAATTTATACCGTTCGATTGTACTCTCTATCACTGTCTTTGCTCCTTCTGAAAGACCTTCAGCTATCATTTTTGGGTCATTAAAAGATAGACCTATTCCAATATTAATTATACAAGTAGCAGCTCCTTTCAAGTTGATTTTTAATAAATTCAATTGTCCGCTATCAAAAATATTTTCCAACTTTCTAACCTCAGGGTTAACTATGTCTTTGAGAGCTTCCTCAAACTCGCTTTGTGTTTTACAATTTTCTGTTTCCTTCAGCACTTTTCTAATGGAACTTCGATATCGTTCAAAAGATTCTTCTTCTTTTTTTCTAATATAAATTACTTTTTTTAGTTCAATATTACGGATAAAAGGAACAAGATGATTCAGCCCTTTTACAATATTATGCGAGTAGGATTTATTTCCACCATACGCATTTAATTGATTCAATATCATTGTTTCTAGAGGATTTGTAGTTAAAAAAGTTCTTCCATATCCTTTAGAAACTGGCCCGTAATTAACCATTACGCTATCTACTGCTTCGTTAAGAAGTTTCTCAGCCACATATTCAATTTTGAATTCATTAGGGACTTTTTTATATTTTCTAATATAATTCCTTAATGGTTTCGGAAATTTATCAAAAGTCAATGATAATTTATCTTCAAAAAAAAGATTACCTAAGCCTTCGATAATAATCGTATTAGGAGGCTCAAATAATGTTTTAATTTGAGATTTAATATAAGGCTTTAATATTTTTTTACCGTACTTATAAAGCAGATTACTTGTGTCGATTTGCTTTTTATTAATTTCTTTTAAATGATAACTACAAGCAGAAAAGTTTTGTTTCGTAAAGCATATGCGCTTTTCTTCAATGGCCTCCTCTAGCATTAAAATTATGTGTAGGTTTTCAATACATTGAATTTTGAAATAATCCTCTTCTTTTTGAGTTTCTATATCTTTATCTTTGAGATAGTAATATACAAACTCTAATGGATTTACTAATGATATTGTGTCGCTATATAAATAACAAAAATTAATTAAATCCTTAACAATTTGGACTTTATGGGGGAAATAACTACAGGGATATGAGACGCCGCTTAATGTTTCATTCGCCGCAAAATCAAAAAAATTCGCACGAGACTCCATTTCTTCTAAATCTAAGGAATATAAGTAGCATTGAAATATAACTTTAAACAGTTTATATATTGATAAATTATTAACTTTTTTTACCATTTTTAATTGAGTCTCCATCTCCATTTTTGTTAAATATTCATATAGTTTTGTCATCGCTCTGATTATACTATTTTATGAACAAACCAAATTAATATTAGATCTGAACAAATATTAGCCTAAAGAAAATTTTAGGTCTGGAACGAAGCATAAAAAAGCAAAATAACGTCCTAACAGGCTAAATTACTCAAAAAGCTTAGAACCTTGAGCAACTACTTCCGATGGTTTTTGGGGTCTTTTAACGTCTCCAGGCTATGTTTTAGACTATGAAGATTTTCTTGATTTTTTAGAAAGATAGAGCAACCTAACGAGCTATAGTACTCGTGTCTTGTGATACTATAGGTTATTTGGCGGAGAGGGGGGGATTTGAACCCCCGATGACATTTCTGCCATATACGCTTTCCAAGCGTACGCATTCGACCACTCTGCCACCTCTCCTAGTCAAGATACAGTATATAGCATTTAACCGTAATTTTAGCCGTAAAATTGATTACATTATCTTATAGTTTAAAGTTATCCACAAATTGTTAACAAAAATTAAAGTCTTATAGTTTATTTTTCAAATAAAAAGACTGTTTGGTTTTGCTATAATTATTCAGTAAAGCCGCTGTGGTGAAATGGCATACACGCAGGTTTTAGGAACCTGTGCCTTAAACGGCGTAGAGGTTCAACTCCTCTCAGCGGCACAAAAGAGGGGATTTGAACTTAAAAAGTATATTAAAATTATTATATGATTTCTATAAATCTATATGTTTCATCCAGAAAAATTCACAGATTTTTGGTTTTGATAATTTCCGTTATTGGTTTATTAATGGCCGGGACGGGAACTTTGCTTAAATATACTTTCATTAGCAAAAAACTAACTTTTATTGATTTGGGTTTAATAAGATCCTTTCATAATAATCTCAGCCCTTATTTCGTTGTGGTTTTTTTGGGAATGCTCATCACAGGTCTTGCCATGTATCTATTTCCGATGCTAAAAAATAAATAAAATTTGGTAGAATGGTTGATATGCAAATCTGGATATATTCGCTTTCAAGTGTTTTAATAGTCAGCTTGATTGCTTTTATTGGCATCATCACCTTTCCCATTAAAGAAAAAAGGCTCAAAAACATTCTTTTATACTTTATCAGTTTTTCCGCTGGCGCTCTTCTGGGAGATGTTTTTATCCACCTTTTACCCGAAGCGGTAGCAGAAAGAGGATTTAGTCTTTCTGTTTCGATAAATATTCTCTTGGGAATAGTTGCCTCTTTAATCTTAGAAAAATTTATTCATGCAAGACATATCCACTTAGCCGGAAAAATCAGCCGTTTTCGTTCAGTTTCTATAATGAGTTTGTTTGGTGATGCAATTCATAATTTTATTGACGGTTTAATCATTGCCGCCAGCTTCTTAATAAATATTCAGGTTGGTATTGCTTCAACCATCGCTGTCATCCTACATGAGATCCCCCAAGAGATGGGTAATTTTGCTGTTCTTCTTCACGGCGGTTTTACTAAAAACAGGGCCTTATTTTTAAATTTTCTTACGGCTTTGACCGCTTTTTTAGGAGTAATTGTTTTGTTAACTTTTGACGTTTATGCAAAAAATGCCACTCAATTTCTTATTCCCTTTGCCGCTGGCAATTTTATCTACATTGCCGGTTCTGACTTAATCCCAGAGCTTCAGAGAGAGGTTAAAATAAAAAAAAGCCTTATTCAAATCTTTACTTTTATTCTCGGCATTGCTGTTATGTACGGATTATTATTAGTAGGATAAAATCGGATATAATCAGATGTAATCGGTTAAATCAGTCAAGTCGGTTAAATCGGTTGAATCAGTAAGGTATTAAAGCGCAGGTAACAAATTTTTTGCGGTTTTTGTTTTCCGTCAAAAAATTTCGTTACCAAGCTTTATTAATAAGCTATGAATAAAAACACAATAATAATCTCTATCGTTTCTGTCCTTGGAACTTTTTTGCTTCTCTTTGGCGTCTATAAATTAGTTAACCAACCAGTTCAAACCGATTTTCCCCAAGTTAAACGATTAAAATCCAACGATCATACCAAATGGTCGCCTGAGAGAAAAAATCTTTTAATTGAGTACAGTGACTTTCAATGCCCAGCCTGTAAAGGTGCCCATGACTTTTTAAAGACTATTGAAGCGTCCGTCAGCGCTGATTTTGAGATTACTAAAAAAGTCGCTTTTGTCTATCGTCATTTCCCACTTTATCAAATTCATGATAAAGCTAATGTGGCCGCTTATGCCACCGAAGCCGCTGGCAGACAAGGTAAATTCTGGGAGATGACTGATCTGCTTTTTGACAACCAACTAACCTGGAAAGAAAGTAAAAATCCTCAACAAGAAGATTTCATCAACTACGCCAAAGAGCTTAAACTCGATCTAGAAAAATTTAAAAAAGACATTGATTCGACTGAAGTTAAAAACCGTGTTACTCAAGACCTAAGAGAGGCTGAACAAATGGAAGTTAGTTCGACCCCGACCTTCTTCTTAAACGGACAAAAGGTTGAGGTTAATTCATATACCGAATTTAAAACTTTGTTAAAAAATCTTAATTGATATAAAGTGATCAATAATCAAATAATAATCAATGATCTGCTTATAAATTATTATTCTGTTTTACCGGGAAAAAAATCTACTAACAAAACACTTGTTTTTCTTCATGGTTGGGGTGTAGATAGCAAATTTTGGTTTAGTTTAATTCCTGAACTTATCAATAAAAATTATTCTTTATATTTTTTGGATCTTCCTGGTTTTGGTCAATCCCAAGTTCCAAATACAGTATACGATGTTGATGATTATAAAAAAATTGTTTATGAGTTTATCAAAAAACTTGGATTAAAAAGCATTAATTTGATTGGCCATTCTTTCGGAGGAAGGATTGCTCTCAAAATAGCTGCTGATAATCCTGAATTTTTGGAAAAAGTGATTCTAATTGGGGCTGCAGGAATTATTCACGACTCCAGAAAGAAAAAAATTTTGACCATAATTTCCAAATTTATTAAACCGATTTTTAAACCTGGCTTTATGCAACCTCTTAGAAAAAAATTTTATATATTAATTGGTAGCGAATACTTAGAGAATATTAAGCTTTCAAAGATTTTTACAAAAGTTGTCATGGAAGATCTATCTCCTTTTTTTTCTAGAATTAAAAAGCAAGTATTGATTATATGGGGGGGGAATGACAAAATAACACCTCTCGATGATGGAAAAATGATGAATAAAATTATTCCTAAATCAAAACTTATTGTTTTTGAAAAAGCCGGTCATTTTAGTTTTGTTGATCAACCAGAAGAATTTATCAAAGAACTGATTAAGTTTATTAATGACTAACGAATGTCATTCCCGCGGAGGCGGGAATCCAGTCCTATGAAATATATCAACCCAATCAGATTTTTTTATTTTCATCTACTTCTTCTTCAATTGGAAGAATATGATTTGCTTCGATTTATAAAGGCAATTATCAATACTAAGGGAATTCCCCCCAGCCGTGAATTCCGTAAACCATTAAAATTTACTTTAAAAATAAAGCTTATTACAGCCCTAAGCTCTATTTTAATTCTATCAATGTCATTTTTTGTTTCAAAGTTTTTTAACAATAATCCGTACCAAATTGTAAGTTTAGTCCTTTTCTTCGCCCTAGGACTATATTTTAGTTATATTTTTTTGATCATAATTAATGTTTTGCTTCTTCCTGTTGATGTTTTCATTAAGGCACTTTTAGTGTTTTTATCGAAAAAAAAGATAAAAAATCTAAGAAATTTAAAAATCATTGGGGTTGCCGGCAGCTATGGAAAAACGGGGATGAAGGATCTGATTGCAACGGTTTTGGCCGAAAAATACCAAGTGGTCAAAACTCCAGAAAGCGTTAATACTCCGGTTGGAATTGCCAGAATTATTTTAAGCCAAGTTAATGAAAAAACAGAAATTTTAATCGTTGAAATGGGGGAATATTATTCGGGTGATATTAAAAATATCTGCTCGATTGCTCTTCCTCAAATTGGTGTTGTTACTGGAATCAATGAAGCTCATTTAGAAAGATTGAAATTGATTGACAATAGCATTAAAACTATTTTTGAGATCGCTCAAAATATGAGAGCAAAGGGCTTGTTACTTTTAAATGGTAAAGACAAACTCATTAAAAATAACTATAAAAAATTCGTTCCAAATAATCAAGAAATATATTTTTATTCTTCAAAAGGAAAAATCGAATTTAATGAAGACGCACCCGGATATATTTACCAAAAAATATTTTTTCCTCTGTTGGGTCAATATAATTTAGACAAAATTGACGGAGTTATTTACCTGGCAAAAAAACTTGGGCTAACCCCTCAGGAAATTGAAAATGGTTTGAAAAAAATAAAAACTCCGGCTCACCGGCTACAGCCGATTTTAAATCGGGAAAAAAATATTCTTGTCATTGACGATAGTTACAATGGCAATCCCGATGGGGTAGAGGAAGCGATCAAAACTTTATCGTTATTTAAGAAAAGAAGAAAAGTATTCGTTACTCCGGGATTAGTTGAAATAGGAATTAAAAGCGGGGAAGTCCACCAGAGAATAGGAAAGAGATTAAACGACGTTGCGGATTTGGTAATTTTAGTTAAAAATTCAGTCACACCTGATATTGAAAGAGGGTTAATTAGATCAGGGTTTAATAAAAAAAATATTATTTGGTTTGACTCAATGAAGGAAGCTCAAAATAATCTTGGGAATATTGTAAAGTCCGGTGATGTAGTCCTTTTCCAAAATGACTGGCCGGATAATTATGTATAATATAACTATGAAAACTATTGGAGTGTTCTTCGGTAGCAGATCTCCTGAACACGACGTCTCTATCCTCACTGGGCAACTAATTATTTCCGGTTTAAAAAAATGCGGATATAATGTCATTCCGGTTTATATAGATAAAAAAGGCAAATGGTATTCTGACGCAAGACTTTCGTCAATGAAATTTTTTACTCAAAACCCAGCCGATCTAGATAAAAAACTTGAATCATTTAGTATTGACTTCAATAAGTCAACTGGCAAAATTGTTAAACAATCAGGTTTTTTAAAAGGTAACGCTGTCCTAGATATTGCTTTTCCCGCTTTTCATGGACAAAATGGAGAAGACGGAACTTTTCAAGGACTCTGTGAGATGTTAAACGTTCCCTATGTTGGCTGTGACGTAACCTCATCGGCCATCACGATGGATAAAGTTTTAACTAAGATGATTTATAAAGCCAATAATATTCCTACGGTTGATTTTGTTTATTTCAATTTGAATGAATGGCGAGTCGATAAAAAGAAAGTTATTCAACAAATAAAATCACTAAACTGGCCGGTCATTATTAAACCGGCTCGGTTGGGTTCTTCTATTGGGATCTCTAAGGCCAAGAATCAAAAAGATTTAGAATTTGCTATAGAAGTAGCTCTTCATTACGATGAAAAGGTGATCGTGGAAAAAGCAATAGAAAATCTTATGGATGTTACTTGTTGCTTAATTGGCAACGACGATCCGCAACCATCCCTGCTTCAAGAATCAATTTTCCAAAGCGAATTCTTTTCCTATGAAGATAAATATCTAAAGGGCGGCGGTGCCCAGACCGGTAAAGCCACTAAAAGTATTATTATTCCCGCTCGATTGGATACAAAAACTACTAAAGAAATTCAAGACGCAGCCGTTAAGGCTTATCAGGTACTCGGGTGTTCCGGTATTGCCCGGGTCGATTTTCTTTATGACAAAAAAACGGCAAAATGGTACGCCAACGAAGTTAACACTTTACCCGGAACTTTATATCACCATCTTTGGAAAAAATCGGGGGTTCCTTTTGAAAGATTATTGGAAAAATTGATTGGTTTTGCTGAAGAAAAATACCAGAAGAAAAAACAAATCACTTATACTTTTGATTCCAATATCTTAACTCAAGCTTCCTCAAACAAACTCTCTTTAAAAGGTCTATGAGTTTATCCTTCCAGCCGGGCAAACTGACCAGTTTTTTTTGATTGGTTAAACATAAAATTAAAAAATGTTATTGCCAAAAAAATAAAAATAAAGTTGAGAAAAAAAGCCATAAGAATAAGCTGCCATTGAATTCCCTTATCTATAACATTGACTCGTGCTGCTTCAAAGACATAAGTTGGTGGTAATAAATAAGCCATCATTTGTAAAGGCTTAGGTAATATTGACACCGGGTAAATTACCGCCATCAATGGTTGGAGAACGGCAATTAAACCCCAAGAAAGTGCTTGAACATTGGTTCCAAAACGAAAAATTAAACCAAGAATTACGATTGCAAATCCAAAACCAAAAAAGGCTAAATTAATAAAATATATGGTCAGATTGATTAATCCTAAATCGAGTAAATTAGTGCCAAAAAAATAGAAGGAAATAATGCCTCCCAATAATAAAACTATAAAAGACTTGATACATCCGGTAATCGTGTAGGCAATTAGGTATTCCAAATTAGAAATTGGAGATATAAAAATATTAGTTAAATTTCTTGCCCAGACATCCCATAGACAACCTACGGCAATCGAATATTCAGTCATATTGATAACCTGCCATAAAATCATTCCTATTAAAACTTGTTTACTAATTATTAACCCTGTCGTTCCTGATAAATAATTTGTTAAAAAACCAAAGATAATTATTGACAAAAGAGGAAATATAATAATATCATTTATTACTTCTAACGATCTTTTTGTAATAAAAAATTCATGCATCATTATTGCTTTTATTCGCTTCCAAGACATATTATTTTGATCGGGAAATTTGTAAAAAAACATCTTCCAGAGTTGGTTTTTGAATTTCTATGTCAGTCATCCAGATTCCTTCACTACTGATACCAAAAATAATTTTGGGGACTAATTTTTCTTTGGTCTTGATAATAACAATGTTGTCTTTGTTAAATTCAAATTCCTGCTTATTTGCTATTAAATATTTTTCAATAATTTTTTTTCCTTTATCAAAGGTCAATCGTAATGTTGTTGTTTCGATCTTTTTGGTTAAGTTAAGAGGCGTATCTTCAGCAACTATTTTTCCCTGACTTAAGAATATAACCCTGTCACAGATCCTATCGATTTCATTCATATTGTGGCTCGTATAAAGTATAGAAATTTTATTATCTTGTTTAATTTGTTCAATCAAACTCAAAGTTTTATCGGCAATGTCCGGATCAAGAGACGCAGTCGGTTCGTCCATTAGAATAATTTTTGGGTCATTTAATAAGGCTTTGATAAAATTAACCCGAGTTTTTTCACCAGATGATAAATGTTTATATTGACTATTTAATAAATTTTTAATTTCAAAATATTCGGCGAGATTTTTAATTTTTTCTTTTGAATTATCTATTTGGTATAAGTTAGCAAAAACAAATAAATTTTCCCAGACCGTCGTTCTTCCCTGAAGAGTATTAAAAGCCGATGTGTAATTAATTATTTGCAAACATTCCTGACGATTCGTAGAAAAATCCTTGTCAAAATACCTGATGCTTCCTGAATTAGGAGTAGTAATGCCAAGCAACATCTGAATCGTCGTTGTTTTGCCGGCGCCGTTTGGACCAAGCAAACCCAATATCTCTCCTTCCTTAAGTGAAAAGGAAATGTTATCCACTGCTGTGAATTTACCGAATTTTTTTGTCAGATTTTTTACCTCAAGCACAGCCATAAGAAGATTATATCACGGAGCAACAACTCTTTGTTCTAGGCTGGAGATTCGCTGTTTATGACCATCTAAAAACTCTTCTTATTTCTGCAATCTCATCTTTAGGAAATAAATAATTTATTCCTTTATATAACGCCATCCTCTTAGCACGACTTATTTCACATGAAATAAAAACTTTTCGACATTTTTTCATGAGAGCTTTAAATTTTTTGTCAAACTCTTTATTTTTCTTATTTGACTCTATTCTATCTTTAATTAATTTTCTCTTAGCCTCAATGATTTTAATCTCTAAAAAATCAGGTTTATTTTTATTAGTTTTTATCATAGTGAAAAAATCATATCATAAATCTAAAAAACAAATTTTAATAAATTGTCATCCCCGTGAAGACGGGGATCCAGACTATAATCACATTTTGAAATGAATATTTAGCTTGGATTCCCGCCTCCGCGGGAATGACATCAGAAACGTCTCTTTTGCAAAAGAATTGTACGAAGATTATAATGCTCGTATGCTAAACGTCATGAAAAAAGCTGCCACTGAGGCTGGGACTATCCTTCTAAATTACTATAAGAAGAACCTTACCCTAAACTATAAGACTTCCCACAAGGACTTTTATACTATAGCCGATGTTGAAAGCCAGAAAGCGATTAAGGAAATAATTACCAAACTTTTAGTCAAAAAAGGTATAAAAGAATCAGAAATTAGTTTTATCGGTGAAGAAAATCTTGCCTCTGGAAATAATCAGAAGCACCTCTTTATTATTGACCCGCTTGATGGTACGGTTAATTTTGCCACTGGATTTGATTTATTTAGTATTTCGATTGCTTATTTTTGTGAAGGTGTTTTAACTGCCGGCTTAGTCTACCAACCAACTAGTAAAAATTATTACTCTGCAACTAAAGGAAAAGGTGCCTTTAAAAATAACGAGTCGCTTACAATGGTTTATAAGCCATTAAAACAATGCCTCTTAAGCGGCCTGATTAGCTCTCGACCAGAAGTCTATCCAAAGCTTTTTAAAATTTATGAAAAAATGTTTCCCCACATTTCTGCCTACCGAAACATTAATTCTATGGTTATTGATAACTGTCTTGTAGCCGAAAATGTCTTTAATATCGTCGTCAACGGTCATACGTTTATTTGGGATATATCTGCGGCAAAACTGATCATCGAAGAATCTGGAGGTATCATGATGGATTTTAAAGGCTTGCCAATCAACTTTGACCTGAATAACCCCAAGCTGGCATACGATATTATCTCCTGCCATCCACGGCTAAAAAAAGAAATCCTTCCATTCTTCAAATAATAACCACTCCTCTCAACTCAAAAAGAATAGGGAAGACGTACCTAAAAATAATTAATTATCATCTTTAGGTCTTCATAACAATATAAACTATTAAATCTAATAGGGGATTCGTAATCATAAAACCAAGCAGACAGTCACTAACTAGAATAGGGAATAAAAGAGGATAATTTACAATTATCAATTTTTAATTAACAATTAAATATTTTAATTATTGCTAATTTAGATTGTTATACCAACATGCCGCTTCTCTTCTTCCAGTCGTGGTTAACGTCGTAAAAGCTCCATTTTACGACGTTATATATGTTCTTTTCTCCACCTATATACATATCCATTAAAACGTCAGTTGCTCGGGTACGAATTTTTTGTTAATATCTTCCGGGGAACAACGTTTATGCTCCTCTCTTATTTGTATATGATTACTCGCGAACTCGTTGACTCGCTAACAGTTTTATTAATACACAATTGCGTTGACTTAGCCACTTCTCCCAACGTTATTCAGCATATTAAATATTTAGAGCATTTTAAAGTCCTAAACCTAAGTTTTTGAGGCTAAACTACATTATAATGTTATAATGGAGTGTAATAATATTTAGAGCGTGTTTACAATCTAAATTGTTAGTTTAGCCACGATTTTCCGCATCTATCCACATATTGAAGACATACTATCTGGAGTATAGAGACGATCCAATCCCTCATTTTTAGCCTCGGAACTTGATTGTTTCTACTTTATAAACTTGACAAACTTTATAACTTGATAAACTTAATTATAGTCCTATAATTCTATTACGTCCGTATGTTTATTATTACTATAGGTTATTTATTCACGTTCGTGAGAATGCCATTCCCCTCTCCCCGACTTCGCCTCGCCGTAGTTTTAACGAAGGCGGGCTACCAACTCAAAGACAATAAAGTAATAATTAATACAAATACCCACACGCTCACATACTCTCTGATTGTTTCTTTAAACAACTTTTCATCAATGTGATGGTGAATGATTCCTGTAACACTGTAATAGGTCGCCGTCAAAAATAGTGCGTATACAACCGTTCTTAAAGGAATGAAAGAAACTATTAAGCTCGTTTCTACCATTAATAGAGCTGTTAATACAGAATAGACAAGGACATCTTTATCAAGGTAACGATTAAGCCTGATAGACCAAAATAGTTGAAGACTCAATAAAAAAGCGCTTGTCCCCGCCCCAATCATATTAATTAGAAAATTATATTTGAAGGAAAAAAGAACATTAAAAAATAAAAAGGAAACAACTGCCTGATAAAAAAAATTGATTGAAAAAGCAGCCCTGTAAAGTTGAAGGTTCTTCTCTACTCCAACATTAAAAATGTTGGCACAAAGCAAAACAGCGTAAATTGACACTTCATAGATAAAAATAAACGGTAAACGGGTTAACCATCGAGCCGGAAAAAGAAAATAAAACAAGTAAAAAAATAAAGTAATTAATTCTGGCATCAAAAAAAGACCAAACCAACCAATCTTTTTTATCCCTTCAAGCAATGAAAAATAACTTAATAAAAAAGTAGTTATGATAAAAACCGGCAGGAAAAAAAGAGCTTTATCAAAATTAAAAAACGTTGAAAAAAGCATCAATAAGCCTAAAATTAAAACAGAAATCACCAGACGAAGTCTTTTATCAATCTTGCCGGCTTTTTTTTCAAAAAACTGTCTTAGTGTTTTTATATTGAACATAATATAATTAACCTAAATTACTATAAACCCGCTGAACATCCTCTAGATCTTCTAAGGCTTCAATAACGTCTAAAACTCTTTTTTCCTTATCTTGATCAAGTGAAACCGGAGTCAAAGGTAGGTAATCAATCTCGGCTAAATCATATTTTATATTATTTAAATGAGTTTTTAGCAAGCCAAAATTACCGAAAGGAAAAAAGACAAAAAAATGACTTTCATCCTCATTGATATCAAAGGCTTGTAATTCTTCTCCTATTTTAAAAACTGCTTCTTCATTAACTTCTGTTTTCATAAAACTAACAAAAGCACACTTTTTAAAAAGATAAGCAACCGAACCTTGAGCGCCTAGTTTACCGGAATTTTTTTCCAAAAAATTCCTAATCTCAGATGTTGTTCTATTTGAATTATCAGTGGTAGATAAAATTAGTAAAAAAACGCCGTATGGACCAAAACCTTCATAGATTACTTCTTTTAGCATTATTCTATTAGGCCCAAATCCTTTTTCAATCGCCCGTTTAATATTTTCTTTTGGCATATTGGAGGACTTAGCCTTATCCATTGCCAAACGCAGTTTAACATTGTTTAACGGATCAATAATTCCCCCACCTTCTATAACGGCAATTGTAATTAAATGAGACATCTTGGCAAAGACATTTGCTTTTATCTTGTCATTGACCCCTTTTTTCCTTTTTATGTTGGCCCATTTCGAATGTCCTGACATAAGAACCAGTTTATCAAGTTATAAAGTTATAAAGTTCATCAAGAATTAGTTCATTTTACTTGATAAACTTGAAAAACTTGACAAACTTGAAACTAGTTCCTATTATACTTGACAATTAATAATTTTAAAATATACTTGTCCATAAACAACTATGAAAGATTTCTCAGCTTTTGAAAAGCAGGCAATAAATAATGCTATGAATGGTCAATGGGCGGAAGCCATCACATTTAACGAAAATATTATCAAAATCGATAAGAAAAATATTGAAGCTTTTCTTCGGCTTGGATTTGCCTATCTTCAAACAAATAAAATAAAAAAGGCAAAACAATACTATTTAGAAGCTCTAAAAATTCAACCTAATAATATCTTTGTTAAAAAAAATCTTGAAAAAATAAAAATTTTAGAATCAAAAAAATTAACTTACTTAAACGCTCCTCCAGTCGATCCTTTACTTTTTGTCGATATTCCCGGCAAAACTAAAACTGTCAGCTTAGTTAATTGCGGTCCAAAAAACGTTCTTGCAAAACTCGCAGTTGGACAGAAAGTTTTTTTAATCAACAAAAAAAGAAGAGTTGAAATAAGAACGGAAAATAAAGAATATGCCGGCTGTCTTCCCGATGATCTTTCAAAAAGATTGGCAATATTTATTAAAAACGGTGGTATTTTTTCAGTTTACATCAAAGAGACATCTTTAAAACATACGGTGGTCCTTATTAAAGAAGAAAAAAAGGGCGCCAAAATGATAAAATATATTGCCTTTCCATCAGATTTGAGTGTTAATCTTTCTCAGATGGAAAATTCTTCCGGGGAAGAAAATAATGAGGAAGATAGCGAAGAAATTAGTTTGCTTGATTTGGAAAAGCTCGCCGAAAGTTTGAATAATGAAGAAAAAGATTACCTACCCTTTGACCATGAAGAAAAAAGTGAAGAATCGGAAGAATAACGGTTAGCTTCGCTTAGCCCGATAGTGAATAACTTTGTTTTTAAAAAAAACTATTTTGCCTCTGACTTTTTTTCCTTGGATAAGACGATTTATTTCCGCAGGAACATTAAAATCCTTCATAGAGGAAAGAGCGAGAATGAAAGACAAAGCTAAAATTAGCAAGAGCGTTAATATCATATGATTAGTTTTTCAAGTTATAAAGTTTGTCAAGTTTATCAAGAAAAACAAGTCTCTACTTTATAACTTTATAAACTTGAAACTTGATAAACTAATTCACTGCCCATTCATTTTCGAGTTCTCCTAACTCCAAAATTATATCAGATACGGTTGTCTCCCCTATCCGGGTTTTACATTTGAAAAAATCTGCTAATCTCAGGAATGTTTTTGACTTACTTACTTCTTTATTACTGACTAACAAACACTTAGGTAAATTATTTCCCTGGTCTGACAAATCTACAACGCGAATCCCCTCTCCTTCAATCATCTGACCAATTAATTGAGCGGTTTTATAACTGTTTGTATATGTAATTTGAACATTGATATCATAATTTCTATAGGCCTTTTGGGAAAAACTTCCTTGAAATTTTTTGTAGAAGGAATTATAGTCGAATGTACTATCATTGCCCTCTGACTCAAAAGGTCCTAAATCAATTATTTGAAAGCTTTCTTTATTATTAGTTGAAAAAATGTAGAGGAGAAAAAGCTTGTCAATTAGATTGGCGTTTGAATTCGTTAAAAGAATTTCCATAAAGGTAGGTGTTTGTTTCAAACTGGAATTATCATAATAAATAGTCGTTTTTTTTTGATAAAAATATAGATCTACTAAAGTTGAAGTTGCCGCTGAAAAAGTTTTTCTTATAATATTCGGTTTTTTTTCTAAACTAGCCAATTTACCGATTGCTCCAATTTTATATTTACCATAACCTCCAGGAACAATTACTTTAACTAAGTTGGAAAAAGATAACAGATAGTTGACGTTTTTTTGATCTAACGAATAAAATCGTGTTTTTTCTCCATAAAAAACCACATTAATTTTATCTCTCCCTTTTAAAAACACCGAGGAAGTAACGGATTTAAACAAGTAATAAATTAGGCAAATTACGAGAAAAACAAAAATAATACTACTTCTCTTTGATATTTGATATTTGATATTTGATATTTTCTTACGATATTCCATGTTCTATTTTAAGTCTTCTTATCTTATTAATAATGTCTTGTTTATCCATTTTATGCCAAAGATAGATTTTTTTAATAATTGATAAAGAGGCTTCAAATTCCGGTTGAACGACTAAGTTAGCCCCCATATCTTTCATTCTGACCTGATCAGATTGGCGGTGAACACGACTTATTATAAAAATATCCCTGTTAAGCTTTCTGGCGTTGAGAACAATCGCCTCCTGTGAGGATCTATCCGGAACAGCTAAAATGATTATTGTTGCTACATCAACTTGAGCATAGTCAAGAATGTCAATATCGCTCGGATCTCCATAGATGATATTAGCCCCTTGTTTTTTTGCCTTTTCCACTTGATAAAGATTGTAATCTATAGCCACATAAGGAATATTGGCTAACATCAGAGAACGACCAATATAACTTCCAATTCGGCCATAACCACAGATCACCACGTGATCCTTAATTTCCAATGAATCAATTGGAGACTGGTTACTATCAATTCTATAAGTAATAAATTTTTCTAAAAAAGGTATATATTTTTTTATAAATTCTCGCAAAGCTTTATAAAACTTATCTTTATTATTAATGAATACTGGAGTTAAAATAAAAGTGATCAATACTGCAGTAATTACAAATAGATATTTCTCAAGGGTAATTACCTTACTCAAATAAGCTGATGACATCAGAATAAAAGCATCTTCATCTATCTGAAAAAGATACATTGACAAACTAAAACTTGTTTTTGAATGAAATTTTAAGACTAAGAAAATTATTAAGACTATTAAGGCTTTGATGACTATCACTCCTATCGTGAATAGCAATATCGATGGTAAATAAGGAATTACCAGACGTAATTCGATATGACTGCCAATATAGACAAAAAATATCACTCCAAGTAGATTGCGGAGAGGTCTAACCTCGGAAAATATATGATAATGTTCGATTGTCTGTGCTAATAAAACTCCGGCCACCATCGCTCCAATTAGGGTAGGAATTTTGAGAACTATTGATAAACCAACGACAAAAAAAATAAAGACAACGATGAAAAGATCAAATAATTCTCTTGAAATCCTGGCGATTTTATTAAAAATTTTGGGTATAATTTTTTGCCCAAAATAAAACAGTGCAGTAATAATTGCGGTTGCTTTAATTAAGCTCAATACTGTGTCTTTAATAATCTCCCAGGCCGAAATATCTTTACTGGTTATTGAGGTAAATATTATTAAATATGGGATAAAAGCGATGTCTTGAAAAATTAGAATACCCATCGCAATCTCACCAATAAATGAGGATTCCTCTCCCCTATCCTGGATTATTTTTGCAACAATGGTCGTTGATGAAGATGAAAGAGCTATCCCGATTAAAAACGATTCAAGAAGCGAAAATTTAAATAATAAACTTAAAAAAAAGACAAATAACATTGACAGGAAAAGCTGAAGTAACCCACCTATTATGATAAATTTTTTTAGAATGAGGATCCTGCCGAAGTTTGTTTCTAATCCTAATGTAAAAAGCAAAAATACTATTCCAAAATAGGCAAAACTCGATATGGCTTGACTGGTTGCCATTTCAGGAAATATATTTCCGATTACCAAGCCACCAACTATGTAGCCTATAAGAGGTGATAGTTTAGCCTTTTTTGCAACAATGGCTAAAGTGAAAGGAACTGATAAATATATAAAGAAATTTAGTACTAAAGATAACGAAATCTCACCCATAAAACTGAGTATAACAGTTTCAAAATACTGTTTTTTATTTATTTATAGTATTTGTTTATTTGTAGTATTGGTAGTATTAGTCAATATTTACCGTATCTGTCTCCACTGATAGTTGGCCGTACTTAAATAAGGAAGCAGGTTGATATATTTTGTTTGATCAAATTTAATGAATATAGCCGGCTTATTGAGGTCTGACCAGCGACGATTATTGGTAAATGAAGTTTGGGCAATTAGATTTCCAATTATTTTTAATCCTTGAGCGGCATCTGTGCCGGTTGAGACAGTGTTCCCAATAAATATTCCAGTCGCTTCGGTAAGATTGCTATTAAAGTTTATTGTTGGTGCCACAATTGCAACTGTACCTACCGGTGTAAAGGTAGTTGATGGTGCAATCCGATCGACTGTCACTGTTCCGGTTGAGATTAAAACAATATTTCCCGCTGTATTAAAGGGAGAAGAGCCGGAATCAATAGAAATATCTCCATTAAGGACATATATCCCCGGTCCGCTGATTTCATTTAAGCTTGTAATAACTTTATGTTCTTTACGGGCTTTGATATATGAGAGAAACAAGGCAGGGGTCATGGAGTAGGTAGGAGTAAAGATGGCTTTGTATTCGGGATTGCCTGTCTTGGCTGCCGTGTTAAAATAGGTGATGTTAATTGACGGAGATCCGACCAGGCCGCTTCCCCCGATTATAAAAAAGGCCTGGGTGGTGTCATCGGCATCATAGAGTACAGGTAGGTAAAAGAGGGATATCGACCTTCAGGTCGTTTTTCGAGATAAAAGAACTGTCTTTAAGTTTGATCCAAGGGCCGGGAGTCGGCGTCGGGGTGGGGGTGGGAGTTGGAGTCGGCGTTCGTGTTGGAGTTGGGGTTGTGATTAGCTTGCAGGCATAGGTAGTATAGCTATACTTCGCGCAAAATTCTGGCTCCTCTTCACAATCTCTACACAGCTTATTGGGGTTATTGGGCGTTGGGCAACTATACCAATCGCCACACGTTTTTTTTCCCCCACCAGTTTTACAACAACCACCTTGTACCTCAGCATTCCCTTTGATATAGTTTACATCCTTCCATGGTAAGCCACACATACTACTAAGTGGTTGGGAGTAATCTACAACATAGTCTCCCGTACAACTTGGACCATATACCGTATCTGCTCCTCCTCCCCCTTTATTATGCACCGCAAAGCCACCGGCAAAGTAGGTGTTTGTATTGTCAACGGTCATGTTGTAGACATATGATTCTCTGTCAACCCTTGTCTTTTGGGTTATCTTCTTTGCGGTCAGTTGACTGTTCTCAAGGACGTATACAGTATCGCCTATTTTAAGTTCTTCAACGATCTTGAATTGATTTGATCCTATGTAGAAGGGATGATTGTATGTCACTTCAACCAGATATCCCCCTGCCTCGAGAGTATAGTAGTACGGTTTGGGATACTTGAAAATCTTAATGACTTTGGAATAGGTTACTGTCTCATTTGTAAAAGATAAGACCTCATCTCCAATCTTAATATTCTCTATCTTCTTATCTCCTGTTAAAGTCTTAACAAGCGTGCCGGGGAGGAAGGAGGAGGCACAAGTATAACAAAAATGACCTCCATCATCACTATCTACGCAACATTTAAGAGTATCTGAGTTACCAGCACACTGTATATTCCCCCACGGAACACATTGTGCTAAAACCGGTCGACTACCAAAAATACCAACTAAAAAAAACAAGGCAAGAATTAAAAAATATTTTAATATTAAATATAGTTGTTCGCTCTTTAAATTAAAATAAATCATCTACGTCATTATAGTTATTGTCAGAATTTATTGCAACCTATTTTTTAGGAAGATTTTAAGTTCTTATTAATCTAATATTGTTTTATTTACCTGATTTAACTGTAATATCACACCATTTTGCATATTCAAGCTCTGCGTTTTTTGTTGTTTTTTCAAATCCGTCAATACCATCCAACCATATTCTGTCAATTTCTTGATCTTCACCTTTTGTAGTAAACCCCCAATCGAAATGTCCTTTTTGACCATCTTTGACGTTTGGGTAAAGCCTATGTATTTCAGCTGCTGTTAATCCTTTACAACTATTATCCGTCAACAGTTTAAAACCTAAAATGGCCATAGCGGTATAAGATGCTAATTCTATAATACTCGGAATAACTCGCACAAACTCTTTAGTAAATTTATTAAAAGTTTTTCTTAATTTGACTATTTCCATATATACTTATAGTATCATACTATATTTTATTTGTCAAATTTATTTTTTGGGATTATTTTTATAAGCACAGCAAAAAAAGTTTATTTTTAATTTAAAATAGTTATTTCATAATTTGAATAAATCCTATTATTTAAATCGTAAGTTCCACTTATTTTGATGTTTTTGTCTATCTTTAAATTCTTGTAAGAAATAGTTTTACCTGTGAAATCCTTCACTATAAAATTACTAAGTTCATTTTTATCAAAATTAAGAAGAAGTTTTATTTTTGACTTTTCATCATCTCTTAGTAGATGTAAAAAAAAATTTGCTTTGTATTCTTTAGGGTTCAACTCTTCAGTTATATTTTCAAAACCAATTATCTTCCCCGTAAATTCTTGTTTTGTGGGAAATATAGTGGGCGAAATAGGAGTGAGGGTTTCGGCTGGGGTTGGAGGAATGAGAGTTGGAGCGAAAGCTGGGGCAACTTTGGTGGAGGGTTTTTTGTTTGGAGCGATGTAAAAGAAATAAGTAAGTTCGCCGATGAGGGCCAGGAGAAGGATGACGAATATTATTTTCATCTTAGGACTATTATCTGGATTATCATCCGGATCCGGTACAGTTACCCACATATCTCCAGACTACGCTGATTAAATAAGATTTTCAAGGGAAAATAACTATGAATATTTTTTAACCAGAAATCCACCAACTGTGACTAAGATTATTAAGGTTAAAAAAAGCCAAGATAATGTGTCCATAATTATTTACTAATTAAATAACTAATAACATAAGAAATTATAGCTAAAATAATACCAAATACAAACATAGATATGGAAAATTTCTTATCAGAAATAAACTGAGACAATACCAAGGCGGTAATCGTGATATTTCTTAAGTCCATTAACTTCTCTGCAAATTGGGAGCGAAACAATTTTTTTGAATTATTGTTTTTCATAATCTTATCCTAATTAACATTTCGTGCGTAGTCCACCGCTTATAACCTACAAAATCACATCTTTAGATTGTTAGGAAAGGATTAAAATGATGATAGATACCCAAATTCTATCAAAAAAATTGGATTGATTACCGCCGTTGTGTCTTAGCACAACCACCGAGTCAATTTAGCCGAGACTAAACAAAGACAGTCTTATTAAAGACTGTCTTTATAAAGAGTGTCCCTTTTTAAATCGTAAGCAAGAATTCTTCCGCTGAAACAATTTTAGTTTTTTTAATTTTTTTTAATTTTAAGATGTGTTTTTTATCTCCTGTAATTAGGTAATTTACTTTTGCCTCAACGGCTACCTCAAGAATTTTATTATCTATTAGATAACCTTTAATCAATTTAACTGTGGTTCTTGGTGAGATAATGATAAAGCTTTCTTTGATTAAATCTTCGGACTCTTTTAGCTTTTCATCATTGAAGTTAAATTTTTTTGTGAGCACTTCTTTCAATTCGTATAAAATAAACGGAGAAACGTAAGCTTCAATCTCTCTTTCTTGAATCAAGTAAATAATATCTCTTGGCTTCCCACCAAACACGATTGCTGAAACAATTATATTAGTGTCGAGAACGACTTTAATCATTATTTTCCATTTCTAATTTCATCGATTATATCCTCTACATCTTTTTCTTTGATATTCTGTTCTTTCGCTTTTTTTTCAGCGTATGAAAAAAGTTCAAATAATTTCTTATCTTTATTGACATAGCTGATTACTGCTGTTCTAATAAGTTCACTTCTGGTAGAAAATTGTTTCTCAGCAAAATCATCCATTATCTCAACAAGTTTTTTTGGTAAGGAAATATTTACCGTCTGAGTATTCATATACATAAAACATACAATAGTTGTACATTATTGTCAAGCGGATTTTTCTTATTCATGCCCAAATTCTATCAGAAATTGTCAGATTAAGATTTTCTATTTTTATATTCAATCCTCTTTTTAAAAAGATTTTCCCTAAAGCCTCCATCTTTTATAAATTTCTCTTGTTGTGACCTGACAAGCTGATCTAAGAGATAGCCCTCTTTAAAGCAAAGGGTGATCATAAGGTTGGCAAAATTTTCGGGTGATTGGATATGAGTCTCATTTGTGATTATTCTCATTCTTCTGATTTCTAAAATGCGTGGGTCATCTTTATTCCATAATGGCAAACTATGTTGCCTCAGGTAATCTTTATAATCTTCGAGTAATTCTCCAAAACTTGCTCGCGCAACTCCGGTTAGCTTAATATTACTTTCCATACTTGGCTCTAAAGATCCTTCAACGATATTTTGCTTTCCACTTCTAGCCGCTTGAATCATCTGGTCTGTTGTACGTGATTTTTTGTCAACATAACAATTACAAAAAATTACTGTCAGATCATAGATCTCAACCGCAAGCCAGTATACAATCAAGGATTCGTATCCGCCAGTTTTTGTCATATGAGTCTAATTTGACTAATGAGACTCATTAGACCAATTTATTAAAAGCATGTCTACCGCTTATAACCTACAAAAGTATGTATTTGACTTGTCAGGAAAGGAATAATTTGACGATAGATATATGGTTTATTCAATCACATTTATGATTAGGCGTATTAGATCAAATCTGATATTTTGACCAACTTTTAGATCTTTATAGGAAATAATTTTCCCTGTTGAATCTATTACTTTCAAGTTTTCAAGTTCATTTTTGTCAAAGAAAAACACACTAGGTATTTTTACTTCCTCAAGTTTAAAAGAAAATTTTATTTTCGCCTCAGAACTTGAGATAGCTTTAAAAATATCAAGTTCTGTTATCCTTCCTTGGTATTCGGGTAATAGAGTAATAACTGGTTTGTTGGTGATTAAAATAGGGGTTGGGGCTTTGGTTGGGGCAAAAGTTGGGATAACTTTGGTGGTGGGTTTTTTGTTTGGAATGATGTAGAAGAAATAAGTAAGTTCGCCGATGAGGACCAGGAGAAGGATGACGAATGCTATCTTCAAGATTGAATTAATATTTGAATTATCCGAAACAGGTTCCATATCATCAGCCTACGCTGATAAACAAAGATTTTCAAGAGTTTATTTTTTATTCCACCGAAAAACAATCAAATATACAGCTATGGACATAAAAATAAAGGTAATGATAAGTAAGTAAGGGTTAAATTGTGTCATGTTATTTTTTTAAAATAATAATAAAGAGCAATCAAGAGAAAACTACTAAAAAGCGCCATTAATAAAAAAGTGTTTCCAAAATTTAATATATTCATATTTTTTTTACACGTTTTTCAATAATATTTAAAGATATGACAAAAAGTGCGATTGACATAACTAATGATACAACAAAGTACGTTGTGTATTCTATCCAATTAATATTGGGAATGAACAAAGGAACTATTATTCCGCCGGAAAACCAGGCGACGCTAATATTCCCAATGATTTCTGAAGCTCTATTTAATTGAATAAATGAAAGCTTTTTCATTGAAATAATTAAAAAACATTTTGTAAACATTGTCCACCGCTTATAACCTACAAAACCACTCGTTTGGATTGTTGAGAAGGTATTAAAATGACGATAGATATCAAAACAGCTATTTTTATTTTCTTAAACGTTTTTCGCAGTCAATACAAAATGAGGCTTCTGGAATCAGTTTTAGCCTTGCATGAGGAATTGGTTTTTTACATCTCTCGCAATGACCATATTGGTTTTTGTTAATTTTTTTCAGTGCGTTATCTATTTCCGTGACTCTTTTTTGTAAGTCCTTAATTTCAGCCTCTATCGTATCATGGTCAACCTGTTCACGGACATCAGTGTCAACAGCCGCATTATCCGAAGCATGATCAGGATCGGCAAAGGGATCATTTTTTTTAAGATCTTCTACCTGATTAAGATTTTTTCTCCTTTCTTCCTCCAACCTTTTTTTTTGTTCCTGAATGAATTGTTTTGAAAATTTTTTGTCCATAATATTTTATGAAACCAAAAATACCATTCCTAAAATAATATACAAAGTGAAAACTGATTGTCAACAGAATTATTAATGAAACTAAAAAATCTAAACTAAGACCCACGAAGTATAGATGATTGTCTTTGATTTTGTCAAACAGAAAAATAGTTAAAGCTAAAAACCAAAAAAAGAACTTCAAAAGAAAACCTTTATAATATCTTTCTTTTCTTATTTCAAATAATATTTTGTAGGCTATCAAAACGCCGATTACAAACATTAAACCTTCATATAGGCCAACTAAATGCCTAAAGCCATCAAAGCCAACGTATTTTATTTTAAATAAAAAATTTGTTTTCGTGCCAATTTCTATTCCGGAAAAAAACGCTCCAATTTTTCCAAAAGCCAGAGCAATAAAAAGAGGAGTAATTAAATAATCAATCAAATCAGCAAAATTTAATTTTCGTGCATTGGTAAACAAATACAAAATAAAAAGACCGCCGAAGATTGATCCGTAAAAAGATATACCAGGATAACCGTTGATAAGAACAAATTTTAATAAATTAAAACCAAAATCCCTGAAATTTAAAAATACGAAAATTAGTCGTCCAAAAAAGAGAGCGCCAAACATTGATAAAAATAATCCATCAAAGACATCTTCTTCTTTGAATGATGTTAAGCGAATATTTTTCCAAAGTAAAAAAATCGCCCAAAAAAATCCCAAAACCAAAAATACCCCAAAAGTATAAATTTTTATAAAACCAAGGTTTAGAAGTACTGGCAACATAGTTTTTAGTATAATTTATCAGCGATGAAAAAACAAATACTTAAAATTGGTTTTGACCTAGACGGAGTTCTTCTTTACAATCCTGCAAGAATAATTAGACCAATAATGTCTTTTATTAAAAAAAATATTTTAAAAAGAGATTTAAATAAATTCTATTATCCAAAAAATAAGATTGAAAAACTTATCTGGTGGTTTTTACATAAATCAAGTTTGTGGCCGGCTCCCGGGATTAATGAAATACTATCATTGATCAAGCAAAAAAAAATACAAGCTTATATTGTCTCGGCTCGTTATGAATTGTTAGAAAGCGATTTTTCTCGCTGGCATAAAATAATCGATCCCAATAAATTATTTTCAGGATATTTCTATAATAATAAAAATGACCAACCCCAAATGTTTAAGGAAAAAATGATTAACAAGCTAAAACTTAATGTATTTGTTGAAGATAATTGGGACATTATAAATTACCTAAATTTGAAATTAAAAATTCGAAATTCGAAAATTAAAATATTTTGGATATACAATTTGCTTGACAGAAATAAACCATTTCCAAATAAATTCCCCGATCTGAATTCAGTTATTATAAAAATTAAAGAATTAATTGAGTGAAGATATTATTTTTTTCTCCATATTTTTATCCCTATATATCAGGTATCACAATTTCCTCCAAAAGAATACTTGATTATTTAAGCAAAAAAAACAAAATAACTGTTTTAACTTTTCGCTATGATAACAAACTAAGTAACCCTTCGACTCCGCTCAGGGCAAGCCAATTAAATATAATTCGTATGCCCTATTGGTTTAGAATCTCAAAAGGTTTTATTTCTCCACAATCAATTATTTACTTTATCAAAGAAACTTTAAAAACAGATTTAGTAATTCTTAATCAACCTAACTTTGAGGGATTGTTTTTGGCAATTGTTGTAAAATTATTTAATAAAAAAATTATTTCTATTTTCCACTGTCAAGTATTTTTGGAAAGTAATATGTTTACAAAAATAATTAATTTGTTTTTAAATCTGTCAATGAAAACACAGCTATTTTTATCAGATAAAATTGTAGTTTATACAAAAGACTATGTTAACTCTCTCCCCTATTTTAAAAAGTTTGCAAACAAAATAGTCGATGTTTTGCCGCCGATTGAAAAATCAGTAACAGACAAAAAATTTTTAATCAAATTATTAAAATTAAAGAAAAATAATATTTGGATAGGATATGCGGGTCGGATCTCTTCGGAAAAGGGACTTAAATACCTTGTTCAATCAATGAAACAATTGAACAATGAAACAATTGCTCTTGTTTTTGCTGGTCCGTACGGAAAAAACGTAGCCGGAGAGAATAACTACTATAAAAAAATTATTAATATATTACGAGAATATAAAATAAAACACATTTTTCTTGGAAATTTGACTAGTAAGCAATTAAGCGCTTTCTATAGATCGATCGACGTTCTCGTTCTGCCATCAATTAACCAAACTGAGGCCTTTGGTATGGTTCAGGCCGAGGCAATGATAGTCGGGACGCCAGTAATTGCTTCCAATTTACCCGGCGTTAGAATGCCTATAAAATTGACAAAAATGGGCATAATTGTTGAACCAAGGAACTCTGATCAAATTAGTAAAGCTATTGAAGAAATTTTAGGAAATAAAAATAAATTTACTAATGACGAATTAATAAAAAACGCAAATATTATTTTTGATATAAAGAAAGTTTATAAGTTTTACGATCAATTACTCACTTTAATTAATTGAAGTATTTATATATGAAAAAGGTTGATTTTTATATAAAAAAGTACTTAGAGAATCGGCCGATGTTTTTGGCGATTATCCGCAGCCAGGAAGCGATGTTGTTTCAAAAATATAATAAATTAATCAAAGCTAAAGTACTCGATTTTGGTTGTGGAGAAGGTTTTTTTGCCGAACTTGTGTTTGGAAAAGGCAAAATTAATGTTGGGCTGGATTTATCAAATAACAAACGGACTAATGAAGCGATTGAAGGAAATATATATAAAAAAATAAGTCTTTACGACGGCAATAAAATCCCCTACCCCAACAATTATTTTCATACTGTTATCTCTAACTGCGTCCTAGAGCATATTCCAAATATTAATTTTTCTTTAAAAGAAATTTATCGAGTCTTGAAGCCCGAAGGATATTTCTTGACTTCGGTGATGACAGATCAATGGGAAAACAATCTTTTTGGAATAAAAATATTTGGAAAATCATACCTTAGTTATATGCGAAGAACTCAAGCACATCGTAATTTATTTTCAAACAAGCAGTGGCAAATTCACTTTAAAAAACCTAATTTTAAGGTCGTGTCAGTTGACGGATATCTCTATAAAAAAAGTGCTTTCTATCTTGATATTTTCCATTATCTGTCAATTGGTTCTCTAATAAGTTACAAGCTATTCAGTAAATGGATTTTATTTTCTATTCCTTTTTTAAATGAAATAAAGACTCGGTTTATTAAGAAAATAATCGTTGATGAAAATAATCAAAATAAAGCTTCTGCTTTATTTTTTGTGTTGAAGAAATAATTAACGGTGAGCAGTTATGATATAACGAAAAGCGAACAATTTTAATATGGGTAAGTTGCCTAAAAATAAATTAAACTTTCTCAAGAAAATTACTTTATTAAATAACATTGGTGGAAATAAAAACAGTCCAATAATCTTAATTTTTTTAAATCCTGCTAATCTTAGCTGTTTTATTAAATTAAAATAATTTATTTGGACAATCCCCTTTTCAATTTTCCAATCCAGAAATAAGCTAATAAATAAAGACCAACCAATATTTAAAATGTTTGGTTCAGAAAATACTATAAAGCCATCTTTTGTTAATGATTGATGAAAAAGAGGAAAATAATTTTTTAAATTTACGTGATGAAGGATATCAGTACCACAAATTATTTTAGAATTTTCGGGTAAGACCGTTTTTGTAATTAATTTTTTTTGCTTTTTTATTTTTAACGCATTATGGTATAAATTTAATAGGGATTTATTACTGATATCAACTGAAGTAATTGTAAAGCCATTTTTTAGTAACGGAATCGTCAACCGACCCGTACCTGAACCAAAATCCACTACTTTACGTTTATTTGAATTTTTTTTAATTAAAGTTATTATTTGATTTAATTCATCTTGAACATGAGGAGGCGGTTGAAATAATTTATCAGAAAGATATTGATTTTTTTCTGAATTAAAATGTTCTACTTGAATGTCTTTCATTTTTAAAAATTAAAACTTGAGGATGATCGTAAACGGTAAAACCTTCGTCAGACCAGGAGTCATTAATTATTAATTGATAATTGTTAATAGATAATTGAGGAAAAGAATTAAACTCTTTTATTTTTTTGTACTGTGTTTTTCCCTTAAATAAATCCTGATAAAATTTGTTCATTAATGGATACTTTTCCGGAACTGTCATAATACTCCCCCATCCCCGATTAGATGACAAAACATAGTAATCAGCTCTCATCAATATATTATTCATTTTTTGCCATTTCTCTGGAGTATCTGCATCAAAGACTGGAAGTTGGTCACTCATAAATTGCTTCCCATAATTGTTAATGACACCTAGCGGTAATGAATCATCCCACGATTCTCCTAATATAAGACTATTTGAAGGTAGATTTTTATAAATCCACTCCGACGCTTCTACTCGAGAATTCTTGTTTTTATAAATTGAAGAAAACATGATTGGCCAAATTAACAATATCAAAACTGAAATAAAAATAAAAAAATAACTATATTTTTTTGGGTATAAAAGATGTTTATTTCTTAATTTAAATTTGTAATTAATTAAATACTCCGTCCCAATTGCAGCAAAGATTGCTAAGAATGGGTAAATAATAATGAAATATCTTAAAGTTGGTGTAACTTGTATGCTTTGGTAAATGAAAAATCCAATTACCCATGTTAAAATCACAAAAATAGGAATGGATTCCCGCCGGAGTTTATACTGAGCTTGTCGAATGTACGGGAATGACAAAACAACTTTTGCCATTCCAACTAATGCTAAAATTGCATATGGTATTCCTAATCCAAAAACTATATTATTTACAAAGCTGTGCCAAACGGTATTTTTATTCAACCATTGAACCATGGGAGGAAACCAATTATTGATATCTTTGATAGTCATCGCTTTTAGTGATTTAATGTTTTCAATAAAAACTTTACTTATAGTCGGATCAAAAATATTTGAATTTTGAAATAAATATGGATCGGCTAAACGAAGTGTGAAATAATTTATTAAGAAATATCCAAAAACAAAACCGATGGTTTTAATTAAAGACTGTCTTCGTACGAAGACAGTCTTTATTATAAAAAACAGGTTCAACGGCAAAATGAATAAGGCCGTTACTTTACAGGCCAAAGCCAACCCAAAAAATACAGCGGAAAATATCAAGTATCGTAGGGGCGGGGTTTTCCTGCCCATCATTGAATACCGTAACGCAAAATAAAACGACCCAAACATAAAAAAATTTAAAAAAGTATCAACGGCAAAAAAATGAGAAAGTTGAATTGGAAGAACAGCAATTGCATAAAAAAATCCCGCCCAATATGGAACAGCTGAAATATATTGAGATTTATTGAAACTTGCTTCGCGAAATTTATAGATTAATAACTTCGTAGTTTTTATAATGAAAATAACAGTTAATAGATCAAAAAATGCTGATAACTGGCGGCCTAAAATAGTGAAGTCATTATAATTATCTAAATTAAAATTAACTGCTAAATACTTCGTTAATATTAAAGGGAATCGACCGTATACAAAAAAGGGGTAACCTACGTTTATTGGATTCATTAGCGAAGTTTTTTGATCAAAATACTGATTCATTGACGTAGGCAATTTCATTGCTGTACCAACCATAGTTAAGAATCGTTCGTCCGGATGAAGATGAAAGTTTTCGTCCCAATTCAAATTATTAAAACGGAAAAAAAACGCCAACAAAATTATGGCAAAAGTAATTAATATTTTTTTCATAGTTCGACTTCGCTCACTATAAATATTTATTTCTTAAACATCTTCTTAAACGGATTCAACGATTTTATAAAAGCATATTTTTCATTGTCTATAAAAAAACGAAGGATATCCCGTGTCGTGATAATTCCCAAAGGCCGTCTTTCCGTATCGATGATAATAACGCTGCCTATTTTTTTATTAACAATAAGATTAATCGCCTCAATCAAATGATTTTCCTTTGACAAAGTTAAGACATAGTTCTTAGCAAAGTTTTTTACTCGATAGTTATAAAAGCTGATGTTTTCCCTGCCTCTTTCTCCGTGATGACTGGAATATTTTGGACTAATCATTAGGTTAATTAAATCATAATAACTCAAGACTCCCTTTAGTTTTTTATCGTGATTGATGACAATTAATTTAGAGATTTTTTTAGTTTTAAAAAGATGAATCGCTTGAGTGATAGTATCATCTTCAAAAACTGTGATCAAACCCTGCCATCTTTTACTAATGATTTTTTCAACTTTCACTTTAAAAATCGGTTGGTCCTTAAAATAAGATAATATTCGGCGAGCGGAGATAATGCCTAAAAATTTTTCGTTCTGGGGATCAAAAACCGGTAAATAATGAATTTTTGATTGGATAAAAAGTTCGCAAACTTTGGATAGTGGATAGTTAAGATAAATTTTTGCCGTATGAGTTAGGCAATGTTCAACTTTAGTATTTGCAGGTAATGAGGTTTTAATCATCGTAAAATATGGACTGACAATTCCTACATACTTATCATCTTCATTAAAAACAAATGCAGCATCGTGCGAGGTTGACAGTTTACTTAGAACTTTGGAAAGGTGATTTTCTGGAGAAACTTTTATAATATCGTTCTCTTTTAAAATATTCAAAAGCCGCATAACATGTTATAACACAAACTGACCATTTTTGTAAATGATTATTTTTGACCCGTCTTTTAAGATTGCTTCAACAGTCTTATTGTTAGTATTTATAATGTCACAATGCTCAACCGATTCATTAAAACCCAAGCGTTCCCAATCTTTTGTCCCCATTTTCTTTACATCGCCATCATAACAATCATGATATGAAGTACCGACTGCTAGATGAGAATTGCCAAACTCTCCTCCAAAATTTTCATCATAAAGAGTATTGGCCATAAATTTAGAAATTTTAGAAAATCTTTTATCAGTTAAAGAAAACTCTCCAATCTTGTTAGCGTTTTTCTGGGCAATCATTTCTCGAAGTAATTTTTCATTTTTGTCAGCGGTTGCTTTTACAACAATACCGTTTTTAAATTCCAGTTGAATATTTTTAATAATATTTCCATACCGGTAAAGTGGAAAGTTAAAAAATATTTTTCCATTGACTCCTCGCCAATCAGGCGATGTGAAAATCTCAAATGATGGAATATTGGCTCCCCTGCCTCCTTGCCAGATTCTCTTTTCACCAAGTTTAATATATAAATCAGTTTTTTCTGAGATCATGTGATAAGTATCAACCGGCAAGTCATTAAGTTTTTGTTTCAGTTCATTGATTTGTTGAAATGTTTTTTTCCATGTAGCGATCGGGTCTTCCGATCCTAAGTAACAGGCATTAATTATTTCCTGCCAGAAATCTTTTAAAGACAAATTTGACTCTCGAGCCATTCCCTCGGTCCCGTAAAGACAAAGAGTCCAAGTTAGTTTTCCTTTGTCCTCTTTTTCAAATAACCAGCGGCGCAACATTTGTTTTTCGGAGTTAGCAACAATGACTTTTTTGGGATCAATATTCTTGAGTAAAAACGGATCGGTCGGAGCAATTAAATATATTCTATGGTCAATTGTGTCGACCAAAGATTTTGTGTATTGTTTTGGAAAAAACTTTAGCTGATCATCAGAAGCATTTTCAAACATCGTCTTTTGAAAACTTTCTTCAATCCCTTTAACCATCGGGTAAGCACCTTTTTCTAGGATTCTTTTGTAAACGGCCAAAGCTAACGGTAAAGCTTCAGTATCATATTGAAGATAAACCACTTCTTTTTCTTTAATCCCCTTTCCTTTGCCGAGAGCAAAATCAATCATTACTTTGGCATAGTTTTCAAGAATTTTTTTATCAGGAACGTACATAAGAAATAAATTATACTACTCTTTCGGTAAAAAATGACGAAGGATGTGGCCGGCATCGGCGACGGCGCGGTTGCCTACCAGATAGTAGTTTGGGCTAAGTTCCGAAGCAACCCCAACACTATAGAAGGTGGATTTGATACCTTTCTCCGTTAAAGCTTTTTTCATAAGCAAAACTCCCGCTTGGGTCAGGCTGATTGATCGGTGAAAAATTTTGCTCGGTTTTATTCCTAATTTTTCTGCGGCTAATACAAAGGCGGCCGCTGAGGCACCTGAGGCCGGATTAACAAAATCACTGATTAGAATAGGTTGATTATTAATTTGTTTTAATTGTTCTTTGTTTCGCCATAAAACCGTTACTGATAAATTTGTCGTCGGCTTACCTTTTAGATGAGTTCTTTTGGTCACAACACGAATTTCATTTTTAAGTTTAGCGTTTTTACTTTTCCCTAATGCCAATCTAGTCGTCACGAGTCCGGCTCGCTCTAAACTAATTGCCGATAAATTTCGGTCTTCGATCTTAAACTGTTTTTCATGTTTACTAAGCAGTTCATAGCCTTCTTTGGCAAGATTAAAATATTCTTGAGCAATACCAGTATCGTGATAAAAAACTGAATTAAAAACAATTTTCTGCGCAATTGCATTTATCTTATCCATTAGATATTTGGCGTTGTCATAATAATTTTCCAAAATAAAGATCTGGTTTTTCTCCAAATATTTTAAGTTCCACTTCCCGAACTGGCCGTGATATTTACCGATTATTTTTGTATAAGTGTCTTTGAATTTCACTAAATGGTCAACCTTGTGATCACCGAAGAAATTATCAGAATCAAGAAGAAGAGGCTTGACGTCTATTTTATTGCCGTTCTTGCCTGATTGAATAACTACTTTGTCGAAGATCATAAAAATTTGTTAATATCATTTCTCAACTTCATCGCCTCTTCTCGTGGATTTTCGGCAAAAATGATTCCTCGCGAAGAATTTATAATCAGTCCTTGTTTTTTAGAATTTAAGCCAACTTTCAAAGTTGCTTCTAGATCGCCTCCTTGAGCGCCAATCCCTGGAACAAGCAAAGTCATATCCCCGACTATCGATCTGACTTCTTTGAGTTCGTTAGGATAGGTAGCCCCAACCACTAACATACAATTTTTGTTCTTATTCCATTTGTTTGCAACGTTTTCTGCAACAATTTGATATAAAGGTCTTACCATCTTTGCTCGATCGTACAGAGATGGTATCGAAACCTGAAGATTTTGGAATTCATCAGACCCGGGATTTGAAGTTTTACATAATATAATTATTCCTTTATCTTTACAGTCTAAAAATGGTCTTATAGCCTCTTCTCCTAAGTAGGGATGAACTGTAACGGCGTCAGCTCCAAGGTATGTAAAAACAAATTGAACATAACCGCGGTTTGTGTTGCCAATATCCGCCCGCTTGGCATCAATGATAATGGGAATTTCCGGGTATTTCTTTATTAAATAATTACAGGTGTCTTTTAATGCTTTAATTCCTTCATGTCCTATAGACTCGTAGAAGGCCGTGTTCAACTTGTATGAACAAACAAGGTCAGCAGTGGCTTCAATGATGGTCTTATTGAACGAAAGCTGGTTCTGATCCAATCCCACACAAACTAACGATTTATTCTTTTTAACAATTTTGTCGAGTTTTTCTTGAAAGGTCATATATTTGATTTAATAATTTTTAATTTTTTAAGGTATAAAAAGAGCTTTTTAAAATACCTTTTTTTTCAATTATACCTGCTTTATTTAGTTTTTGTAAATCGTTATAGGCTCCTTTAGGACTAAGGCTCGATATCTTCATATATTCTGAAGTAGTTATTGAACTATGCTCCTTCAAGTATAGAATAATTTTCTTTTGTCTTTCATTTAAATGAAGTTTAATCTGTCTTGGTTTTTTCTTAATTAGTGTTTCTATCTGCGTCTGCGCCCTTTGTGCCTGAACAAATAGCGCCAATGTAAAATACTCAAGCCAGATTGATAAATCAGGTTGACCTTCGACTCGATGTGAATCGGCACTGTCTAATGCCTCATAGTAGAATTTTCTTTGCCGATTATAATAACTCTCCAGTGAAAAGTATTTAATAAAATCATATCCATACTTTTTTAGTATTAATTTCGTAAGAATCCTCGTCGTTCTACCATTGCCGTCAATGAAAGGATGGATTGCCACCAGCTTATAATGGGCAATGCCTGCATATAAGATTGGACTTAAATTATGTGGAGTTGGATCATTTAACCAATCAACAAACTCAACTGTAAGAATTGGTACAGCTTTAGGTTTGGGAGGTATATATGTTCCAACATATAATTCTTTTGTTCGATACTTTCCTGCTTCTTCATCCCTTATACCATTTAAAACAAGTCCATTTATTTTTAAAATAATTTTTTCAGAAATTTTAAAGTTAGAATTAATTGGAAGACCTGAAATATATTTAATTGCTTTATAATAGTTTTCAACTTCTTTAACATCTCGTTCATACCCTTTGATCTTATCCCCTTTTAAAACGCCACGAACCTGTTTTTCCGAAAGACTATTACCTTCAATGCCAGTTGAGGAATGAATGATTTCGGATAAAATTCTATTTTGATATTCTTTTTGGTATTTGATCGGTAACGGACTACTCTTTAAGTAGCCGTAAATAATACCAATTTGAGTCAAATATTCAGTGATTTTAGGAGAAATTTTAAAATATGGAGTATACATATGTACCGATATTGTACCGATAAACTACCGATATTGCAAACGATCTTTTCGCGCCACATTCGCGCCACTATTCACGACAAAATTTGTGTGTCATTCCCGCTGAGGCGGAAATCCAGACCTATAAATACGAAGCGATTTTTTTGGATTTAAAATAATCTTTGGCCTGACATTATTTCAATCTTTTTGCTTCTAGATACTCTCGCCCATGGCCTACTTTAATATTTATTGGAATTTGTTTTTTACATAGAGGACAATTTTTCTCTTCATACGAATCAATATTTAGCACTGTCAAAGCTGTAAAAGGAGCTCCTATTGATTTGGAGTTTACTTTCACGGGATCACGATTAACTATAACACTTACCCCCATGACCTTACCTCCGGCTTTATTAACAGAGATAATAACTTTTTTTACAGAAGAACCGGTCGCGGTAACATCTTCAACTATTAAAACTTTTTTACCCTTGACTAGTTCATCAAATCCTCTTTCAAACATTTGGTTTTTATCAGCCGTTTTTTCCGTGAAAATTCCTAATATTTCTTTTTTTCTTAGTTTGGAAAGATGATAGGCCACCCATTGAGAAAAAATAATGCCGCCATAAGCAGGACCTATTACAATCTCAATATTTTTATTTTTATATTTTTCTGCAAACATCTTGCCTAACTGAGAATTAATCTGAGTATGAGGTAATATTTTATCAGGGTTAATATAGGCGGCTGTATGTCTGCCTGATGTTAAAACAATGTGACTATTAGTAATAAGAGCCCCAACCTTTTTAAGAATATCAACAACATTATCCATATGAAAATAAATAATTTATAAATTAGTTAGATTATAACATCTATTCTTGTATTTCAATTAATAATTTAAAAAAATTGTAATTTAGTTTTATTATTTATACAATTAACCCATGATGGATTTATTTAGTAGGGAGAATATAACAATACGTGAAATGCATATTAGAGATGCTACTATTAACACGGGTCCACGACCATTCCTTGTTAGAATCTTTGAAAATCCCGCAGGATATAAATATAATTGTTTGGTTTGCGGGGGAAAAGCCACTATAAGGACTGAAATTTATAACCATCTTCAAGAACCCCAAAATTCTGAATATTATTGTAACAAGGATCGTCCACCAAATATAGAAAGCACAAGTGAATAATAATTAATGAGCCGCCCCGATTAATTTTTTAATGTCATCAATCTTTTCTTCTTCTATATATTTTTTTAGTCCGGTCAATATTTCTTGATAAATTTTATAGCCGCGCAGATAAACAGCCGAACCAACGCCGACCAAAGTCGCTCCGGCCATCATCATCTCAACTACATCCTGCCATTTTTCCACTCCGCCCATACCAATAATAGGAATTTTCACTGCTTCATAAATTTCATAAATCTTGGCTATGGCTACTGGACGAATACCGGGTCCGGATAAACCGCCTTTTTTCATTCCAAGAATAGGTTTGCGTTTATTAATATCAATTATCATGCTTGGAGCTATTGTATTAATGGCTGCGATTGCATCGGCCCCGGCCGCCTCGCAAGCTTTGGCTATCTCAGATATTGGGTCAACATTCGGTGTGAGTTTAGCAATCAAGGGAACTTTACCTGCCTCTTTTTTAACTCCTTTTATTACCTGCTGGGAAGAATCGCTTTTGTTACTAATCATCTGGCCAAATTCCCCTTCAACATTCGGACAGGAAAGATTAATTTCAATTGCATAAGGTTTAAGCTCTGCTGTTTCACTGACTAATTTTCTAAAATCTTTTACGGTGGTGGCAAAAACACTGATAATTACCGGCGTTTTAGTTTTTTTTATAAAATCTTTAATCTGTTTTTTTCCTTCTTTTAAGCCCGGGTTTCTTAAGCCAACTGAGTTGATAATGCCATATTCATATTTAGCTACTCTTGGAATTGGGTTTCCTTCTCTGGGATTTAAAGTAATTGATTTTAAGACGACACTCCCCGCCCCGGCGTCAACAGCCATTTTATGACCAGCAATTTCATTTATAATTCCTGAAGGAAGAAATAGCGGATTTTTTAATTTTTTATTAAATAAATTTATTTTAAGATCCATATTAAAATAAGTGTAAAAATTTAATTTGTAACAACTTTTCCAAAACCCGGTTTAACTAATAATTTACCATTTTCAAATACCTTTTTTTCTCGAATAAAAACCCGCTTCACTTTACCTTTTACTTTCCAGCCGTTGAACGGTGACCAGCCGCATTTTGTGAATAATTTTTTATTATCAATAATATACTCTTCTTTTTCGTCAATTTCTACCCAAGTATTTTTATCGGTTTTAATATTAAATATTTTTTTGGGGTTCTTAAAACATAATTCGATTAATCGATTAATCGATAATTTATTTTCGAAAACCGCCGTTAACAAAAGTGGTAAAGTCGTTTCCAGTCCGGGAACACCGAATGGCGGATGATCTGATTTTTTTTCTTCAACAGTATGAGGCGCATGATCAGATTCGATCACATCAACATGTTTTAAATTTTTCCAGAGAAAATTCTGGTCGGCTTTTGATCCTAAAGACGGTTTCATCAAGCCAAAAGGGCCAAGAATTTTAGCGTCTTTTTCCGTTAAAAACAAATAGTGCGGAGTCGTACCACAAGTAATCGGTAAACGATTTTCTTTAGCTTTAATAATCTGTTTTAAATCAGAACTTATTCCAATGTGGCAGAAGTGGACTCTTTTTCCTGTTTCTGAAACAATATTAATCACTTGATTAATCGATTTGCCTTCAGCGTGTAACAGAATAGGACTATTAGTTGTCCACGCTTTAAAAATATTATTTAAATTTTTATTATCAATAATTAAATTACCGGTAGTTTTATTAAGATAAATTTTTAAACCAAAAACTTTATCTTGGACTTTATTAAAATCTTTTAAATTTTCGCCGAGCGAACCAAAATAAAAACCAACATCGCAGACAATTTTTTCTTTGGCAATTTTTTGTTTTTCAATTAATGTTTTAATTGAAGTAATCGGAATCTTATTATTTGGCATGTCCAAAATTGTTGTGAACCCACCGGCAAGTGCAGATGAAGTCCCAGTAAAAAAATCTTCTTTTTCCGTTTGCCCCGGATCGCGGAGATGAACATGGACATCAATTAAACCAGGAAATTTAATCATAGATACTCATCCCAACTCTTAATCTTCAAATCTTCAATTTTATATTTATCCAAAGCATTAACAAAAAATCTGGCGGAATTTAGATCGGTAAACAGAGGAATATTATTGTCAATCGCCGCCCGCCTGATTAAATATCCATCCGTAATTACCCGCTTAAACGAACCTTCATTGTTATAATCTTCACTCAAATTAATGACCAGTGAGACTTGACGTTTTTCAATCAGATCAATGACAGTCGGGCCCTTCTTTTCAAAAAGTTTGTAAACTATTTTTGTTCGAACGCCTTTGGTTTTAAGAAACAGATGGGTTTTTTTAGTTGCGTAAAGTTTAAAGCCAAGATTTTTTAACCGCCAGATTGATTCGGCAAAACGAAGTTTAAAATCGTCTCCGCCAATCGTCACCAAAGCACTTTTATTTTTTAAGGACAAACCTGTTGATAACAAAGATTTTAAATAGGCTTCTTCAGCTGTTTCGCCAAAACAAGCTACTTCCCCGGTTGAACCCATCTCAACTCCAAGGGCCGGATCGGCTCCTTCCATTCGGGCAAATGAAAATTGAGGAGCTTTGACGGCCACATAGTTTGGATATTTAATTTTATATTCTTTCGCTTTTCCAAAAAAACTATCGACGATGACTTCGGCAAAATTAACCCCGGTCACTTTGGAAATAAAAGGAAAAGTCCGCGAGGCCCGCAAATTCATCTCAATCACATAGACCTCATTATCCTTAACCATAAACTGAATATTAAAAGGTCCAGAAATATTTAGTGATTTTGACAGTTGCTTGGCAATCTCAATCATTCTTTCTCCACTAAAAAATCGGACTCGCTCAGCTGGATAGACGATCGTTGCATCGCCCGAATGAACACCAGCATGTTCAATATGATTGGAAATGGCAAAAACTCTGACCTTGCCGGATTCGGCCACACCATCGAATTCAATTTCTCGGGCATTAACCATATATTTAGAAATTGTCACTGGATGTTTTTTATTAATATTAGTTGCTTTTTCAATAAAATGTTTTAACTCGATTGGATTGTAGCAAAGGTTCATCGCCGCTCCGGACAGGACGTAAGACGGCCTAACTAAAATTGGATAACCTACCTCACGCGCAAATTTTAAAGCCACATCCATTTCAGTAAAACTATTCCAAATAGGCTGTTTTATATCTAAATCATCTAAAAGCTGGGAAAATTTTTTTCTATCTTCAGCCCGATCAATGTCAACTGCGGAAGTTCCAAGAATTTTTATTCCGTATAAATCGATTTTTTTGGAAATATTATTGGGAGTCTGTCCTCCTACCGAAACAATGATAGAAGAAGACTTTTCAAATTCATATATATCAGCCACTCGCTCAAAACTCAGTTCTTCAAAATATAATCTGTCAGAAATATCGTAGTCAGTTGAGACGGTTTCCGGATTGCAATTAATAATAATTGATTTTTTTCCGTATTTTTTGAGATTCAAAGCGGTGTTTACACAGGTCCAATCAAACTCGACTGAAGAACCAATCCGGTATGGTCCAGAGCCCAAAACCATCACACCCTTCTCCCTAATCGGAGCAACATCGTGATGACTTCCGTTATAGGTTGTGTACAAATAATTTGTCTTGGCCGGAAATTCCCCAGCCAGAGTGTCGATTTGAAAAATGGATGGCTTTATATTATTTTTTATTCTTAAATTACGGATTACGAATTCCGAATTACCTGTTAGCAGACCGATCTTCTTGTCAGAAAAACCTAATTGTTTTAATTTTAATAAATTTTCTGATTCACGTTCCGCCTCCACAATTGCTTTTAATCGATGTAAAAACCATGGGTCAATTCCACTTAATTCATAAATTTTTTGAACAGTTATTCCCAATTTTAAAGCTTTGGTTATAAAAAAGATTCTTTTAGAATTAGCTTGTTTTATCTTGGCTAAAATTTCATCATTGGTCAAATTAAAATTATTATCAGTCACTCCTTGCACCCCAATATCGAGCATCCTGACGCCTTTTTGAATTGCTTCTTCAAAAGTCCGGCCAATCGCCATTATTTCTCCAACCGACTTCATCGAACTGCCGATTTTTTCCGTCGTCCCCTTAAATTTATCCATATCCCAGCGGGGAATTTTGACCACAATGTAGTCAAGGGCCGGTTCAAAAAACGACTGGGTAACCTGAGTAACCTGATTTTTAATTTCCATCAGACTTTTTCCGAGTATTAATTTAGCCGCAACATAAGCTAACGGATATCCTGTTGCTTTAGAGGCTAGGGCGGATGAACGGGACAAACGGGCATTGACTTCGATGACGTAGTATTCAATTTTATCTTTCGGATGTGGGTTTAGCGCGAATTGGACGTTACACTCCCCGACTATTCCTAAACTTCTAACAATTTTAATTGAAAGTTCCCGCAAATAATGATATTCAAAATTTGTTAGCGTCTGACTTGGAGCGACGACGATTGATTCGCCGGTGTGAACTCCTAAAGGATCAAAATTTTCCATGTTGCAGACAGTCACGCAGTTATCATATTTATCTCGAACGACTTCATATTCAATCTCCTTGAAATGATGAAGATATTTTTCTACCAATATCTGCGGCGAAAAAGCCAAAGCCGCTTGGGCAACAGAAATAAATTCTTTTTCATTATTGACAACTCCAGATTTTTGCCCCCCCAAAGAAAAACCAGCTCGAATCATGACTGGATAACCTATCTCTCGAGCTTTTTTTAGACCGGTTTCTACCGTTGTAACAGCAAAACTTTTTGGAGTTGCAACGTTGATTTTGTGTAAATGATCGGCAAATTTTTTTCTGTCTTCCGTTAAATCAATTGCCGAAACAGATGTTCCTAAAACTTGAACATTATATTTCTTTAAAATGCCTTTTTTATAGAGGTCCATCCCACAGTTCAAGGCTGTCTGACCGCCAAAAGATAGTACAATGGCGTTCGGTTTTTCTTTTTCAATTACCCGCTCAACAAATTCCGTCGTCACCGGTAAAAAGTAAACTTTATCCGCTAATTCTTTGGAAGTTTGAATCGTAGCAATGTTGGGATTAATTAAAACGGTTTTAATGTCTTCTTCTTTGAAAGCTTTAATGGCCTGTGAGCCGGAGTAATCAAATTCCCCTGCTTGACCGATCTTGAGAGCGCCAGAACCGAGAATTAGTATCTTATTCATAATTTTCATTTTTCAGTTTTCAATTTTCATTGAATTTTCAATTTTTAAAACGTTAGGAAAAGCGAGACACTTAATTTTTTTCGACTTGGGAGTCCCCGAAAAGGGGAGGGTTCCCACGGAGAAATAAAATTCAGTGTCGAGCTTTAACATAGTTTTTCTAAAAAATAATCAAACACCCACTCTGTATCCGTTGGACCTGGACACGCCTCGGGATGAAACTGAACTGACATAAAAGGCAATCTTTCATGAATAATCCCTTCATTTGTATCATCGTTGGCATTGACAAACCAAGGTCGGAAACCTTTAGGAATTTTTCCGATGGCAAAACCATGATTTTGCGTTGTCAAATAACAACGTTTTGTCCCAACCATAATACACGGCTGATTTTGCCCGCGATGACCAAATTTCATTTTGTACGTGTCACCATCTGCTGCTAAAGATAGAATCTGATTTCCCAAACAAATCCCAAGTATTGGAATCTTTTTTGCAATAACTTTTTTAACTGTCTCAATTGTTGCGTCACACATTTTTGGATCTCCCGGGCCATTGGAAATTAATACTCCATCAAATTTTTCTTTTAACAAAAAAATGTCATAGTTCCAGGGAACCGTAATCACTTTGACTCCCCTAACTAATAAGCTTCTTATAATATTTTTCTTAACTCCACAATCAATCAAAATAATTGTTTTATTTCCTTTTCCTTCTTTGGACACCCTTGGGGTGGATACGGCTGCAACTAAATTTTTTTCATTTGGGTCTTCAAATTGAATATCTTTTTCAAATATAATTTTTGCTAATTGGGCTCCTCCATCACGTAGTTTTTGTGTTAAATAACGAGTATCCGCAATCACTAGACCTGGAATTTTTTCTCTTTTCAGCCATTCTCCTAAGTTCATCTCGCTTTGAAAATGAGACGGTGTATCAATATATTGTGAGACTATTAATCCGGAAACATGGATTTTATCTGATTCCCAATATTTTTTATTAGGAACTCCATAACTACCAATGATTGGATAAGTGGAAACGAGAATCTGTCCTTCGTATGAAGGATCTGTCAGCGACTCTGGATAACCGACCATACCGGTTGAGAAAACGAACTCGCCAGAACGAGGTTGTTCGTAACCGAAGCTTTGCCCTTCAAATTCCGAGCCATCAAATAAGACTAATTTAGCATTCATAAAAAATAACAAATATCAAAATTTAAATAACAATTGAATAACAAATTACAAATAATCAATAACAAAACTGTTTTGACATTTGATATTTGTTATTGGTAATTCAATTGTCATTTGTTATTTGTCATTTAGTATTAATTTGAAAAGCGCCATTCTTACGTACATGCCATTTTTCGCTTCAGTAGTTAGATACACTGCTCTTGGATCGCTATCAACCGTTGTTTCAATCTCCCCGATTCTCGGCAACGGATGCATCAACAACGTATTCTTTCCCGCCTTCATATCAACTAATTTTTTGGTTAAAATAAAGCTCAGTTTTAATTTTTCATACCCACTTTTATCAGTAAAACGTTCTTTTTGCACCCGCGTCCAGTACCAGAAGTGACAGTCAGCCGGAATCTCCTCAAATGATTTTATTTCCACTAATTTTATCTTTCTTTTTTTAGCTTCTGCTAAATCTTTATTAGATAGGCGTAATTGTTTTGGAGATAAAAGATAAAGCGTAATATTTTTAAAAATTGAAAGGCCTTTGATCAATGAATGGACAGTCCGACCGTTTAGGAGATCTCCCACCATCAAACCCTTAATATTATCCAAATGCCCGTACTTTTCATAAATCGTAAACATATCAAGAAGGGCTTGGGTCGGGTGCTCGCCAATTCCGTCACCGGCATTGATAACTGGAATATTAGCTACTTCGGCCACTTTTTCGGCTGTTCCAACCAGTGGATGACGAATAACGACTGCATCAGAATATTGTTCAATCATCATAATCGTGTCTTCAATAGTCTCACCTTTGACAACCGAAGAATTTTGCATCGGGTTTTGATGTTCAATTGTTTGACCGCCTAAGCGTTTGACCGCGGCAGAATTAGAACTGAAAGTTCTTGTTGATGGTTCAAAGAATAAAAGGGCAACGATTTTACCTTGAAGAATTTTGAGCAGTTGTTTTGAAGAAGTTTTTTTAATTTTTTTTACTTGATGAAACAAAAATTCTATTGATTTTCGATTAAACTGATCGAGGGAAATAATATCTTTCCCAAAAAAAATCTCAGAGTTTTTCATAGTCTCTGAGAATATTATTATATTCGAATTTAAAAAAATAGCAAGGGTAAAATTTGAATTATTGATATAATAAGAGAATATTTGTACGGGTGAGTGCTGGAATGGCATACAGGCTAGTCTCAAAAACTAGTGGATTCACTTCCATGAGGGTTCGACTCCCTCCTCACCCACTTTAGACTGTCACAAGGCTATATTTGTTCTACATCATGAGGCATTGATTCAATGAGTGAACTTTGAGTGATTTGAATAAGCTCGGCATTTTCCCAAAGCTCATTAATATTTCTCGCTCCTGAATATGAGAGGCCGGAACGAACACCGCCAAGCAGTTGATTGATAAATTCGGCAACATTTCCCCGATACGGAACAACTGCTTCGACTCCTTCGGCTGCGTATTCTTTCAGATCCTTTTTCACTTTTATATCATTTTTTTGTCGATCATGATTGGCCATGAGGGATGCCATTCCTCGCGTTAATTTAAATTTTCGGTTATTTTTAAAAAAAGTCAAAGCTGGTGATTCGTCACACCCGGCAAATAATGTTCCAATCATCACAGTTGAGGCACCAACGGCCAATGCTTTAACCATATCTCCAGAATTTCTAATTCCTCCATCAGCAATAATTGGAATGTCATATTTTTTTGCGACCGCTGCACATTCAGAAATTGCCGTCAGTTGTGGAACTCCCGCGCCTGCAACAATCCTGGTAATGCACAAAGCTCCTGGACCGATACCAACCTTAATAGCCGAGGCACCACTTTTTATCAATTCTTCGGTCGCCTCCGGAGTGGCCACATTTCCGGCAATAATATCAACTTCAGGAAATTTTTTCTTTAAATCTTTTAAAACTTTAATTAAAAAAATCGAATGACCATGGGCAATGTCAATAACGATGACATCGACTCCAGCCTTAACTAATGTTTCCGTTCTTTCAACATAGTCATCTTTTATACCAACGGCGGCCCCGACTAATAATCTTTCTTTTTTGACCGTTGAGACCATTTCCGCTTCACGTTCAATCGTTGCAAATCGATGAATAATCCCAATTCCCCCCTCGCGGGCCAGTGTAATCGCCATCTCAATCTCCGTCACCGTATCCATGTTGGCTGAAATAACCGGAATCTTTAACTTTATTTTTTTTGTTAAATTTGTAGAAAGATCAACCTCCCCCCTTGAAACCAAATTAGTTTTTTGAGGAACGAGTAATACGTCATCAAAGGTTAAACCGATGTCTTTGCGTATGTTTAGCATGTTTAGGATTTAATTTTTAATATCTTTAAAGCGAAGCGACCAAATTTTTTGCGGTTTAAGTTTTCCGTCAAAAAATTTCGGGCGCGAGCTTTTAAATTCAAACAAAAATACTCGCCTTTCTTTCCGGACTAACTGAAACAATTTTTACTTTCACTTCTAAATATTTTTCTATAAATTTAACGTATTTTTGGCAGTTGATTGGTAATTTTTTAAAGGATTTGATTTTTGAAATATTTTCTTTCCAACCGGCAAAACTCTTATAAACAGGTTCCAATTTTTCTAATTCTAAATATCCGCACTGACTAAATTCAATTTTTTTACCATCTAATTTATAGTCAACACAAACCTTAATTTGTGAAAGTCCTGATAAAATATCAATTTTAGTAATTGCAATTCTGTTAATTGAAGATAGAAGACAGGCAAACTTGACAGCCGGCAAATCTAACCAACCAACCCGGCGCGGTCTCCCGGTCGTTGTCCCGTATTCATAGCCCCTTTCCCTGATCCCTTCGGCGGTTTTATCAAACAATTCTGTGGGAAGAGGTCCGCCACCGACTCTTGAAGTATAGGCTTTGACAATTCCCCAAACTTCATCAATTTTTTTTGAGGGAACACCGCTGCCAATATTTACTCCTCCTTCAATAACATTTGAGGCCGTCACGTAAGGATATAGTCCAAAACTGTTATCTAGCATCACTCCGTGAGCGCCTTCAAGAAGAATATATTTTTTCTGTTTAATCGCTTTTTGAAATATCGCAAAAGTATCTCTAACCATAGGGCGGACTCTTTCTGCCAACTTTTTAAAAATTGGAAAATAAGTTTCCGGTTCTATTGGAGCTACACCGAAAGTAACTAAAATTTTGTTTTTAATCTCTGCTTGAAATTTAAACTTTTCGATGAACAAAGGCCAGTTTAGAAGTTCATAAATTCTGATTCCATTATAGCTGACTTTATCAGCATAAACCGGTCCAATTCCCCGCTTAGTTGTTCCTAATTTATTTTTTCCTCGGGCGTTTTCATAAGCCTGATCAAGTTCTTTATGATACGGCATGATTAAATGGCAACGGGGAGAAATCAGCAATTTCTTTTTTAAATTAATGCCCATTTTTTCAAAAATATCCATTTCTTCAAGCAAAACATCCGGGTCAATCACGGTTCCATCGGCTATTACTACAGTTGGTTTTTTTTGTAAGATCCCTGAAGGAATCAAATGAAAAGGAAATTTTTTTCCATTAATAACGACTGTGTGGCCGGCATTGTTTCCGCCATGAAAACGAACAACCAAATCAGCTTTTGCCGCCATTATATCAACTATCTTACCTTTTCCCTCATCCCCCCACTGACTGCCAATTACAAGTTTAATCATATTTTTGTCCGTCCTAATATTAACAATAATTGATAGAATTAGTCAATAGGAATAAAATGTTAAATCTTAAACGGTTAAAGGTTAAATAAACTGTTAAATATTAAACTAATAAACGAAAACGGGCTTAAGGTTTTAAGTTTTAAATGTTTTTTTAACTGTTTAAGTTTTAACTGTTTAATATTTCTTTAACCTTTAATATTTAATCTTTAAGATTTAAATGCTTATATCTATAGTAATTTTATTCATAATAATCACTATTATTTTTCTCTTCTCCTCCAAAATTTTATCTCCAATCCCCTACTTCCCCTCCCAACCTGTTGACATACCTCTGATTATTAAGGCTTTGAGTTTAAAAAATAACCAAACAATATTTGATCTCGGGGCTGGCGACGGGATTGTCATCTTTAAGGCAGCTCAACAGGCTTATCAACAAAAGCTAAACACTCAGTTCGTCGCTGTTGAAATCAACCCGGTCTTAATTTTGATTCTGCACCTACGTCGTTTATTTCACCCAAATAGGAAAAATATTAAAATCGTTCACGACGATATTTTCGAAATGGATTTTTCTTTCTACAATCGATGTACAGACGCAAAATTTTGCGTCTCTACAACATTCTATCTCTACATCTCCCCCTGGTTTCTCGAAAAAACTATTTCAAATATAAAACGTCAAATAGCAATGTTTTCTGTAGTTAGCTATATGTACGCAATAAAAAGTTTGAAGAAAAAAGAGAAGATCATTCAAGGAAAAAACACAATATTTATTTATTGATAATTTTAAAAATTTCCTCTGGTTTATTTACAATAAAATCAACCCCTACTTTCCTTAAGGCTTCAACTGTGTGTAAACCCCAGGAGACACCAATCATTTTAATACCAACTTTTTTGCAGGCTTCAACGTCGCGGATTTCGTCCCCTATATAAATTACTTCAGATTTTCCTAATTTAAAGTCATTGAGAAACTTCCCTAAATAACCGGCTTTGCCAAAAAGATCGGTTTTTCCATGAATGAAATCAAAGATATTAATATTATTATGTTTAATAAATACATTAATATTTTCTATTCTGTTTGAAGAAATAATCGCTAATTTATATTCTTTTTTTTTCAATTCAAAAAGAAACTTTTTTATTCCGGAAAAAAATTTAATATTCTCCATTTCTTTTTCCAATTCTACCTGCATATTTTTAATCATATTAACTACAAATGGAAGTTTGAGCCAAGCCTTTTTAAAGCTACCCTTCAGTAATTCCTGATAGCTTTTTGATCTAATTTCGTTGATTATTTCTTTTTCGCTAAGATCATCTATTTTGAGAAGCTTGGACATTTCTAAAAATTTCTGAAAACTAAAAGGAAGTGTATCAGCAATCGTACCGTCAAAATCGAAGATGATGTATTTAATCATTATTTAAGGTCGGACCCTATTCTAGGGTCCGACCTTATTATATAATAAGGAATGTCATATGTCATAAATCTAGATTACACTTTAACCAATTTTTTTAATCAACTAATTCCCCATAATATTTTCTTTGATAGATTTTTTTCCTTTTTTTCTTTAAAAGGAGCTTCTATTTTAGTCTGGATATTAGTGATTGTAATAGTGTTAATTTTGGAAGAAAGAAAAAACCCCGGGATTAACAAAAGAGACAAAAAATTTATTTTTTTATTTTCGATTTCTTTTTTACTGACTTTTTTACTTTCCGATTTTGTCTTAAAAAATATCTTCCAGCGTCCTCGACCATTTACAACTATTTTTAACGATTTACAACTATTTTTAACTTTTTCCTGTCCTTCCGATTTCTCCTTTCCCTCCGCCCACGCAGCAACAGCCTTTGTTGCATTTGGAGTCCTTGCTCATTTTGATAAAAAACGAAAGTGGTTTTATTTCATTGTGGCACTATTAATATCCTATTCGCGAATTTACCTTGGTTGTCATTATTTTTTAGACGTATTTACAGGAGCTGTCCTTGGTTATATAATCAGTCAGTTATTTCTATCCGACCCCGATACATTCCCATTCCGCAAGAAAAATTAATGAAACCGAGTTCTTTGGGAGTAAATTCAATAATGTTTTCTCCTTCGTTTAAGGCTTTGGAAATTCCTAGATTAGGAACAATAAAATATCCTTGGCAGCCGAAGACGTTTTTACCGTTAATCACCCAACGCACCGGAATTCCTTTTTTAATAGTAAATTGGTTTGGAGAATAGCCTCCACTGATAACATCCATATTTATAATTTGCTTTCCATTTTCTATATTAACACTCGTTCCCGTCCCTTTAATGCTTTGATTAAAACCAATATTTATCCCATAAATTGACAAAAAATTACTTGCATAATATATACCGAGTATCAAAACACCAACCGCGACTGTTTTCATAAAGTACTGGTAGACTGTACTCTTTAGTAAACCTCTTAAATTACCGATGAATAAAATGGCCGGTGCTGTTCCTAAAGCAAAAACAGCCATCGTTAAGGCACTTTGCCAGGGGGACGCCAATCCAAGAGCATAAACCTGAGTTGCCTGGGTAAATCCACAAGGTAAAAAGTAAGTAATCGCCCCTAAGAAAAAGGCTGATTTATGAGGGTCTTTAATTAATTTATTTTCTAATTTTCTAAAAATATTTGAGGTCGCACCATATGGAATAATTGAGGCGAATGAGAGAATTTTTAACATGTCAAGGCCCAATAAAATCATAAAAACGGCGGCAAGGAGCGTCAGTCCCGTTCCGAATTTAAAATTAGTGATAATGACACTGCCGACCAGTCCAGCTATTAAACCAAATATTGCATAAGAGATAATTCTCCCAAGACTAAAATAAATTGCCTGTTTTAAATTATTGGTTTTTCTGCCAATCGTTGATAAAAATAGTGCGCCTGACGTTGCCATGCAGGTAGAGATAGAGGCCACTAGACCTAAAAACAAAATGGTTAATAGATTCAAATTGCCGGTGACATTGATATCCGGAATAATATTGATTTCCTTAGCAATTAAATAAATCAAAATCAAACCGATGGTAATTAAAAATGCTTCAAAAATCTTTTTACCCATGGATTCTTCGTCTTCAACATCATTTTTTCTCTCCGCGATTTCATAGCCAAAAGGTTGAATTTTTTTATTGACAATTTCCTGATCTAAATGGCCGGTAAAATAAACTTCCGCCTCTTGTTTTTGAAAATTAGAGCTAACAGTCGTGACATTAGGCATCTCCTTAAATTTATTGGTAATTAATATCTCACAAGACGGACAGTGCATGCCTTTGATGTGAATTGTTTTTTTGCTGATTTTTGCCATAAAGAAAGATTAAACCATTTTAAGGAATATTTTTCAATCGAAGATATTTTTTCATGCATAATCCCCCGCTATTACAACTATAATTAGGCAACTGTTGAAAAAGTTTTTCTGTAATTAAATTTTTAATATTATTGCTAAAAAATAACATAATAAAAATAGCTAATAATAATATTCCTCCAACAATTAATTTTACCTTCATATATATCCCTGCAAAGAAAAATAAATAAGATAAACGGATGCTGCCATCATTAATACTCCGCCAATTTTTTGAATCAATATCACGTGCTTCATCAGTTTTAACTGAAAAATTTTATCGGTAATAATCAGGCCAAAGATAAAAAACGGGGCAATAAACCCAATCCCGTAAAAAATAATCATAAGAACTCCGTTAACCAAGTTTCCTTGAGCAATAATGAATGTCAATATCGACGCTAATTGAGGACCGATACAGCCCAAAATGACACCGCCGTGCAATAAGCCATCAATAAAGGCATGTGAACTTTTGTTCTGCTCTTGTAAATGAGGGTATTCTATTTTTATTGCCCCTATCATTGAAAATCCCGAAATCAAAGTAACAACTCCTGCAATAAAATAGAGCTGGCGATTGATAGAATTAGTAAAAACAATGCTTGTTAAAGAGGCAACTATCCCTAAAGAAATAAAAATGAGAAGAATTCCGGAAAAAAAATAAATTACTTCAATCAGCGAATTTTTTATTTTATTAAGAATTACCGGTACCATGATAAAGGTACACGGACCAACGATCGACAGAATACCTAAAATAAAGGCATAGAGATAATTCATCTTTATATCTATTGAAAATTAATTATGACTTTTTGCCCTTTTGGAGTTTTGACATCTTTAGGTTTGAGTTCTTCATTTTTTAGACAATAACCAGTAACATCGCAAATTATTTTGGCTAAATTTTCTTTGGAGATATATCCGTCAACCGTATATTCTTTGGAGTCTTTTTTTGTGGAAAATACAAAACCAGGAGTCAAACTTAATTTATATTTTTGCATGATATCATCGCAGTCCTCCCGGTTATATTTTTCCAGTTTAAAAGCCTGGCCCTCTTTTTGCAAAAGCTCATCCAAATGTTGATCTTCTAGTATGCACCAAAAACAAACCGGAGAATAAAAATATTTTATAGTCAAATCTGCTTCAGGATTTCCGGCTTGCTCATCCGGACATTTTGATTCAAGTTTAATTTTTTTAGTAAATTCGGGTTTTAATTGTTGTTTTTTTAATATGAGTAATTGTTTTTGGGAAATGACTAATTTTTTTTTATTAAAATTTATCAAATTTCTTAAAGTAATATTAGCAAAAACAAATAAAAAAATAATTACTAAACCGATCACTAATAAAAAATAACCCTTTTCATTTTTTTCAACAATGATTTTGGGGAAATTCATATTAGCAAATTAGCAACCCCCTACTTGCTGGGGAATATCTTTTAAAGCTGCCGGTAAATTGGATTTACCGACTGAAGTAGCGGTAACTGCCTGTTTTTTGGTAAAAAGACTGGCTAAAGTTACTGTTTGGACTACGGAAACAAATACCAAGATTGACAACAGGCCCAAAACTAACATATTAATATTCAAACGAAAAGTTATCTGTTTATTTTGCTTTTTTAATTCATCCGCCATTATTTCTCACCTCCCAGCTCATTCATCATCGACTGTTCTATACTAATCGTTGACAGTCGATCACTCATCCAGTCGTCAACGGAAACTGACTTTGGATCAGCACCTTTTGATTGCAAATAAGTCGATACAATTGCATAATGTTTTGGCCACCAATATCGATACCATAAAAACAATTCTTCCTTGATTTTTTTATCATCCCAACCTTGTGTGATCAAAAATTTTGCCAGACCCATGGCCGCGACCGCATGAAGGCAGTCTTTGGTGTTAATCGGGGCGTTGCAACAAAGATGAGGCAGAAGTCCAAAAGCGTCCAACCTTTTCTTCTGTTCGGGAGTCAAACTGGAATCATTAATTTCTTTTTCCATCTCAACCATTTGTTTACCGTTGGTCGCAACATATTTACTTAAAGTCACTGGCTCTTCTTTCCATTTATACCCCCTGTCTTCGTCTTTATCAGTCGGTAAAATCCCGATTGACATATTACCGCCGGATGAATTAGATAGGGCGATTGAACCTGTTGACAGCGCGTAGATTACCTGAGTTAAAAGAATTTGTTTAACGGCGGTTACTAAAATTGCAACAATTAAAAGACCTTTGATTAATTTTGATTTAAATATCATAAAGAATGATTTTACTCAAATATTTATGAAGATTTTATGAAGAGATAATTATTAGATGAAAATCGATTATTTGTTTTCAATAAAAGCGATTATCTTTTTCTCGTCAAATTTTTCTAAAATTTCTCTTTTATTTAGACGTGTCAAAATAATTTTTCCGGTATAATTTCCGGGGGCCAGATAAACGTTTTTCGGATATTTTTTGACCAGAGCCGTTAGCCTAGGAATTAAATCCTTCTCACAACTGTATTTTTTACAGTTGTATTGGATTATTACTCCCTGACCTTTTTTATCATCTCCATCAGCGTGTTCCAGCATATGTTTTTGGATAGGTTCCGTCAACTCAGTATCTAAAATATGAGAGGGTGGGTTTTGTTCGATATGTCCGGTCAGATCAATCGGTGGTAAATTCGGTCTTGAAGTGATGAGCCAGGTAATGGCAGTAATAATTAACACTACCAAGACAACGACTGATATTTTAGTAAGAATCGGCTTTGTATTGAGAGGCTTACTCTTTGATTCTAAAGGATTACTCGGATTTTGATTTTTAGATAATTTACTCTCCAGTTTTTGCAAATATCTTCGTTCCCTTCTCGTCAACTGCGTTTTATTTTTTAAGTCCTCAATTTGTTTTTGAATTATTTCCGGTTCCATACGTTCATTATACTCCACACCCGCCGCCTTGAGCCGGAGGTTTTTCCTGAATTCCTTTATCAATAAGCCATTTCTTTACCGTCTGTGCCCCAAAAGCGGAAAAAATATCTTTACTTAAATAAACTTTTGGATCAATATTCTTAAATTCTACTCCGTCTTTATTTTTAAAGTATAAGGCTGTGTCAAAGGCTGTACTTGGAAACCAATAGGAGTTAATATATTTTCCCGCCTGAAACATTTCTGATTCTGTTGCTCCTTGTGAGGCCATCACTTCAAATATTCCAAGTAGGGCCATACCATGGTTACAATCAGGAAAGGCGGTTGAATTTCCACAACATGGTCGATAGACTCCCGAGGCGACTTTATTAACCAAGTCTTCTTGTTCTTTAGTCAAAGGAACAATGGCTCTTTTTGAATAATACTCCATCGAGTCACCGCTTTTAGTCAGACTCCAGCCGCCGGTTGAAGCAAAATTACCAACCTGGCCTTCACCATACTTAACCATGTCTCCTTCTTCAAGAATCTTCGTCTTGTTGGCCAGACCGAACGCCCAAAAGAAATTCAAAAGAAAGTAGGAATTATCAGAAGTAATCCTGATTTTTTTGTTAGAACCTTTGGTTAAGATATTGAGCTGCTCTGCCGTTAAAGGTTGGCCTGATTTTTCATATGTTTGCTTGAATTTTTCAAGATCAATGACGCCCATTTCCAACATCTGCGGCCCAATATAATTATATTTTGTCTTCATTTCGTATCCTTCCGGAGGATTGATCTGGGCAAATATACCGGCCGATTGAGTCTGTTTTATGTCTGTGGTCGTTGGCATAATTTTTCTTTGGGTTTGTAGGCGCCAGGTTTTTGGCAACCGAGGAAGCGTATAAACTATAGCAATAAAAATGATGAGAAATACCAATGGTAGGAGTTGAGGTAAAGTTTCTTTATTAATTTTAAACTCTATCTGACTTTTCTCAAAAGAAATAACTTTTTCTTTTGGCATTTTACATAGTCCGCTGGTGATTTTTGCGTATTCGTATATAGTATATATTAGAAGTAAGGCTGATAATAATTTTACCTCTAAACCTCCAAACGGCAAGGCCGTCAAAGAGGCGGCAATACCTAAAAGTGGAAGAAGAAAAGCGCTGCAAACCGAGCAACCGGTCGCAGCCGCCGAAAAAAGCAGTGAGGCAAAAGTCTGGAGATATGAAGTCTTCGAAGTTTTTTTCTTTTCTTTAATTACTTCAAAAAGCATTGCTATGGAGGCTCCGATTAAAAGTGCATTGACAATGCTTAATACTATTTGGGACCAACTATAAAAAGCCGTATTTGACTGCCAGAAGGCTACCCAGGTCGTTTTTTGAATCAATAAAAAATAGTAGAGAAGAAGAACATTCAAGGCAATAAAAATAGTCAAAGCCCAAGAATAGGCCTTAATAAATGTATTCTTTAAGCCAATACCTAAAACAAAAAACCAAGTATATTTTTTTTGAGCCATACTAACTTAGTTTTGGGTCTTCGTCAAACTGTTTTTTACAGTGTTCCGAGCAAAAATAGTAACTTTTCTCATTATAAGTGCTTTTATATTGAGTTGTCTTTGTATCGACACTCATTCCACAAATAGGATCTTTTTCTTTTCCCTCTTGAGAAAATATTTTTTTAATAAAATTAAACATTTTTTATGATTTCAAAAAATAATTATAAAGCTTGGCAAAAAGATAACCGACCAACCAAGTGCCGATTGTTGAGGTTGTCAGTCCCAGGACAAATGAACCCAATGATAGATTTAATTCAGAAATTTGGGTTAACTTAATACCGTGAAACCATGATTGGGCAATTGTCATTGATAGATCTGGAAAAAGGGAAACACCTACACGACAAACAATATAGACTATTGCGACTGTGACTGCCGCCGCATTGGCTGTTGATATAGGATTATGTTTCATATATTATCACCTCCCTTTTATATTAGATTTGATTATTAAATATTTTAATCCTTAATTAATTAAGATTTCATTAATATTTTTTTATAAATTATATGCTTTTATCAATAATTTCTCTAATAATTTTATCAATTTCTTTTGGTAAATCGCCAAGATCGACCTTTGGAAAAAATTGAGATAAAATAACCGGCCTCATACCGGAAATAAAAGTCTGTTTATCTTTGATATAAACATTTATCTTGCACGGTAAACATAATCCAATTTTAATGTCAGCTTGAAGAACTGTATAGGCGCTTTTGGCATTACAAATCTCAATAATCTTAAACGGTTCTATCTGAAAGTTTTTTTCTGATAGAGTAGCGGCAACGTCGTGAATATAAAGGACGCGAAAGCCAGCATTTTTTGTTTCTTCTTCGACAGATTTCACTGCTTCGTCAAATGATTTTTTTGTGGTCACTGTATAGTCAAAATTTTTCATATCCTTATTAGATCTTTCTCTGCCCGCTTTAATAGTACGGCATTGACAGCAACAATTATAGATGAAATTGACATTAAAAGAGCCGAAAATTCCGGACGCAAAGTAATCCCGAATTTCGGATACAAAACGCCAGCGGCGATCGGGATTGCAAGAATATTATAGACGCTGGCCCAGACCAAGTTTTCTTTCATCTTCCTGACCGTGGCTTTGCTCAGACGGATTGCCCTTAAAATATCGGCCGGATCCGATTTCATCAAAACCACTTTGGCAGTTTCAATCGCCACATCAGTGCCGGCACCAATAGCAATACCAATGTTTGCTTGAGCAAGAGCCGGAGCATCATTAACTCCGTCCCCAACCATCGCCACAAATTTTCCTTCGTCCTGGAGTTTTTTTACATACTTTGATTTATCTTCCGGAAGAACTTCGGCAAATATACGATCAATGCCAAGTTGTTTTCCAATCGCCTCAGCCGTTTTTTTGTTGTCCCCGGTAATCATGGCTACTTCTAACCCTATCTCTTTCATTCGCTCAATCGCTAACTTGGCGTTTTCCTTTACCGGATCAGAAGCGGCGGCCACTCCGGCGACCTTTTTATCAACTGCCAATATCATGATTGTTTTCCCTTCTGAAAGCAGTCCGTCTATCTCTTTTTTTATCGGAAAAATATCGACTTTCCAGTCATTCATTAATTTTAAAGTGCCAACAAGTACATGCTTTCCTTCAACGACCGCCTCTACCCCATGACCGGCCAGGTTTTTGAACTTTTCCACTTTGGTTGAAACGTTGACTTTTCTTCTTTTAGCTTCCTCAAGTACCGCCAGACTCAAAGGATGCGAAGACTTGGCTTCGGCCGCCCCGTCCAGTCGGATAATCTCATCGGCAGAAAATCCCCCTGTGGCAACTACATCGGTGATCTTAGGTTTTCCTTCAGTTAAAGTTCCGGTTTTATCCATAACCACCGCCTGAATTTTTGAAACTTCTTCCAAAGTCGGAGCGTCTTTAATCAAGATATTATGCTTGGCACCAAGTCCTGTCCCAACGGCCACAGCCGTCGGCGTCGCCAGACCTAAAGCATCCGGACAGGCGATGACAACAGTTGAGATGGCAAATGTTAACGCTAACATTATTGGTTCACCAACGATAAAATACCAAACGGTAAAGGTTAAAAATCCTCCACCGACGGCAACGATGACTAAGTAGCTGGCAAATCGGTCGGCGATTTTTTGCCCCGGGGCTTTGGAATTCTGAGCCGTTTCTACCATCTTGACAATTTGCGCTAAAGCCGTGTCTTCTCCGATTTTGGTGGCTTTAAATTTGACCGACCCTGAAGTGTTAATCGAGCCACCTATAACTTTACTTCCTTTTTCTTTGGCAACAGGGAGAGATTCTCCAGTCACGAGAGACTCGTCGATAGCGGTCTCGCCTTCAATAATTTCCCCATCAACCGGGACTTTGTCACCCGGTTTTAAGATAATAATGTCACCCAGTTTAACTTCGGCCGTCGGAATTAATTTTTCCTGGCCGCCTCTGATCACTCTGGCTTGGGGAGGAACTAAATCAAAAAGGGCCTGCAGGGCATCGGTTGTTCCCCGTCGGCTTTTCATTTCCATCCAGTGGCCAAACAAAACAAAAGTAATTAATAAAGCAGCCGCTTCATAATATGAATCGTTGTTCCCCAGAATGGTTAGTAACACACTGAATGCATAGGCGGCGGTGATTCCAACTGCAACCAGGACTGCCATGTTAAGGGTTTTTGCTTGAAGTGCTTTATAAGTTGAATACAAAAAAATCCAGCCAGAATAGAAGAAAACCGGAGTGGTTAATAAAAATAACAACCAAGGTACCGGAATTGGGGAAAATAATGTTACTCTCAGTATTTTTTCCCCTAAAGGAGAGTAAAGAATGATGGGGATTGAAAGAATTAAGGAAAAAAAGAATTTATTACGGATGTCTTCTTCCATCAACTTTGCCATTTCCCGGCCGGCAAGACCACCGTGCTCCATTCCCATCGCCATAGTCATACTCATTCTGAATTTCTCCCAAAAAGACATCTTGTTTACAGGCTTCATTATATGTTCTTCTTGTTTCATCGATTCATGGTTCATGTTTTGATGGTCCATAAAAATCAGTTTAACATTTTCAGATATATTTTTGGATTATAAATTCCATTTTAATTTTCTTTCTGCAACTCCGGCAACATTTTTGATGATAAGTTCAACAAATTTTGTTTCGGATAAGACCGAATTAAAAGTCAAGATTCCTTCTCGATGATGGCCACCTGGGCCGGAACCATCCCAGTTAGGATTTGAGTAGACATTGCCTTTGTCATCAACGAGCGAACTTATTTTCGTAATATTAAATGAAAGATCAACGGAATGAGTATTAAATTCTATTTTGAAGGCCGGTTTCTCCCCCATCTTTAAGGCTTTTGGTTCTGCCGTAACCGTTACATTCCCGCCTTCATTCTCTTGGGACTTTGAATTTTTTTCCTGATTGGCAGGGCTATCTGTGGTATTAATCTGTTTGCTAGTTTTTTTAAATTCGTTAAAGCCAAAAAAAATGACAACAACAACCAAAGCTGTCAATAATATTTTATTGGTGATTGACATGGGATTTGATTTTGTTAATTGTTTTTAACATATAAATAATCCCAAAAATATTCATGACGATGCCAAAAACAATAATGGGAATCTGGTATCGGGTCAAAAAAATGGAAAATCCGGAAAGACCGATTATAGGTAAAACTTCGGAAAGATGATGGGCACAGCAGGCAACCATTGAAGCGCCTGAGGTACCGGTTGAAGTAGCGGTCACAGCACCGGCGCTGTTTATCGTCCGATTATCTTTGATAAGACTTTTTAGGTGAGTAAATAGACCTACTTGGGTACCAAAACCTAGTGACAAAGCAATCATCCAATACCAAAGTTGTTTAAACTGTGACACCGTTGCGGATAAACTGGCCGAGGAAATCGTCATCACCAAAAAATAAAAAATTAGAAGAGAAAGTCCGGCTATAATTCCGTTTCTTATTTCTTTTTTCACAATCTAATTATATTTAGTTTTTATTAAGATTTTATTAAGATTACCAAATCAATCTAAAACAAAAATTCCCTTGACAAATTTAAAAATATTTACTGTATAATCAAAAAATGGTAAAGAAACAAGAATCTTTTAATTACGAAATAAAGTTTTCAAAAAGATTACTAATAGTTGTTCTTGTTCTTATTTTTATTTTGGGTTTGATTTATTTTTCCAGGAGATTTTTGATTGCCGTTTCCGTTAACGACAAATCAATTGGTAGATTATCTGTTCTAAAAAAACTGGAAAAACAGGGTGGGAAAAAGATTCTTGAGACGATGATTACCCAAGTCCTTATTCAACAGGAGTCGGAAAAAAGAAAGATTGCCGTCAGCCAAAAAGAGATCGATGCCGAAATGAAAAAAATAGAGGCAAATGTTTCTTCCCAAGGATCAACTCTTGATCAGGCGCTACAAAACCAGGGAATGACAAAAAGTGATTTAATCGAAGAAATCAAAATTCAGCTAATGCTTCAGAAAATGGCGGGAAATGATATTAAAATATCAGATAAAGAAATCGCTGATTTCATCAGTGCCAATAAAAACCAACAGGGATTTGATAAAGAGATTCCAAAAGAACAAGCAATCGCTCAACTGAAGCAACAAAAATTACAACAAAAAATTCAGACCTTTATCACCGACCTAAAAGCCAAAGCAAAGATAAACTACTTCGTAAAATATTAATATGAGCTTTATTTTTGGATTATTAATTGGAATGTTTACAACGTGGTCATTAGAAATAACACTGCAAAGAAATAAATTACTTCGAAAAGAATTTGTGGATAATCATAAATCTATTTTCGGATATCGTGTTCATCACAGTACTTTTGGACTATTATTCTTAATAATCGGATTCTTTTCTATGTATCCCCCTTTTACAAATGCATTGTTTTTTTTGGGGTTGGGCATTGGCGTTATTACAATCCATACTATCACTTCAAAACGCTTTATCTTTATAGAGAAACTTCACAAATAAGTTGACCGTTTGTAAACAATCATTATGGGCGTGATACTGGAATATATAAATATCTCCAAAAGCCAAAAGATATTGCCCCAGCTCCCCAGTCTCTGACTACGTCTTCATATTTTCTTTTTCTATTTCCAATGGGTATGTCTCGGTCATATTTATCTTTTGGGATTGCCGAATCATAGACATAAAAAACTTTCTCTAAATCATCAAATCCCCATAAAGTTATCCAATGTAAAACAAATTTAGCTCTGATTGAAGAATATTGTCCATTTTGAAGATAGCCATTTCCTATAAGCAATATAATTGGGTGATTTTGTTGAAGAAGCTTCTTTAATAAATCTATTTTATCTTTTTTGGAGCCTGTGGCTAGTTTCATTTGGGCTTTTAAACCATATTTACTTAAAACTTGTGGAAATGTCCAAGGTAGTGTTGTGCCAGTAATCTTACCTATGAAATTAGGATGATAATCTTCGGGGTTTAAATGTTTATCTAGGCCATAGGCACTTAGCACTCCTTTAATTGCGTACACTCCACAATGCACTGACCCTTGTTTGAGATATTCTGTTGGTTTAATAGGTAATACGTATTTGTTCATTTATTAAATTTTAACTACGGACGCTATAGGGATGTATTTTAAAACTGTGGCACCGTAACAAATTTATTAATAAAATAATAACTTTTATTTGTAATAATAGCATAAAGTAAGGCAAGATGAAAGGGAATTCAGACTAAAACTGGATCCCCGTCTCCACGGGGATGACAAACAAGCTCCGCACAAAAAAGCTACGAGGAACTGAAATTAATGTTTTAAACTTAAAAAGTTTTCTTTTTATAGTCCAAGTAAGTCTTGCCAAATTTATCTTCCATCTCCTTCTCTTCCTGTCTAGCCAAAATAAAATAACGGATAATTAAAATCGGCGCCATAAACAAAGTGATTAATGTTGGCCATTGGAGAAGAAAACCGATAATAATCAGGACAAAACCAATGTACTGAGGGTGACGGACATATTTGTAGGCACCGCTTGTTGCTAAAATCTCTTTTTTTTGAGCTTTATATAAAATCTCCCAAGCCGAGGCAATTAAAATTAATCCGCCAACAATTAGCCCATTACTTAACATGTGGAGCCGGTTAAAATGAGGATCACCGGCGATGTTTAAGATTTTATTTAAGATATGGCCAGAGTCGTGGGAAAAATCAATATTGAAAAATTTGTTACCAAACCACGAAGTTAGAAGATAAATGGTTAAAGGGAATCCGTACATCTCGGCAAAAAGAGCAATGATAAAAGCGGAAAAAGATTGATACGTTCGCCAATCGGTTTTCGTACGTGGGCGAAAGACAGACTTCAAGAAAAATAAAAAAAGAACGATACTTATGACAACAAGGAACCAATTACCATATTCATATTTCATAAGCCAAGAATTTTATCAATAAATTTTTCTTGGTCCAAACGTCCGGTAGAAAACAATTTTTCGTTAATAATTATTCCCGGATTAGACATAACTGAATGTTCAACTGCCAATTTTAGTCCTTTTAAACTGGTAATATCAATTTCCTCAATCTGGAGTTTTAGATAGGGAAATTTATTTTTAATCTCGCTGATTATTTGTTTGGCATTCTCGCAGTCACTACATCCTTCGGCGGTAAGAAACTGCAAATGAATAGTTTTATTAACCTTGTGGTTTATTACCATTATTAAATTCTTGAATGTGTTGTAATAAGACATTGGTTGGAACATTCATATTGGGAAAATCAGATGAGGCGTGAATTTTGCCCTGCGGATCAATATGAACATAGGTATGACCGGGCCGATCATCGTGCATTGATGAAGGCGTGCCTAGGATCTTGTATATCTTTGACACTTTCCTTTCAGCGTCAATCAAAATTGGAGTAGTAATTCTTTCTTCTTTCAAAATCGGATCCCAAGTCTTTTGATCGTCAACGCTGATGGGAATAATTACCGTATTGAGATTGTCAAACTCTTGTTTAAACCTCTCTAATTTAGAAACTTCCTGCCAGCAAGGAGCACACATCACTCCTTCATTAAAAAAAAGAAAAATATTTTTTCCTTTATATTCTGATAGTGAAATTGTTTTCCCTGCGGTTGAAGGAAGACTGAAATCTGGAGCTACAGTTCCGGGAGCGAGTGGTTCAAATTTTTTGTTGCTTTCGGCCCCCGACCCCCCATGATGATCGGCCATCGGATCTGCCGCCGTTTGTTTATTATCTGCTTTTACCTGATTTTTATTGCTGGCAATCGAATATCCGACCACGACCGTCGCAATAATAAGAATTATAAGGGTATAGGTCAATATTTTATCTTTCGATACTGTAATATTCATAAACTATTTATATACCTTTAATAATTAAGATTTTGTTAAGACTGGCGGGATTTTCCTTTGAGAAAAAATCCTAGGCCAATTAATATAATGATTAACAGCAATATCCAGTCCGGCACACCGCTGGTAAAACTTAAAATTTTCCTCTGCCATAAAGTCATTATTGCTACAAACCGTGTTTGCGAAGGAGTGACCGTTGTTATTTGATTGGTGGTTGCCAGATAAAGAATATAGACGCCAATAATCAAAAAGACAATTCCGGTAATAAGATTGGTTGAATGAATCATCAGCTGTTTATTAAAAAGTTTGAACCGGAAAGTAAATCCTTTGACTAATCTGCTTTCCGAAAAATTAAAACTTTCCCAAAAAAAAGCCAGAATAAAAAGCGGAAAGACCATTCCAAAGACATAGACCAAAGATAGGATTAACGCTTGAAACATACCGCTGGATAAAGCCGTCAGAGTCAACACTCCGGCCAATACCGGCGCGCAACAAGAAGAGGCTAGGCCGGAAAATAGACCTAATCCAAAAACGGAAAGAACATCATGCTTTTTTAAAAGCGGGGCGGTTTTGAAAGGCGGGTTAAATTTTTTGCCAGAAAAAGAAAGAAAGGCCAGTAAAATCATAAAGACGCCGCCTAAATAAAAAACCTGGGTGTGATAACCTTTGAAAAGTTGGCTTAGAAAAGATATTCCCAACCCGATCGGAACCAATATTGAAGCCACACCAAGAAAAAAAACAAACGTCATTAAAAGAATCGCCTTTTTTTGCTTAAACGTGTAAGCAAAGTAAGCCGGCAACATGAAAGTGATACAGCAGGGGGCAAAAAGTGCCAACATGCCTCCTAAAAATGAGGCAATGATTGAGGTTTCAAATAAGATATTCATTGTTTTTTGATGCTAAAACTTGCTGCGATTGCCGTTGTGATTGGAACGGCAGTCACCAATCCAATGCTTCCAACCAGTGTTCTGACTATTTCATTGGCGATCATTTCGCGGTTGAGAAGAACCGAAGCGGGCTCTCCACCGGAAAAGGCAAAAAGTAGTAACAGTGGCAAAGATACACCAACATAAGCAAGTACTAAAGTATTGACGAGTGAGGCAATATGATCTTGACCGATTCTTTGGCCACTTTTATATAGATCTTTCCAAGTCAGATTTTTATTGGCTTGATGAAGCTCAAAGACACAGGCCGCCTGACTGACAGTAATGTCGTCAAGGACACCCAAAGAACCAATGATGATTCCGGCCAAAAGTATTCCCTGAAGATTGACCTTAACCCCTGGCAACATGCTCAAAAAACTTGCCTCCTCTGAGCCAAAACCGGAAAGCCTGGAAACATTGACAAAAACCCAAGCGAGAAGGCCGGTGATTATTAAACTGATAATAGTCCCTAAAACCGCTGCCGTAGTTTTTTTACTGATGCCGTGAGCCAAATAAAGCGTCGTAATCAGAATAATAAAAGATCCGGAAATAGCTATAAAAACCGGATTAGCCCCGCCAACAATCTGTGGAATGATATATTTAATAAGAACGGCAAAAGAGATTGTGAGACCAATAAATGAAGTAAAACCACGGATGCCACCAACAATTATCACTAAAATGAAAAAAATAATTGCCAAAAAATAAAGTGAGTCCCTCCTTACAAAATCGCTGATAAAAAATTGCTCTGATCCGTCAACTTTTTTTATTTGAGTGATCATGACATTGTCTCCTGGTTTTGCTTTTAGATTTTCATTTGTGACAACCATTCCTCCGAGCTCAGCAACCACTTTCTTTCCTTTTAGATCATGATTGGTTATCTCAACTTCTGCTTTTTGATATGGCTGATTGACTCCAGGTGAAACTTCAATCGTCTTATCTTCTAAAATTTTTGTCACTACTCCCTCATAATTTTGCTGTGAGGCCGCCAATACAGTTTGGACAAAAAAGAAATAGGTCAAAAATACAAAGAGATAGATAATTTTTTTCATTTAATGACAGCTTTTTTTAGAATTTTTATCATGACCGCCGTGTCCCCTCATCATAAATATATGGATAAGCGGACACAGCAACAATATTGCATACGGAAGGATGTTTTTTATAAAATCCATATTGTCCAATAATATCTTATTAGTTATTAAGAATTTATGAAGATAAAAATCTAGGCTTCAGTTATCTCAAAGCGTTTCATTTTTTAGTTTTTTTTAATAATTTTTTTGCTAAGCGGTCAAAGTCTGATATGTAGTTTTTGTCCTGTACTTTTTTATATTTTTTATACTCGCCAAGGGCAAGAGTTTCTGCAACTTCGTGGCTTATTTTTCCGGCATTAGTCAAAATCTCATATTCGCTAAACTTCAAAAAGGCATTCAGTTTTTCTGTCCAATTTTTCATCGTCATTTCTTTTCCCCTCGCCGCCTGCACTTCCGCATAGTCCAAATACATATTACCGATACGATTAAGATGAGTAAGTTCTTTTTTATCCAAATAATTTTTGGCAATTGTTACATCGCTTGGCATAATTTTACCCTGCGGAGACTTGCGCCACGAAGTAAGCCCCATTTTGTCTTTCTTGCTACTCGCCCGGTTGGTGATTATTTCTGCGGCGGTTTCTCCTGTGATCGCAAAATGAAGTTTGTTTTGGACAGTAGCGAAAAACTGTTTACTCTCATATGCTTTTGGTGAATAGTTAATAGCAGTTGCATAAATATCGGTAATTTTCTGATAGATCATCCGTTCGCTGGTACGGATATCTTTGATTTCTTCGTAGAGTTCATCAAAATATCTGGCGCTGAAACGGGAACCGTATTTAAATCTATTACTATCTAACGCATAGCCTTTGTGGATGTAGTTTTTCAAAATCCCCGTTGCCCATTGACGGAATTGCGTGCCTCTTTCGGAGTTTACCCGGTAACCAACGGCAATAATGGCTTCAAGTCCGTAAAATTTTGTTGCGTAGTTTTTACCATCCGCGGCAGTTATTCGGAATTCCCGAATAACTGAATCCTTATTCAGTTCTCCTGATTTAAATATATTTGCAAGATGTTCGTTTATTGTTGGCACAGTTACGTCAAAAAGCTCTGCCATCCTCTTTTGTGTCAACCAAATGTTCTCTTCTGCATACAGCACTTCAATATTCACTGACCCATCCGGCGATTGATAGAAAGCGATTTGATTGTCTGGTATTTTTTTCATAGTTTTATCTTAATTTTTTTATTGGTCAGTCAATTTTCATTGGTTTTTACCCTAAAATATTGAAGAAAATATCGTCCAAATTCTAAATTAAGTTTTCTTACCCACTCGACAGTTGTTTTTTCTTTATAAAAATTTTCAAATCGTTGATCGAGATATTTATGTATTTTAGGAAAATGGAAAACTGCGTTTCTATATCTATTTAACAAATCGGTGTTTGGTGACTTTAGTAAACTATCAATAATAGAATTGTTCAACTTTAGCGTCTTCCATCCTTCTATTACTACATATAGCAAGCCATACCATAGTGACATATACATCATAGATTCTATGCCAAAACTATGTTCATCAATTTTTCTTTTTCCGTGTTTTTCCAAAATGTCATCAAAGTGTGTTCGCATTCTGTTTGCCCAAATAAAATACTTATGAAGTATGTTTACAGGATCATCTGAATTCATATGATTTTTCATTGGTACTCGTAATTTTTTTGTTGGCCAATTAGTTTTCATTTTTTAATGCCTTAATAGAAGGTATTCCTGTAAGAATAATATTAAATAAACCATCTGCTCTATTTTCTTGAGACATTGTTTGAAAAAGTTCATATCTCTCTCCTATAAGTGTTCTGTAAATTACCTTAACTACAATATCCTGTTTTCTATCTGTAAATAACGAATCAGAAATGTTTAAATCTGTTATGGATAAGAACTTGATAAACTGTCTGTTTAATGTAGTTTCCAATCCATCTATACTAATATTTTCAACAATTAATGTTTTATTGTCTTTTTTTTCAATATGTCCCTTAATTGCACGTTTTAATCCAGCTCCATAAAGATGAAGATGAAACTCAGGAATACCTCTTGTTATGGTTTTATTAAAATTACCAACATTAATATTTCCCCTAACAGAAATATTGCCACCCGCAGTTATATGAGGAGAATTTTTATGGGTTGAGGTTTTCCTGTTTTTCCCAATCAACCACCAAACAAAACCACCTATTCCTCCCAATAGGAATAAGGCAACAGTCAATACTCCTTGATTTTCATTTAGTAAGTTTCTAAAATTTTCCATAATTTTTCTAATTTCTCGCTTTTTTTAAAATCTTTTTTTGCCATTTTGTCAAAATCGGGATGTTGTGCAATTTTTGCACAAGTTATAGTTTGATCCAGTTCTCCTGTACTAAAAATATTTTTTTGATATTTTTGAAAGCGCGCGATTTTTATTATTTATAGTCCTGCTGTAGCGGGACAAAAAAACAACTAAATCGTTTATGTCTGCAATATTATTTTCCATATTGTTATTGATTAGTTATTTCAAAATCCTTTCTAAAATCCAAAACTGCTTTCATCATGCCAAGCATATGAGAGTTAATTTCGCTAATCAGTAAAAAATTTGTAAAACGTTTATCGGGTTGTCCTTTATTCAGCATATACTCAAGCATAGTCATCGCTAAGACGCTTTGATTGCCGCCAGAATTATTGTCCCAAGCGTCGTAATATTTTTCGTATCGTTCGTGTAATTCTTTCTCTGCCTCTTTTGGAAAATTTGCCTTACCGTATTCCATGTTAGCCGTTTTCTCCTGTGAGAAAAGGTAAATTTTGTGTAGTTCACCGAGGACTTTTTTATCAGGGCTTAAAACTTTAGAAATGATCCAAAGATTAATTATCCAAATTTCTCGTGCTAAAGTTACTAATTGAGCCTCGTCAAGCTTAACGCCTAAAATTCCCTGGGCTTTCACTCCAAAATTTTCATAAAGATGCTTTGAAAATTTTTTACAAAACATTGAAAGCCCTCTGGCCATTTCTTCTGCTGTAACCTTTGTTTTATCCATATTATTTCGGTTCTCCTTGTTTTTTTGACATTCTATCTAAAAATTTCGATCCTATTTCATTACCTTCTTTATCTTGAATAATTGCACCTTTGTGAAGCAAAATATAATCCCAAAAATCTTCACTCTTAATCATGTTTTGCAAAACAAACTGCGATGCACTTTTTCTGGCTACCTTATTTATCATTAAACCCAAAATAAAAGAACCCAACGCATAAACCCAACCGAATAGTACCCAAAAAATGATAGGTGAAGGAAATATTAAAAGGATACCCAGCCACGTCCAAAACAAATGCGCTGATTTGTTGTGCTTGTCACCAAAATTAGACATTACGAAATCACCAGCTTTTGAGTTATTTACTAAAACTGTAATCTCACCGGTTTTGTAGCCCTCTAAAAATTGCTGATAGTTAATAAGTTTTTTGTTTATATCTTTATTCATATTATTTCTTTTCGTGAGAGATTATGCCTAAAAATTTTAGTAAATTTTCTAACTTTTTTTCGGCATTACTTTCGTCATAATTTACAATTATGCCATTAACTCTTTTTAGAATCTGAACGGGGTCATAATGTTTCTTAACTGAAATTTTAATCTGCTCCTTTTTAATACTAGGGAATATATCCCTCACATCATCAATTACTTTTTCAATTTTTCTTAAGGCCTCAATGGCTTTTTCTTTGTTTTCCATATTTTTACTTTATTAAATCATTAAGCGAAACGTCAAGTGCGTCTGCGATCTTTTTAACAGTCTTGGCTTTTCAATTTTTGGAAGGTCTTTTTTTTAGTCATAAATTAGGAAAAGCAATATAAAGTTTATTATATCAATAAAAATCAACTATAAATGAAACTTCTCGAATGACTGACAAAGAATTTATGAAGAAACAAGGGGCAAAGTAACGGTAAAAACAGTTTCTTTACCAATTTTGCTTTCCGCTTCTATCTCTCCTCTGTGGGAATTGACTATGGCTTTGGCAATGGCTAAACCTAATCCCGACCCGAATGTTTTTTCCTTAGTTGATCCACGGTAAAAACGGTCAAAAATATGAGAGATATCTTTTTGGGATATTCCGATGCCATTATCTTTTATTTCTATAACTGCCTGATATTTATTCTTCTTAAGAACGATTTCAACTTTGTCTTTTGTAGGAGTGTATTTGATCGCATTATCAATAATATTTAATAGGGCCCGTCCTAGCTTTTCTTTGAAACCAATAATGATGATGTTTTTATCAAAAGAACCGGAGACTTTAACGTTTTTTTTTAGAGCCATTTTCTGAGCCAGTTCCAATAATTCTTCCATTAGTTCGTGGAGATTAAATGAAATAGCATTTTTTTGTTCCATCGGTGTCTCCGACCAGGCAAGGTCCAGAACATTTTTCAATGTGGTTGAGACGCGGTGAGTTTCGGAAACTGCCTCTTTAAGAGTTTGGCGATATTCACCTTCGGTTCTTTTATGATTCAAGGCAATTTCCAAAGTGCTGCGGAGCGTTGACAAAGGTGTTTTTAGTTCATGAGCCACATCAGCAATAAACTGTTGTTCACGCTTAAAAGCCAAATGCAGACGATCAAGCAGCTGATTAAAAGCTTGGGCCAGTTCACCGATTTCATCGCGGCTGTCAATTCCATCAACTCTCTCATCAAGATTTTTACAGGAAATCATTCTCATCCGAAAGGACAAATAAGTTAGCGACTCGGTGATTTTATAGATGATAATAAAGCCTAACAGAGCCAAAGTTAAAAAAAGGAGTAAGATAAAATAAAAACCGTTTTTAAAAGCAAACACATGGACAACCAAAACTATAAATATTGCCAGTATTGCCAGACTGCCTATATACCAAAAGAAAAGTTTTTTTATCAAAGTGTCAACTGGTTTTTTCATCCTTATTTTTTGTTGATTTTATAACCGACTCCATGAATCGTCTGGATCAATTTATTTTTAAATCCGAAGTCGACTTTCTTTCTTAAAGTGGCCACAAAGACGTCAACTACATTGGACAAAGCGTCGAAGTTATAGTCCCAGACATGTTCGGTAATCTGAGTTCGGGTAACTACTTCATTTTGATGTCTTAGTAAAAATTCAAGAATAGAAAATTCCTTGGGAGTTAAAGAAATTATTTTATTGCCTCTTTTTGCGGTGTGTTTAACCGGATCAACTTCAAGATCATCAACCTGAAGGATGGTTTGCGTTTGGTTGTGACTGCGGCGGAGAAGGGCTTGCAGACGGGCTTTCAGTTCGGTAAAAGCAAATGGCTTGGTGAGATAATCATCAGCACCAACATTTAAGCCCTCCACTTTATCTTCAACAGTGGTTTTGGCGGTTAATATAAGAATAGGTGTAGTAATTTTTTTATTTCTCAAGCTCCGGCAAACATCCAGTCCGTTAATTTTAGGCAGCATGACATCAAGAATAATCAGGTCATAACTTTCTGATTCAGCTAAATACTGTCCTTCTTCTCCGTCAAATGCCTGGTCAACGGCAAACCCTTCCTCAATCAATCCTTTTCTGACAATATTCGATAATTTTCGCTCATCCTCAATAATAAGAACTCTCATACGGTAAATAATAATATAGCTAACATTAAGATATTATTAAGTTTTAATTATATCTTATCTTAATCAAACTTTAATAAATAATCTGTTAATATTTTTTCATGGAAGATAAATTTAGAAAGTTTTCTTTGTATGTTTTTTTGTTTGGGGTAATTGTAGCTCTTTATGTTTTAATTAACTCTCTCCTTCATACCTCGATTGGTTCAAAGATTGTCAATCCGCCGCCAGCCTCACAATTCATGGGGCCAAATGCAAAAGAATAGTTTGAGTTATGGAAGAAGAAGTCCCCCTTTGTATCCCGGTATCCACCAAGGAATAAAAACATAGATCATAAAAGCCATACCAAAGATAATAGAAAATACTACGTAAAAACTAATTAAAAGCAGGTGGTCTCCCATGTTCTTATGTCCCTTTTTCTCACAGCATCTTCCGTAATATTGATACAAAAAAAAGAAAAGTCCTCCCACAAGAAGAAGCGGGATAAGAAATATTTTTTTATCTCCTTCTTGACGAACCAACAAAAGATAGCCGGAAGTGGCCAAAAAAATAATTAAGCCACCACAACAAACAAGATGGAACAAAAAAAACGGCACAATAGACCCGATAAATTTCTTCATATTCTTAATGTTATTTTTTCGGTCCTTTTTTTTCTCCGCCGCAACATCCTTCGCGTATCATAGGTTTATATTTTTGCTTTTTTTAGGAAAAGCGAATTTGTAATGACTGAAATCGACGAAATTGCCATTGCGCCTGACGCTAAAATCGGACTGATTAAACCCATCATGGCCACTGGTATTAAAACTACGTTATACGCGAAAGCCCAAAATAAATTAAGCTTAATTGTTTTCATTGTTTGTTTGGATAATTTAATCGCCGAGACCACTGACATTAAATTTTTATTAACTAACGTAATTCCGGCTGCTTCGATGGCCACGTCGGTCCCCGATCCCATGGCTATACCAACGTCTGCTGAAGCTAGTGCCGGCGCATCGTTAATACCATCGCCAACAAAGGCCACAACTTTTTTTTCTTGGAGTTTTCTCACCTCTTTCTCTTTATCCTGTGGTAGAACCTCGGCTAAAACGTTTTCTTTTTTAATCCCTACTTGGACAGCAATTGCTTGTGCAGTTTGTTTATTATCTCCTGTAATCATAAAGACATTAATTCTTAGGTTTTGCAACTGTTGGACTGCCTCGCGAGCCGTCTCCTTAACCGTATCAGCAATCGCAATTAACCCCGCCAATTTATCTTCAACATAAACATAAACAACTGTTTTCCCTTGATTTTTTAATTTATCTGCTTCTTTGATTGATAAATTTTTTAACAACTTTCCTACATAAACTTTTTTTCCTCTAACAATCCCCTCAACTCCTTTTCCTGTAATTGATTTAAATTTGTTGACTTTAATTAATTGAAGTTTTTCTTCTTCAGCCTTTTTCACAATCGCTTCTCCCAACGGATGCTCGGAATTTTTTTCAATTGATGCTGATAGATTTAAAAGCGAAGATATCAAATTTTTTGCGGTTTGTTGTCGAGCGTTTGAGTCAATTACTACGACGTCTGTCACTTCCGGCTGTCCCTTCGTCAACGTTCCCGTCTTATCAAAAATTATTGTTTTAATTTTATGAGCCGTTTCCAAGCTCTCAGCATCTTTAATTAATATTCCATGTTGAGCCCCAATTCCTGTTCCAACCATTATTGCAGTTGGAGTTGCTAATCCCATAGCACAAGGACACGCAATGATTAAGACGGCAATTGCGTTCAACATGGCAAAGATGAATGCTGATGAAGGTCCAAAAACATACCAAGCAACAAATGTTGAAATAGCCAACATAATAACGATAGGAACGAAATAAGAAGAAATAATATCGGCCAATCTTTGGATTGGGGCTTTGCTTCCCTGTGCTTCTTCAACTAATTTAATTATTTGGGAAAGCATGGTATCTTTTCCTACTTTGGTCGCTTTGTAAACAAAACTTCCCGATTTGTTCATCGTCGCCCCAATGACCGTATCTCCTTTATATTTTGAAGCAGGCATGCTTTCTCCGGTCACCATTGACTCGTCAATAGCCGACTCTCCTTCAACAATAACTCCGTCAACGGGAATTTTTTCTCCTGGCCGAACTCTGATTAAATCACCAGCAACAACCATATCAATTGAAATATCAATTTCTTTTTTATTGCGAATCACTCTGGCTGTTTTTGCTTGTAACCCTATTAGTTTTTTTATCGCCTCTCCCGTTCCGGCTTTGGCTTGAGCCTCCAGGTACCGGCCCAACAAAATCAAACCAATAATAACGGTTGAGACATCAAAATACGGTTCGACTTTTAAATTTAGTCTTTCAAAAAAACCAGGATAAAATACTACCGCAGTAGAATAAAGATAAGCTACGGTTGTTCCAATCACAACCAAGGTATCCATGTTGGCAATTCGGTGTTTGAGTGACGATATAGTGGCTTTATAAAAATCACGTGCTCCCCAAAACTGGACAATTGATGCCAGTAAAAAATGATTAAGCATGTTTTTTAAGATATCTGGAGCCGTATTCATCAAACCTGGAAAGCTTCCCCAGACAACTAACCCTGCTAAAATTAAACTGACAGTGGTTTTTATTCGAAGATCTTTTAGTTCTTTTATTTTCTCTGTTTTTATTTTATCATCCAGGGTTTCTTCCTTGCCCTCCGTAGCTTTAGCGGAGGAGGGAAACATCGCCTGATAACCAACCGATGCCACCGCGTCAAGAATCTTATTTGTTTCCACTGGTTGTTCTGAAGTTAAAGTTGCCTTTCCCGTCGTTAAATTAACAACCGCTTCGGTGACTCCGGGAATAGCTTTTAGAGCCTTCTCATTGGTATAGACGCACGAAGCGCAATGCATTCCTTTAATAGCAAAAGTTTGTTTATTCATATGACAATTAGTTTTCCGTGAAACATCCCCATTCCACAGGAAAAATCAAATTCCCCTTTTTTGGTAGGATTAATTTCGATTTCAGTCTTTTCATTGAGCGGTAAAAATTTTCTGACTTTGAAATCAGCGATTACAACCTCTTTTAAACAACTACTACTGTCTTTCCTGTGAAAAATTAGCTTGGTAGTTTTTCCATATGGAATAGAAATTTGCTCAGGTTTATAGCCGCCATCAACCAAAATCTCGATTATACCCTCAGCTTGAACTGTATTAATTTTTTTCATAAAAAAATACCAATAGGTAAATAAAATTGATAATAATCCAAAAATCAAAACAAGTATTTTATCCATTTTTTTTATTTTTTATTGACTATCAACTTATAAAAAACAAAGATTATTAAACCAAATATTAACAGATCAAGGACCGGATTTTGAAAATATTTTGACAGTTCAAAAACTAATAATCTTAGAGGCTTCGTGTACTTTTCCATCTGATACATCTGAATTTTATTCAATGCATCAAAGATTATTATTAAAATTCCGCTGACTATAAAAATAGCTGCTCCAAAAAATTTAAAAATATCGTATATTTTCTGGCGGTTTGATCCGGAAATTTTTCCTGTCAATTTTTTATAAAATAAGGACATAATAAAAAGCGGAAAAACGATTCCCAAGACATAAGCCGAAGAAACAACGATTGCTTGAAAAGTGTTAGGGGCCAGACTGGTCAAAGTGACGGCGGCAAATAAAACCGGCGCACAGCAGGAAGAACTTAAGCCGGAAAATAATCCAAGACTAAAAACCGATGTTATGTTGACTCTTTTTCCTAATTTCGGTTGCCAATTAAATAGTTTTAAGATTGCTTGCCCTGAACCGAACTTGTTCTGGTTCAGGGTCATAAAACCCATAAAAATCAAAAATAATCCGCCTAAAAAATAAATTGTCCGATGAAATTGATCGAAGAAAAAAATAAACATCCGGAAGCCCAAGGCAACCGGAATTAAAATGGAAGCCAAACCCAGAGCAAAGATCAAGGTATAGAACATGACATTTTTACGTTCCTTGAAAATCGTTCCCAGATAAGAAGGAAATAGAAAAGTAATACAACATGGGGCAAATAAAGCCAAAGCTCCGGCTAAAAATGAGCCTGTCAAGGAAATTCCGAAAAAAAAATTGCTTGTCATAATTTTATTTTTTAAAAAAGCTTGATACCGAAAATTTTTTGACGGAAGAATTTAAACCGCAAAAAATTTGGTATCTACGCTTTTCTTTTAATCTTAAAAGCGAAGCTGAGTGATTTTTGCGACTTTTTGTTTTTCGTCAAAAATTGCTCAGCGAGCTTTTATTAACGGTGTCGAACTTTCATTTAACTGTTGCTTTAACTTTAAATACTAATTTTGGCTTTTCCGGATCATTGGTATTGACGTAAACTTCCCGTTCAACTAGCCCATAAACCGGCATAATGGAAGGTCGGTAAGTCACTTTAATAATCGCCTCTTTTCCCGGTAATATTTCTCCGGCAAAATCTGAGATATTGTGCATTCCGAAAACTTCTGACTCTTTACCATCAATCACTACTTGACCAAAGGTACAGTTACAACTTGAGTTAATATTACTTAACTGCAAAGATTTCTGACCAACATTTTTAATCTTAAAATTTGCTATTTTATCTTCAGATACTTTCATTGTCCCCAAATCGAAAAAGATGGTTTTGGCCTCAACTTTTGGCCTTTCTTTATCGTCTAGCGAATAAGAAATGATTGTAGGTTGAGGTTTTTGGCCGCTGACCAGGAAAAAATAACTGCCAACAATCGCTACCAGCGAAAATATTATTAGTCCTATTATTAAAATTTTAGAATTCATATTATTTTCTTTTAAAAACTTCTATTATCTCGTTTACTTTTTCATCAATATTTTTTCCGCTTTCCATCGACTCACGGACACAGGTTTTCAGATGATTTTCCAAAATTAATTCGGAGACTTTTTCAAGAGAACTTGTCACCGCTTGTGTTTGCTGAATCACGTTTAAACAGTATTCGTCCTTCTCCACCATCTTTATTACCTTGCTTAAATGCCCTTTTGCAATCTTCATCCTATGTAAAATCTTCTGATTACTATTCATATCATTGAAAATTGTAAATTGATAATTGAAAATTTTCCCCTCCTCCTCAATCCTCCCCCCCAGGATACAGAAATCAAATAAATTTGTCAAGTAGTTTAAGAAGTTTACTTCTCCACGCTGTAGAATTTTACGCGGTCCCCTCTGAACATCAAGTCCATCTCCCCGGTTGCGCCGTTACGGTGTTTGGCAATGTAGAGTTTGACTAATTTTTTGTTTTGATCTAAAATATCTTCAGACTCTTGTTCCAAATAAAGAAACATAACAACGTCGGCATCTTGCTCTATTCCGCCCGAATCTCTAAGATCTGAAAGTTGAGGCTTGCGAGTCCCCCGCTGCTCAACCGCACGGGACAACTGTGAGATCGCCAGAACCGGTATTTTTAGTTCACGGGCTAAATTTTTTAAGTTTTGGGAAACGAAAGAAACTTCATTGACTCGGGAATCAAATCGACGGCCGGCGTCAACCAACTGAAGATAGTCAACAATCAAAAGTTTAATATCTTTTTCCATTTTAAGTTTCCTTGCCTTGGTTCTCATTTCTAAAATTGAAGCACCCGGTGTATCATCAATATAAATTGGCGCTTCAGATAGATCCCCCATTGCCTCAGTTAATCTTTTATAATCGTCTTCTGAAAGTCGGCCTGTTTTCAATCTCCAGGCATCAATGTCTGCTTGACCAACAAGTAAACGATCGACTAATTCTTCCTTACTCATTTCTAAAGAGAAAAAACCAACTGGAGTTTTATTTTTTGTGGCCGCTTGTAAAGCAATATTCAAAGCCATAGTTGTCTTTCCTATTCCCGGACGGGCTGCCAGTATCAATAAATTTGAATCCTGCATTCCGGCTAATTTTGAATCAAGATCAACAAATCCAGTTGATACTCCTCTTAAATGTGAACCTTTTTTGACAAACTCCTCCAGACGTTCAAAACTTTCGGCCAAGACTTCTTTCAGCTGAATAAAATCGCGGTGAAGATGTTCTTGAGAAAGAGCAAATATTTCCGTCTCAGCGTCATCCAATAATTTTTTTACGTCCCCCTTGGTATCAAAAGATTTTTCAACCAACCGGGAAGACATTTGGATTAAGCGCCTTTTGACAAAATGATTTTTGACAATCCGACCGTACTGTTCTATGTAGGCGGATGTGGGAACGGCGTTAATTAAATCAGATAGATAATTTTTCCCGCCAATTTGTTTTAAGGAATCGGTTTTTTTCAATTCGTCTTGGATGGTGACAACATCAATCGGTTGCTGTTTCTCAAAGAGAGTAATCATGGCCAAATAAACCAGCTGATGTTCTCGGCTGTAAAAATGTTCTGCTTTCAAAAATTCCGCTACTAAATTAATGGCACCGGAATCAATCAGGACGGCACCTAAGACTGATCTTTCCGCATCAAGATCATGGGGAGGGGTTTTCAGATCTTCTGAAGTAGCCATAATTTAAATTTCTAAAACAATAATCTTCATCTCCTGCTCGACTTCTTCTTTTTTGTAAACTAATTTAGGTTGTGGAACCGGATTATCCAAACCGAATTTTTTTGTAAAATCGCTGACAGGAGCTAATTTTCCCGAACCGTAGTGCATTGGAATAACAATTGACGGTTCGATTTTTTTTACCAAACTAAGCGCTTCATCAGCGTCAATTGTGTAGATTCCACCGACCGGGATCATAAGAATGTCAACTTCGCCGATTGTTTCCAAAAAGCTCTCCTCTGGAATAACTCCCAAATCACCGCAATGAAGGACAGAAATTCCTTCAGACTCAAATTTATACATGATATTTTCTCCCCGCTCGCTCCCCAGAGTTTTATCATGAAAAGATTGAAAACCAAAAATTCTGACACCTAATTTCTCAAATTCTCCCGGCATATCTATAATCAAGGGGGCGCCCATGACCAAGTCTGCTCGATCGTGATCAAGATGGCGATGAGAGACGGTCACAATATCCGCCTCGGTTTTTGGAAATTTAATACCAACCATTTCCGAGTCAAAAGGGTCGGTAACGATCTTTGTCATCTTAGTTTTAATTAAAAAAGACGAGTGACCTAAGTATTTAATTTCCATATTTATTTAAAGCGAGGTAATAGTATTTTTTGATAATCGCCAGGGGCCCCTTTAGGGGTGTGGCGTTCAAAAAATATGGTACCGAGCTTTTATTAATTAAGTGTAAAAAGGATAACAAAACAAAAGAGAAAATTCAATGAATAAATAATCATGGTTATCCATTAATAATATTTATTTACAAATTTGTTCTTTAATCCTTTCCTGTTGATCTTTTGGCAGTTTATCAATCTGATCAATCACTTTACCTATTGAACTATTATAAATAACATCGGAGACAAAAGATTTTGCCTCCCCTAAAATTGTCCCACTGACTTCTTCGGCTTTTTTTATTGAATCATTTATTAAATCACTTTCTTGAACTTTTTTAACTATTTTTTCTTGGGTTTGTAATTTTATTTCCTGAGTTTTACCTAAAATACTGGGAATGTCTTGTGATTTTTTCAAAAATATTTTATCCAACAAAATACCTGTGGTAATTACGGTAACTAAAAACACTGCTTTAAAAAGTACTGATCGATCGGGTTTTGCTTCAAGCGGTTTGATAATTTGCATTGTGATGGAGCCCTGAGTGAGAATCGAACTCACAGTCTAACCCTTACCAAGGGTTTGTTTTACCACTAAACTATCAGGGCAATCCTATTTATTATAGCAGAGGTAAAATAATCCAATACTACAAATCCGACCAATACTACCAACAATCCAATATATAATCGTCATTCCCGCGGAGGCGGGAATCCAGACTATAATTACCTTATTTATTGATTATTATATTCATTTTGAAGTCGTATAGGCTATAATAGTGAGTACTGGTGGTCGTAGCTCAACTGGTAGAGCGTCGCCCTGTGGAGGCGAATGTTGGGGGTTCAAATCCCCTCGATCACCCATAGCGAATTTAGATTATAAAGACAATCTAATCTAACATAAAACACTTCAGTATTTAAACCTTATATTTGAGTTTATTACATTTTGTTATAATTACTTTTATGAAAAATGTTTTTGTTGTTAATGATGATAGCGTTCGATCACCTGGTTTATCAGTATTAGTAAAAAGTTTAGAGAAACATAATCTAACAATCGTTAGTACCGAACATATAAAAAGTTGGACAGCAAAAGCTATTACTGTAAATAAATATATTAAATTAAAAGAGGAGTCCATTGCTAATCATAAAGCTTTTGTCATTGATGGTTTTCCAGCAGATTGTGTCAATATAGGTTTGAATCATATTATTAAAGAAAAACAAGATCTTTTAGTTTCTGGAATTAATATTGGTGAAAATGCTACGGTTGGATGGCTTTTATCATCAGCAACGGTAGCTGCAACTATTGAAGGTGCAATTTGCGGTGTGAAAGGGATTGCTTTTAGTCAACAACTCTCGGATGAAACATATAATGAAATAACTAAAAGCGTAAGAGCTAAACAAATTATAACCTCCTACGAAAAATTTTTTCAATTAAGCGGAAAAGTAAGTCAGATTATCACAGATTATATTTTAGAGAATAAATTACCTTCAGAAGTCAAAATTATAAGTATAAATATTCCTCCGGAAGAGAAATATAACGGGAAATGGGTAATAACTCGACCTTATCATTGGAATTATGGTAGCCTTTTTTCAAAAACATCAAAAGGTTATATTAAAACGGGGGGGAATTTTACAGAAAATAAAGTTACTCAAGAGGGAACAGATATGTGGGCACTTCATAACGGATTTATCTCAATAACTTTCTATGATTTACCTATAATTCCAATAATTAATAAAAAGGTTACTAGTTATCTTTCTGAGTTGAAATTGTTTTAACTTAATTAAATTTTATAAAAAAGTTTCTAACATCCTCCACCAGTTTGGAGAAAGTTGTTATAATTACCTAAATTGGGTACGGAACTCATCCGCCCGGTCACTCCAAAAAAATCATTTATTAATCGCAAGATATTTTTCCGCAATTCGGACTGTTTCTTTTTCAAAGAATTTTTTTATTTCCTCCCAATCAACTTTCTCGATCATCTCCGGCATTTCTTTTAAATCCGCGTCATCAAAATAAGTTAAACTTCTGATAATGCTATAAATATTATTTGCCAAACTTTTGTATTTCTTATTGTAATAGTCGAGACTTTGTTCTAGTGAAATTCCTTTTTTAATAAGAAAATAAATATCAATAAAATCTTTTATAGTTCCGCGATCCATGATGGCCACGATCTTCATGGTAGCAATATCTTCAAGGCTGACAACTTTTATTCCTAAATAATTTATTGTGGGTTTGACTAACGGATAATCGTATTTAAAAACACTGAACTTAACACCATTAAATAATCCTATTAAAGTATTTTTTTCCTTAGATTCTTGAAAAACAAACTTGCCAATTGTTTCCAACTTTTCAACAACTTCTTTACTATTAAAATCTGTTGGAGTAAAAAAATCGAAGTCAATAGATATCCGATGACTAAATTGAAGGGCTAAAGCAGTTCCACCAGCTAAATATGTATTTTTTGGCAAAACATTGCTTTTGCCTAATAAGGCCAGTGTGTCCTGCGCATTTTTAGGTAAGACGGTTGTAAACATGCTACTTCCTCCGTTGGAATTTGTAAAAATAAAGACCAAAATCTACCTACTTTTGGATTAAAATCTCGAATATGTGCAAATGTTTCTCTTATTTCTTTTTCAGAGTAATTTTTTCTAACCCATTTGACCGCCTCGACATTACCCTTATCCAATAATCGGTTAATAATAAAATACGGCTTGTTTCGTGCATCAATTTTTTTCACGTCAACATCCCAAAAAAACTGATGCAGTGACTTAGGTAATTTCATGTAGTAATTATACTATATTCAACCACCACCCACTGTTTAAGTTTTTAGACCTACCCAATGGATGATGGTTTTTTAAATTCACTGGTATTAGAATGATCTTCTTTCTTCTCGGGGCTTAGCAATATTGACAACAATTGCACGACCATCGACTTCTTTACCACTCATTTCTAGGGCTTTTTGAGCACTTTCCGGAGTAGAAAAAGTAACAAAACCAAATCCTTTTGATTTTTGTGTTTCTCGATCCATGATAATAACTGCTTCTGTGACTTCACCGTATTGAGTAAACAATTCTTTTAAAGAATCATTATTGATTGACCAAGGCAAGCTTCCGACGAAAATTTTATTTTTATCCATTATGTATTAACACCCCCTTCGTTAGAAACTGTTAACGAGTTCCTACGAGTTTTACAGTTTCTTACGTCCACCAAATATCGCTCTTCAAGCCGTGTACGAATAGTACTGAAAAGGCTTGAAGTAAGATATGGTGGATTAATTTTCATTTATTTCTTTTGCGAAAGATGTCTACAGTATATCAGGTATAATAAATTAAAGCTTGAATATGAAAAATATCTGTGTTTTTTGCTCTACCAATGAAGTTGATAAAAAGTATATTGAGGAAACTAAACAACTTGGGGTTATGATCGCTAAAAATAATTTTAATCTTGTTTGGGGCGGGGGTAACCTCGGTTTAATGAAAGTTATTTCTGATTCGGTGAAAAATAACGGAGGAAAAATATTTGGCGTCACTATTGAATTTCTCAAAGATGTCCGGAAAATGGATGCTGATGAAATGTTAATTACTAAAGATTTTCCTGAGAGAAAAAAATTGCTTCTTAAAAAATCCGATGCTGTTATTCTTTTGGCAGGAGGACTAGGCTCTTTAGACGAAATTTCAGAAGTAATCGAGCTAAAGAAACACAACTTTCATCTGAAACCGGTGGTTGTCCTAAATACAGATAAATTTTATGAGGGTTTGAAAATTCAACTGGAAAGAATGGAAAAAGATGGTTTTTTAAACAAATCCCTTGATGAATTTTTATTTTTTGCTGATACTCCCCAAGAAGCGATCAATTATATTAAAAAAGAATTCGAGCAGCTAAAAAAAGATTTAATTTAAATAGTGAGCGCCGAGACTTTTGTGACGATTTAGGGCGGCTTGAGTGATTGCGAACGCGACTTCAGCTAAGTTAAGCACTTCAATTAATTGAAGTGAAGTTCCGGTTTTTTCTTTTATTTTTTCAAGTTGTTTTTTAATTGATTTAAAAGTTTTTAGCGCTTCTTTTAATTCATTTTTACGTCGGATAATCCCCACCTTTTCCCACATAGTTTTTTGAATTTTAGTTTTTATATTTTTTATCTGGACAATATCTTTCGAACTAAAATTTAACTTTCGACTTTTGACTTGAAATTTTTGATTTTTGATATTTGATATTTGATATTTCTTAATGTATTCCCCTGCCCTCCTTCCAAACACAACCGCTTCAAGCAACGAATTAGACGCTAACCGATTGGCCCCGTGCACACCCGTCCTTGCCACTTCCCCGACTGCAAATAAATTTTTTACTGAGGTTCTACCATCAAGATCGGTCACGACTCCCCCACACTGATAATGAGCCGCCGGCGTAACTGGAACATTATCTTTTGTTAGGTCGTATCCATATTTTATTAATTTATTATAAATATTTGGGAATTTTTTAATTATTTCTTTTTTATCTAAGTGAGCCATCGTGAGGAAAACTTCAGATGTTTTTTGTTTTTCAAAAATTATTCGCGTTAGTTCGTCACGTGGCAAAAGCTCGTCAACAAACCGCTCTCCTTTTTCATCAACCAATTTTGCTCCCTCTCCACGTAACCGTTCGGATAACAAAAATAGCGGTGAAGCACTCCCTTTAAAAGCGGTCGGGTGAAACTGGATAAACTCAAGGTCGGAAATTTTTGCTCCTGATCTTGATGCAATCGCAATTCCGTCTCCCGTTGCTACTTCCGGATTAGTCGTCCACTGGTAAACTTGACCGCTCCCTCCAGTTGCCAAGATAACCGACTTGGCAAAAAACGGGGTAATTTTATTATCTTTGGTTAAAATAAAAACTCCCTGACAAATATTGTTTTTAACAATTAGGTTAATTGCTAAAGAATTTTTAAAAACTTCAATTTTTCTATTTTCGCAAACTTTTTTCAAAAGAGTTTTTTCGATATCCTTACCGGTAAAATCAGTTGTGTGAAAGATTCGAGGGATTTGATGACCGCCTTCAAGTGAAGGCTTTGTATCAAACAAAACTCCCTGATTTTCCAACCAATTAAGTGCTTCTCGGCTGTTTTTAACAAGAAGTGAAACAGCCTTTTTTTTATTATGATAATCCCCCGCCTTCATCGTATCTTCAATATGCCAATCGGCCCGATCGCCCTCATCAATCATCGCCGCCATTCCGCCCTGGGCTAAATTAGTTGCTGAATCGGAGGAATTTTTTTTAGTAAAGATGGCAATACTATCAGAATTTCCCAAAGTAAGGGCGGTTGTTAATCCGGCAATACCGGAACCAATGATTATATAATCGAAGTTGTTTTTCATTCAGTAAGAAGTATATAATAGTCGTGCTAAAAATAATAATAAAATAAAAGCTTGATACCGAAAATTTTTTGCGATTTTTTTATTTCGATAAATAAAAATTTATGAAAACAACCTGTTTGAGTCAGATTTGAGGGAATTAAAATAATTTCTATATTTTAAAAAAACTATAATTTAGTTAAAATTCCGAAAACCTGATGAGTTTTGTTTGAATAAATTTTAATTTACCGATATTAATAATATAAATATGAATGACAAAAAACTCCTTGAAGAAATAAAAAAATGGAGAAAAAAAAGAAGCGCTTTGATCATTGCTCATAATTATCAAATTCCCGCAATTCAAGACATAGCCGACTTTGTTGGCGACTCCCTTGAACTCTCAAAACTAGCTGCTAAATCTTCTGAAAAACTGATCGTTTTCTGCGGAGTCCACTTCATGGCCGAATCTGCCGCAATTTTTTCCCCGGAAAAGACCGTCCTTATCCCAGATTTAGGAGCCGGATGTTCTCTGGCCGCCTCTATTGATGCTGACGAACTGCGCAGATGGAAAGCTAAGTATCCCAATGCTGTGGTTGTCAGTTATGTCAACACGACTGCCGAAGTCAAGGCCGAATCAGACTACTGCTGCACCTCAACCAATGCCATTGAGGTCGTCAATTCTATTCCAAAAAATAAACAGATCCTTTTTGTTCCAGATATGTTCTTGGGGGCATATGTACAGAAAATGACCGGTCGAGACCTGATAATTTATCCGGGGCAATGTCATGTTCATGCCCGTGTCCGTCCGGAAGATATTTTAAATAAAATAAAAGATAAACCCGAGGCTGATTTTCTCATCCACCCCGAATGCGGTTGTGTCTCAAACTGCATGCATTACGTGGCCAACGGTGATATCCCGGCGGGTATTACTCATATTCTGTCAACAGGCGGAATGCTCAAACATGCAAAAGGATCGAAAAAAACTGATTTTATTGTGGCCACCGAAACCGGTATTATTCATCGCTTGGAAAAACAAAATCCCGGAAAAAACTTTGCTCCGCTTCGTGATGATATGGTCTGCCAGTTTATGAAGATGATAACTCTACCTAAACTTTTAAACTCATTAATTAATTTAGAATTTGAAGTTAAGGTTCCTAAAGAAATTGCCGATCGCGCCAGAGTGCCAATTGAAAGAATGTTTTCTGTAGGGGCGTGATTTATCACGCCCAGATAATTAATCATATGAATAATATTATCAAACAATATTTCGACAAAAGTCACCTACTCACAGTTAAAAATAAAGTTTACTCTCAAACTTGCCTTGACCTTTTTGATTTTCAAACAAAAAACGATTTAGTCGAAAATGATATTACTTCAAAAATAATTACTGGAAAATATAAAGATTCAAAGGCGATTATTATTGCTAAGCAAAAAGGAATTGTTGCCGGAATTGAGGAAGTTGTTTATTTGATTAATGAGAGAACTCATTTGAAAGTCAAGCAATTTACTAAGGATGGAACAGTCATTAAAGAAAAAAATTTATTAATTGAACTATCTGGCAACCCTTTGGAAATTTTAAAATTCGAAAGAATTGTTTTAAATATTTTGCAACGAATGTCCGGTATTGCAACTTTGACAAATTCGCTTATTTCCAAAAATAATTTAAGAACTCCCCTATCCGCCACCCGCAAGACTTTGTGGGGGCTTTTAGACAAAAAAGCCGTTTCTATTGGCGGCGGTCTCACCCACCGACTCTCCCTTTCTGATGAAATTCTTATCAAAGATAACCATATTGACATATTAGCTAAAAAATCTCGGGTTACACGCCTTGAAAGTTTTAAAATGATTATGAATCAAATAAAAATAAACTTAGTTAAAAATCCGTTTGAAATTGAAGTTGAGACGGAAAAAGAAGCAATTTTATTAGCTAATTATTATTTTGAAATAAATATTTTGGCCCCACTAATCATCATGCTTGACAACTTTGAGCCTAAAATTGCTGTTAGGACGATAAAAACAATTAAGCAACAAAATAATTACCGATTAATCTTATTCGAGCTCTCCGGCGGAATTAACGAAGATAATATTAAAGACTACAACCAAGTTGGCGCCGACGTTATTTCTCTCGGCTCCCTAACTCATTCTTCCAAAGCCCTGGATATCTCACTTCAACTTAATTAAAAAATTTTCTTGTTAAATGCTTCCAAATTTGTTATAAGTATAGACCTTATCTTATGTTACCCGAAGCAAACAAGCAAATATTAACTCTTAAACCAGGAGGTTCATTGCGAGAGTCATTGTCCTTAGAAGACCGAAAAATGCATCAATGGTTTAAAAATCTTGGTAATTTATTAAAAATTCATCCGAGTGATGATGAATTTAGAAGAGAACTAGACATAGGTAATCCCAAAAGTATGTGGAGTACTCGACCTTTGATTTTACAAAAACTTGACTTCGTTCCCCAATTTTGGTTTCATAATGAAACGGTAGGACAACATATTAATCATGTAGCTAGAAATCTCGACACAACGGGAGTGATCAATAAGCCTGACGTTGATAGAGTAAAGGTTATCAGAGCAGCTACTTTATTTCATGATAACGGAAAAAGAAATGATCCGACCAATCCCAAACACTCCCTTGACTCGGCCCAAGAAGTGGAACATTATTTAAAATGGATGGATTTCAATAAAAAAGAGATTGAATTATGTCTTCATTTGATAGCCAATCATGATTTTTTAGGAAAAATCGTCAATTCTCAAACAAAAGAAACTATTGACGATGTATTAAAAATTTGTCCGACACTAGAAATACTTAACTGCCTTTTTATTCTTACAAAAGCTGATATTGGATCAATCGAGAACCTTATAAAAATAAGCCCGAATATTTTAAACGATATAGATAGTGTTTATGTGAAAGCAAAAAAAAAATTACTTAGAGAAAAAGGAGAAAAATTGCTTTTATTGCCAAGGTAAATTCCTAAATTAATATTTATTTGTAATAGAATAGTATAATATCTGTTATTAATTTCTGAAATATTTATGAAACTCATTGGCAGACTTTTTTTGTTTGTTTTTCTTTTTTCGATTACGGCTATTATTTTCGGACTCGGGTACATGGGCTATATTCCTGCCATTGCTAATTTATTAGGAACAAACAAACCTAAAGATCTCGGAATTCGATTCACCGAGCAAGACCGCGTTGAAGCTCATGCAAAGAGCGGAGTTGAGTATGGCACTCTCCCCGCCTCCACTTCTGATGAATTAAGCATCCAAAGATTTGGACGCCACAATGTTGACACGAGCTGGTCTTCAGCTCAAGCTTCAGCTCTAATGAATAACCGGCCTTGGAAATTTTGGCCATATCAAAACGTGCAAGTAAAATTTAATACTGATGGATCGGCTGAAGTTTCCGGTGGGTTAAATAAAGCTGTTGTTCCAAGTTATGCCGCCGCAATCGGTATTCCCAAAGTCGCCGTTGAATTTGCCATGAAATTATTGCCGCCATCCCCCGTTTTTTATTTAAAAATGAGAGCCTCGCTCAAAGATAATCATGTCAACGTTTTCGAGCCGCAGAATTTCCAACTTAACCGGATTCCTCTTCCTGTTAACGCATTTTTATCTTTTAACAAGCCTCATTTTATTAAAGAAGTCAGTGCCCAGCTGTCAGCTGATATGTTGACTGATCTGGCTTCAGTAAAGAACAAAAGGCAGTTGATCATCAATTATATTAACGATCGGCTTTCGGGATATAGCAGCTTCTTTTATGCCAAAGAGGCTCGGATTGAGGAAAATAAATTGATTTACAAGGGAACCCTGGCTAATCAAGAGGCGACGGTGAGGTGAAAAAAACGCGCCGGGCCCTCGGAAAATTTCTTTGGACTCGGCGGCGTAAAGGTCTAGGATAAATAATTAAATTAATCCTATAATTAAACAATAAAGGATACTTTTTAGAATGTCAAGCGCATTTTAAAATTCACCAAAATTAAGATCAAAAAATTGATTTGTCATTCCCGCGGAGGCGGGAATCCAAGCTAAATATACATTTTTAAAAGAAGTAATTATCAACTGGATCCCCTCCTACGAGGGGATGACACAAAGAACCTATATAAAAATTAAAACGGTATTAAAAAGAGTTTGGATAATCTTCATTTATTGATTGTGAAGTACGACACAATCGCCGCTGATACAATAACATTTAATGATTTGTTAATCCCCCACATCGGTATCTCAACAATTTTATCAGCCAACTTCAACGTCTCCTTAGTCACTCCATAGGTTTCATTGCCAAGAATTAATGCTAAAGGCAAAGAATAATCGGCTTTTTGATAAGGAATTGAGTTTTTATGTTGCTCGACGGCAATAATTTGGATTTTGGAATTTGGAATTTGTTTGGATCTTGGATTTTGGAATTTGGATTTTAAGTCGTCAATTGCTTCTCTGGCAGTTTTTTTGTATTCCCAATTGACAACTTTATAAGTTCCAATCGACGCTTTTTTTATTTTTGAATTAGGAGGTATCTCGCTTTCCCCACATATATATATCTTCTCAATAGATAAAGCATCTGCTAATCGAAACAATCCGCCAATGTTATAAGTATCATAGATATTTTCCAATATAAAATACATTGGCCGACGCTTTATATTTTTTATTTTTTCAGCAATGGCAACGTTTGTCTCATCAACATCACGTAACTCTTTTGCATTCAATTTAATCATGCTGATATTATACTTTGAAAATTGAAAATTGAAAATTGAAAATTTCCTGACCTATAGTTGACATCTGATAAACCTTATAGTATAATGCCTTATTATGAAAAAAATATTTGCTTTACTTGCGATTGTTTTTTTATTTCTCGTTGTTACTGCTTCTGTTTCAGCCGGTTGTGGCGGACAGTACGAATCCCCTTGTCAATCTTATTCGATGTTAGTTGATAAAATGGTCGCCAAACCAGGAACTTCTGAATATGTTGATAATCTTTCTGTTTCAGATCCCCGCTACAAACCAAGTGAATACGTCATGTTTAAAGTAACAATAAAAAATACCTCAACGACCACTTTTGGCGGAATGACTGCCAAAGATTATGTCCCTTCTTATTTGACACCAATCGAAGGACCGGGAACTTTTGATGCGTCGTCCCGAATAGTTTCTTGGGATGCTGGAGCTTTTGCTGTTGATGAACAAAAAACTTATTACTTTAAAATGCAAATCAACTCACAAGCTAATTTACCGACCGATCAAGGTTTGTTTTGCTTAGTCAATAAAGCTCAAGCTTGGTCAAATACTACAACTGACGACGATTCATCTCAATTTTGCATCGAAAAACAGGTCGCTACTCCTCCAAAAGTACCTCGCGCAGGACCGGAGATGGGATTACTTTTATTCACTGGCGAACTCTTCGCCCTCGGAACCGGAATATATATGAGTTATAAATTGAAGAATAATAAATAATATGAGAAGGCCATCAACTGGTGAAGTAGTTCTAGGCGTTGTTACCACAGCTGCACTTGCTGTAACAGCAGTGGCCATTGCCAATATAAATAAATTAAAATCAAAAGATTTTCATTTTAAAGTCGCACTGACTCAAACTGTTGACGCATTAACTCAAGCCGTTAATAATATTTTGCCAACCGCCACCCCAACTTTTCTACCAATACCTGATCTTCCAATGGCAACAGCAACACTAAATCCCACAGAAACACCAACACCTGAGCCTGATTTATTTGCTTCCTTTTCCGCCCAAGATCGTAAAATCCTTGCGGAAGTTGGCAACTTAGACAAACAACAAAAATGGCAAGACGTTTTAACAAGTGTCGATGCTAATTATGCTGGTTGGACAGGGATTGCACAGATGGGAGCAGACGAAAGATATTATGGACTTTACGCCGACGGAAATTTTCACGAAATGCCAGCAAATTATACACCGGAGAATAATCCAATTACTCAAGCGGCCTGGCCTGATAGAGTCTTTCCACCAGGATATTTTATGGGGGTCCAACCGCTCAATGCTCCTGATATGGTTGACAATAGACCAATTGTGATGACTCGAATATATCAAGAAGACAGAAATGAAATTCCAACTGATGTTGTAGCGGCAAAAGGATCTCAAGTATTATTTGGCCAAGGTTTAAGAGTCGAGCTTGATAATGGAAAACAATTTTTTGATGTGGCTCCTGCTTTTGTAGTTAGCTTTGATTCTAATTTACACGGACACTTAACTAAAGGTGAATGGGATGTATTATGGTTACCAAAAGATTTATCCCCAGAAGCACAAAGACTCGCTGGTTTAACATGGTTTGGTGGGTATAGAGCAAGTACAGCAGAATGGCAACCAAAAGTACACGGAACAGATTTTAATCATGCAAATACCTTTGAAATTGCAGGTAATGCTTTTACTGATTTGGTATCAATACCTCTTTGGCTAAACGATGGGATGTCAAGCGAGCTTCAAGAAATTGGAAATAGGGTAACTGTTTTCAAATTTGATAAAGCAGAAGAAGAAAATAGATTTAAAGTAACTAAGAATCTAAATCCTCTTGATTATGTTAATGGCGACCCATACACTGATCCTTTTAACATAGCAGCAGCGATCACCATTCCAACAGTCGCTGCTCCAATTTTCCGAAAAAGAAAGCAACATAAAACAAAATAATACACGATTATAATTATAATACGTAAAAAATATGTATGAAAAAAAATTTGTTATTAATGCTTTCTTTATTTACTAAGCCTTTCATAGGTAAAGGTTTATTGGATACCTATTTTCCAAAGCTAAATATATTCTTCCAGCGCGTTTACGCCTCCCTACAAACTGATGACACAAAGAGGATCACTCTTTCAACCGGTCAGAAAATGTTGGTCTATAGTCAAGATGTTTGCTCTGGTATTAGTTTAATAATGACGGGTACTTATGAGCCAATTACAACTAAACTTTTTCTTGAAAACATAAAAACAAGTGATGTTGTATTAGATATTGGAGCCAACAACGGCTATTATTCTCTACTTGCATCAAAAAAAGTAGGAAGAAAAGGGAAGGTTTTTGCTTTCGAGCCGGATAAAAATAACCTCAAATTACTTAAAAAAAATATAAATTTAAACAAAATTACCAATATTAAGGTTAAGAATGCTGCTGTTTCAGATAAAAATGGAGTTGTACAATTTTCTACAGATTCAGTCCATACTGGAAAATCATCTATAATTGTTGGTAATAAAGCTAATTACAAAACAGTTAAAAGTATTGCCTTAGATTCGTTTTTAAAAAATAAAAAAATTAATACCGTTATCATGGATATTGAAGGAGCAGAGCTTTTAGCTTTAAAAGGTGCTAAAAAGACCGTCCTTAAAAATGATTTAACGTTATTTTTTGAATATAATCCTAAAAGCATACAATCTTTTGGATATTCCCCTGATGAGTTAATTACATATATTTTTAAGCTCGGTTTAACTTCAATCTCAATAATTGATGAAACTAGGGGAAAAGTGATCCCCTATTCAGAAAATAATCTAAAATCAGTGATGAAACATACAACATATTGTAATTTAATGTGTAAAAAAATATGAAAAACCCATCACTCATTCTTATCTCACCCTATCCAAAACGTGGAACGCTTTACAATAAAACTCATGGGATTGTCTCTTTTGCAAAAAATACTGTTACCTCTATCTATCCTCATATGAAAAAATTGGATAAATCTATCGTAGTTATAGCCGATAAAACTTCTCATGCCGAGACATATGCAGAAAAAGGAGTCTATGTAGAACGAGCTTTTGAAAAAAATAAATTTTCTATGTATTTAGAAATTTTTAAAAAGCTATTAAAATATAATAAAACTAAAGATTTATTAGTCGAGTTTGATTTTTCTCTCTATGGAGATTTTTATGTAGTTAGTTTATTCCCATTTTTTCTTTTGTTTTTGAAACTTCTTGGCTACAGGACAAATCTGGTCTTACATGCTGTTATATTGGATTTAAAAAAAATTGGTCCGCATCTTGGCTATGGAAATGATCTTTTATCAAAGGTAAAAATACAAATATTTACCATGTGTATTAAGGTTTTTTATCTATTGTTTAGTTTTACTACACAAAAAATCATCATACTGGAAAATGCATTTGTTGCTGAGCTAAAAAAGATTAATCCTCGAGCTAAAATCGTCTTTGTTCCTCATGGAGTAGATCTTCCTCATAGACAAATTTCATATCTTGAAGCAAGAAAAAAACTTGGGTTTACTAAAAATGAATTTGTTGCTACTTCATTCGGATTTGTTGTATGGTACAAAGGCGCTGATTTTCTAGTGAATAATTTTTCTAAATCGCTGACTATAGCTGGGAAAAAAATCAAATTTATATTAGCTGGTGGAAAAACCCCTCCACTTGCCAGTAAACAATATTATAAAGAGTACTATGCAAAAATTTCTCGGAAAATACAAAAATCAAAAAATATCAAATTGACTGGATTTGTTGATGAAAAAGATATCTCAACATACTATGCCGCTTCAGATCTAATGATTTTTCCATATCGAGCATTTATGGCCGCCTCCGGCCCTCTTTCTTTCGCCTTGTCATACAAAAAGCCTTTTATATTGTCAGATAATTTTAGAGATATTAAGAAAAATATAGAGTTTTCAGATGCAATGATAAAAGCTAATTTAACAGATAAAGACATATTTTTTCCTATGACAAAAAAAGGTATTGTTACTTCAATAAAAAATTTTCAGAATCCTCAAAAAATGAAAAATATGAAATATTTTTCAAAACGACTTTATAAACAATACACATGGAAAAAGCTTGGAAAACTGTGGTATGAAAATATCATAGAAGATAATAAATTTTACAGTCAATCACTCCATAAATCATTTATAAAACTCAATTCATTGTTATCAAGACATAACTACACCTAACTTACATTACAATAGTAATATCTAACAATAATAGATAAAGTATGTACAAATTATTTTTCAAGAAATACTATCCTCAATTAATATTGTCTTTTGTTGTGCTTTTAATTGGAATAACAAATTTTGAATCGGGAAAATGGATAACGGGCTGGGACAATCTCCATCCGGAGTTTAATTTATTAATGAATATCAAGCGCTCGATATTTGCGGTTTGGCAAGAAAATCAAGGATTAGGTTTATTAGGTGGTCTGGGTCACGCAGCAGAACTCCCGCGGCAATTAATATTACTTGTAATGTCTTTTTTTATCCCAGTTAATCAACTTCGTTTCTTTTTTTACATGATTTGTTTATTTTTTGGAGCACTAGGAACATATTATTTTCTTTTTAAATATGTAACTAATGATAAGAAATCTGCCCTACTCGGAGGTTTATTCTACATTTTTAATCTTGCTACAATACAAACATTTTATATCCAATATGAGTCGTTTATTGTCCAATTTGCTACGCTTCCATGGTTATTTTTTTCTATTACTTGGATCTTAAAAGAGAATAGTCGAAAAGCCTGGTTATTCTTTTTATTAATAAGCTTGTTAAGTATTCCACAAGGGTTTGTACCAACTTTGTTTATTGTTACTTATGGGGCTTTAGGGCTTTATATTTTTTTCTTACTTATCAAGCAAAAACAATATTTAATTAGGATTTTAAAAATTATATTGTTTACATTTCTTTTGAATGCATTCTGGATCTTACCATTTACATATTTTAACTTTCATAATTTATATATCGTTAAAGAGGCCAAAATTAATCAGATGTCTTCGGAGGATCTTTATCTAAAAAATCTTAAAGCATCAACTTTTTCAAATGCAGTCCAACTGAAAGGTTTTTGGTTTGATACCTATGACTACGAAAAAAATAATAATCTAGTACCGCCCATAATGGGAGAGTGGCAACAATATACAAGCCAAAACATAATACAAATTATTAACTACCTATTATTTGCCATAATAATATATGGTTTAATCGTCTGTTTTTACAAAAAAGATCGCCAATTTTATTATTATATTTTTTTATTTTTAATTATATTCACGATTTTCGCTAATCAACAATTTCCATTTTCTCTCCCCTATCAAATCATACAAAAATTACCTCTTTATTTAGAAATATTTAGAATTTATTTTACCAAATTATCAATTTTGGCAGGTTTTTCTTATGCAGTGCTGTTTTCAATTGGGTTATATCAACTATCAAAAAAAATCACTTCTTTCAAATTAGAATTATCCACATATCTCGTCATTTTTGGATTATTAATATTGTCTATATTTCCAATTTTTCAAAATGGATTATTTTATAGCAATGTTCGCTTATCCATACCTAATGAATACTTTCAATTAATGGACTTTTTTGCTCACGAAAATCCAAACGGCAGAATTGCCAATCTCCCGCAACATTCTTACGTTTATTGGAACTTTTATAACTGGGGATACAGAGGATCAGGATTTTTATGGTATGGGATCAAACAGCCTATTTTAGATCGTGCATTTGATGTGTGGAGTCCTGGTAATGAAAATTACTATTGGGAATTATCACAAGCATTTCACGCAAAAAACATAACCTTATTTAACAACGTTATTCATAAATATGCTATTAGCTGGATTATGGTTGATAAAAATATTGTAATTCCTTCTAATCCTAAATCGCTTCAATATGATGAAATACAGTCTTTTCTAAATAAATCTGAATTAATTTCTTATGTAAAATCATTCGGCAATATTGATATTTATACACTTAAAAAACAGGGCCTAAAAGACTACATTAATATACAATCTAATTTGCCGTATGTTTCTCCGAAATACAACTGGGCTTCAATAGACAGTGCCACACAACAATATGGCGATTATATTTCAACCAATAATAATGATCTAGCAACTGTTTTTTTTCCCTTTAGGGAAATTAATGGAAATAAGAACGATATGACACCTACATATATTACAGAATCTGATTCCAAATTTATTTTTTCCTCGACAATTCCTACGTCTTTTTCAGGAAAGATTATTAAAATTCCCGTAATTAATTACGATGATATTGCGGAATTTGATCCAAATAATCTTACAAAAGTTATTCTTCTTTATCCAAAAATTTACCTAAACAATCAACTTCTTTATCAATTAAATTCAGACAGTTTAAAAATTGAAAAAAATATTCAACTGCCACTATTTGATAGTCCAGGAATCATAAAAGTAGTTGTACCAAAAGTTAAGGGTTACAATAGTTATGAATCAATACAAGACAGTTCTTTTTATACCAGAGGCGCTGAATCATGCGATACGCTACAGTCTGGGAATATTCAAAAAGCCGGTAATATGTCAGATGGAGTCGAACTACTATCTATAGATGCCTCTAGTTGTGTAATTCAAGATTTACCCAATCTAAATCACAAATCTGGATATGTTATTTCTTTTAAAACAGAACATATTAAAGGCAAGAGTCTTCAATTACAGATATCAAAACTCAATAATAAAGAGCAACTAATTGATAACTATTTATCCACTAAATTAGGTACAAATTATATTCTTCTCCCAGAACAAGACATGTATAACGTAGGTTACAGAATATTGTTTAATAATGTTTCTATAGGTTCTGACCCAACTATAAATAAAATTTTCCGATTTGCTATTAATCCTATTCCATACTCTTTTATAAATTCCCTACGGGTTGAAAAAACGATGATAAATGCATCTCAAAGTGTAGCTGATTTTGAAGTTAGTCATCCAAATTCAAGTACCTATACTGTCAAAATTTCTGATCAGTCACGTGCTAAACATATTACACTTAATCAAGGTTATGATACTGGCTGGATTGCTTTTAGCAATGGAAAAATTCTTGATCATGTTTTAGTCAACAACTGGGCGAATGCGTGGCGACTCGAAGAGACGCCTAAGCCCGCCGATGAAACGCTCCGTGAGCCGTCTACGAATAGTAGTGAAAAGGCGAACGGTAAGTCATGGCGGGGGTGGAATAATCAAACTGTCACTATAATCTTCTGGCCGCAATATTTGGAGTTCTTGGGGTTTGGGTTGTTAATTATAGTTCTTGTGTTAGTTACAATACTATAAATCTTTTATCAAACTCCTTACTTTTATCTTAAGAATTTTTGAAATTCTATGAAGAAATCTGACTGATGGATTGGCTTTCCCCTCTTCAACTTCGGCGAGATAACTACGGTCGACGTCGGAAAGAATTGCTACTTGTTGTTGTGATAATTTGAGTTTTTTTCGATAAGATATAATACTTTCACCCAATCTCTTATAATAAAAATTTCCACGAACCATGGAGCAATAATATTGGAATCAAAATCCAAAAGCAGTAGGTTATAACCTACAAAACACATACTTTAGATTGATATGACAAAATAATTTGCTCAATATACCACATTTATATATGAAATTACATTCCTCTTAACAAATCACATATTTTTATTCTTAAAATGCGGCAGATTTTGTTAAGAATTTTAAGCGAGGGGTTTGCCATCCCCTTTTCTATTTTTGAAAAATATGACCGGTTGATGTCACAAAGCAGGCAGAGCTGCTCTTGTGTTAGCCTCTTTTTTTCTCGCAAACGAAAAATTATTTTTCCTAATTTCCGGTAGAAAAAATTTTCACGCATGTTAAAAAATAAGATATAAAAATTAAAAATTGATGTCAATCGCTTATAACCTACAAATGTATAGGATTATATTGTTGGGACAAGGTATTTTTTGTGATAGGTAACCTAGTCGTATAGGCACAAAATTTGTTATAGAAAATAACAAATATTAAATTACAAATAATAAATAAATATTAAATTTTAAATATTAAAATACTGCTATAATATCCTTCATATGAAATTAAGTATCGGCATCGTTGGACTTCCAAACGTTGGCAAAAGTACTCTTTTCAATGCACTATTAAAAAAACAAGTAGCAAACGTCGCTAACTATCCTTTCTGCACTATCGAACCAAACGTCGGAATCATAGAAGTGCCGGATGAAAGATTACTCGTACTTGCAAAAATTGTTAATACAACTAAGATTGTTCCAGCCGTTATCGAATTCTATGACATCGCCGGTTTAGTTCGTGGAGCCTCGAAAGGAGAAGGGTTAGGAAATAAATTTTTATCCCATATTCGAGAAGTGGAAGCAATAGTTCACGTCGTCCGACTTTTTGAAGATGGAAACGTTGTCCATGTATCTGACAAAATAAATCCGACTGATGATATAAAAACGATTGAAACGGAGTTAATTCTCGCCGATCTGGAAACTTTGAATAAACAAAAAGAAGCCAATACAACCTACGAGGTTGTACGGAAAGTTAAAGAACAGTTGGATAAAGGAATCCCCGTCCGCCAGCAAAATTTAACTGAAGAAGAATTAATCGCTTTAAAGCCACTGAACTTATTGACTATCAAGCCGGTTATTTATGTCTTTAATGTTTCCGAAAACCAATTACAAGATAAGATAGAAACCGAAAAGAAAATCAAAGCAATTCTAAAAGACATGGGTTCCCGCCGGAGCCTGTCCCCGAATGAGGACGGGAATAACAGCATAGGTGATAATTATATTTATTTATGTGCAAAGTTAGAATCTGACATTGTTGCACTTGATCCTGTGGAGCAAAAAGAATATCTTAAACAATACGGACTTGAAGAAACCGGACTCAATCGCTTAATTAAAAAAGCGTATGAAGCTCTCGGTTTAATCTCGTTTTTGACGGCAGGCGTTATTGAAGTCAAGGCTTGGACAATCAAAAAAGGTTGGCTGGCTCCACAGGCCGCCGGAACAATTCACACCGACTTTGAAAAGAAGTTTATTAAAGCCGACGTCATCCCCTACCAGAAATTTATAGAAGCTCCTGGTTGGACGGCTGCACGCGAAAAAGGATTAGTACAAACTACCGGAAAAGATTACGAAATGAAAGATGGAGAAGTGGTAGAATTCAAGATCGGAGCTTAGACTTAGTTATCCACTTTATATAAATCACCCAAAATCTAATTGACGAAAACAGAGCAAAAACAAATCCCGGAAAACCATCCATGAAACCCTTGTGACGGAAATACATCAGAAAGAAAGTCACACAGGGTTTGACAATAAAATAATTAAAATAATTTAAATTCAATTGCGGATTACGAATTACGAATTTCATATTTTCTACTTCAAGAGTGGTGTAGCGATCCCAGCGCATTAAATAGCGGGAGAAATCCGGATCAGCGTAATGAAGAAGTGGATTTTTAAGAAAGCCTATTTTAGGTTGTAGGTTGTAGGGGGCAGGGGGTAATTTTATAATTTCAACGTTTTCGTGAACGTTGCGGCAGGGAAATTTTGCCACACCATTTTTGTATAAACGAATTGTATAGTCCGGATATTGCCCACCTTTCATTAAAAAACGGGTTAGAAAAAAATTTTTTCTTGGAATATTATAGGCGACTGGTTTATCGTTAATTCGTAATTCGTCATTCGTAATTATTTTAATTTCTTCAATTAATTCTGGTGTTAATTCTTCATCCGCGTCTAACTGCAAAATCCACTCCCCCTTCGCCGCTTCAATTGCCTTTTGTTTGTTTTTGTGAAACATGATGGGATTATCAGAGTTTATGACCGTAACCTTTTTGCCATAAGATTTAGCAACTTCAATCGTTCGATCGATCGAACCACCGTCAACAATAATCACCTCATCGGCAATATCAATCGCGCAGTCCATTGGATAATGAAGATTCTTTTCTTCGTTGTAAACTGCGATGCAAAGGGAAAGTTTCATGAAGATATTATACCTAAAATATTTATACTTTTCTCACGGTCAGCTGATGGACATTAGTCGGAGTTCCTACAGGAAATTTTGCTAAGACTAATTGATTTTCTTTATTATGTGAAAAAATGGCCAATTTTCCTTCACCCAGGGTATTTGAGGTAAAACAAAAAGCCTGTCTTTTACTTTTTGGTTTTAACAAACTGAATACCATACCCTGTTTCAAAGTAACAAAGTCGGTAGATTTAGAGGGTATTGTTGGAAAAGCTTTTTCAATATTTTGAGCAGTCCTTTGTTGTACTTTCGCATTTTCTCTAATAATTAACCATTCTCCAGCAGTTACAACTTGATCTTTCAATAAATTAATGTCTTGTTTAAAATTCCTTAGATTTTGTGGCTCTATTAAGGAAGATTCCCCGTTAGTTGTCCTCAACTCAAGTAATGTTATCAATTCTTTTGCAGTTAAATTATGATATTCACCTTCTTTTTCACCGTTTTTTAATGTGAATCCTTTCGGAATAAAGACCAAATTATCATTCTGATGCAAGAGACTTTTATTATATACAGGATCTGTATCATATGAACTCATGTCAAACACTATATCAACTCCATATATTTTTTTTAGTAACAATTCCAGATCTTTATATTTATTTGCTCCTAAAAATCTTTCACCTCTAAAATCGCTCTTAAGGCTTTCGTCTCTTTTAGTTATAGTTTCTTGATCCATAATAATTTCATTATACAATAAAAATATATTTTACAAATTATTGGATATTTTTAACGATTTTTTGCTTAATTGATTGACTAGTAAATTCACCAAAAATGGCGTAAAAGAACCGATCGTACAGGCTAAAAGATCCCCCCCATCAAATCGTGCACCTGGTCTTGTTAAAGCATCAACTATTTCAAGAATATTAGTGACAACCGCAAGGCCTGTTGACATGACTAACTGGTTTTTTATTGAATCACCGGCGGCTAAAAGAGCTATTGAAGCTACTCCAGCCGTATAACCAAAATCGGCTCCTTGTCCTTGGATAACATCGTAATTTCTTAAATGCTTCAGAGCTTGAGCTTGCAATTCAGTCGCATATAAAGCTAATTTATAATACAAAGGAAATTGAATTAGACCCACCGCAAGATTCTTTAATTTAAATTTAAAAGGGTCAAGTTCGAATTCAATCCTCTTTGGTGTCATAAGTTGATATTTTATCATACTATAGGCCTTTTATCAACAAATGTTGCACTTCGTTTTAGGACTTATCCAATTTGCTATAATATCTTCATGCTAAAAATCGTCACAGTGCCAGCAACCGTTCTAACTCAACCAACAAAAACGGTCCCCAAGGTCGATGAAAAAATTAAGAAAATTGTTTCTGAAATGGAAAAAGTTTTAGTAGCTCAAGATGATCCGCCCGGCGTCGGCCTGGCCGCCAATCAGGTCGGGCTTGACCTGTCAATCTTCATCATTAAACCAACAGAAAAAGCAAAAATCAAAGTTTTTGTAAACTCGAAGATTATAACAAAGACGGACCTTTTTAAGGACAGTCCTAAAAAGGTCCGTCCTTATAAAAGCAAAAAGCCTAGGGTCAAACTCGAAGGTTGTCTTTCCATTCCCCGCATCTGGGGCCCGGTCAAACGGGCTGAGAGAATATTCCTCCATTATCAAGACCTTACTGGAAAAAAATATCTAAAATGGTTTACTGGTTTTGAGGCAATTATTATTCAACATGAGATGGATCATCTTAACGGAGTTGTTTTTACTCAAAGATCAATTGAACAAAAAGGACAATTATTTAGAGAAGAAAATGACGAGCTGGTGAAGATTGAGTATTAAAATTTTTTCTTTTCTTTTTCTTTTGATCTAACCGATTCAACTGACTTGACCGTTTTAACCGATTTCAACTGTAGGAATGGTTTCTTTCCTTCCAACATATCTTTTCGAATTCTTTTTAAACATTTGGTACACAATCTTATTCTGATGGCTTTTCCTTTTTCAATAATACTCAAACGGACAAGATTCGCTTTGAAAATACGTTGAGTTTTTGGAGCTCTTTTTTTCCATCGTCCTCCGGCAACACCTCGATGATGAGTATGAGAACGGCCGTATAATAAAGATTTTTCACAATGATAACATTTAACCATAGGATTTTTATGATATCATAATAGAGTTACAAAAACAATATGATTTCTTATCTTTTTTCCAATCCTCTCCTCTTTATAATTTATCTATCTTCTTTATTGGTAGCTATAACTATCCATGAATTCTCTCATGCTTGGGCTGCCGATTATCTGGGTGATCCGACTCCAAGGCTTCAGGGCAGACTAAAACTTAATCCATTAGTCCATATTGATACGATGGGAATGGTTTTTTTGCTACTTTTGGGTTTTGGCTGGGGTAAACCGGTCCAATTTGATCCTTATAATCTAAAGAACCCTCGGAGGGACGCAGCTTTCATATCAATAGCCGGTCCGAGTTCTAATTTTATTTTGGCTATAGTGCTTTCTTTATTACTAAAACTATTCATAATTTTGCAACTTGATATGCTAACTATTATAGGTAGTTTTATCTTTGTTCCAATGATAAGAATGAACATTGTTTTGGGAGTTTTTAATTTACTTCCGATTCATCCTATGGACGGATTTAAAATAGTTGAGGGAATTTTACCCGAAGAAAAAGCTCATGAATGGAAAGGGTTACAAAGATATGGAATGATTTTTCTTATATTATTAATCTTTCCGATTGCCGGCAGTTCAATGTTAAGCAATATTCTGTTTCCAATTGTGGACTTTATTTCAAATTTTCTAATTACGGGATAGGGGTAGGGGTCACCTTCTTCAAGCACAAAAAGTAGTCCTGAGTTGAACATCCTTTGCCTAGTTTTTCTTTTATCTTAGTACAATCTGTTTCCGTACAACCCTCTGTTCCGTCAGGAATCTTAAGTTGTTGAAACGGAGTTGGTTGTTGAGAAGCGGATTGAGTAGGAGCTGTAGTTGGGGCAACAACTGAGCTCTCTGCCCCCTTTGTTGTAAAAGTCCAAGGCACACCGCCATTATCATACTTCGTATCCCCTACCCGAACATCAAAATAATAGGTCGTGTTTGGAGAAAGAAGAGTTAAATCTATAGTATGCGTTTTTGTCTTAGTGGCTTCAGGAGCAAAAAAATTTAAAGCGGTTGGCGTGGTTCCGTATTCAACTACTCCTTGAGTATCAACTCCGGTTGCCCAAGTGGCGCGAACAGAATTTTTTTCAATATTGGAAACAATTACGTCACGAGGCTCAAAATCGGCGGCGCGGGTTCCAAAAATAGCAAAATAACCAAAAACCAATACGACAAAAATAACTATTCCAATAACGATGGCGGAGATTTTTTTGATGGCAGGATTATTCATAAAAAAAAATCTTAAAGATTAAATATTAATTGTTAAACAAATATTAAAGATTAAACAGTTAAATAAGAAAAATATTTTTTTAGTTTAATATTTAATAGTTTGTAATTTATTTAACCTTTAACATTTAAGATTTAACTGTTTTTCAAAGTACTAGTCTAAATATACTACCTAATAGTAACAATATTATCCCTGGTATTACAAGTTTCACAATATTATCAAACACTCCGCTTTGAGGAAGTTCTGATACCGGTACTGAAGTTGGATTTGTCCCTCCTCCACCACTTCCAATCGTGACGACCGAGCTATTGTTTTGAGAACAATTTATAACGTTAGATGTATTAATATCATTTTTAACAATAGTTGAAGTATTGCAATCAAAAGACAAAGTTCCGCTTCCATCTTTCAGAGCTTGAAAAGTAATTGTTGCAACTGTTCCGGTAGTTGTCACTGGCGTAGCCGTATCAGTAACCATCCCTGTGATATAAACCTTGCCCGAAGTTGCCGTATCGTTGGTAACTGCCGGAAAAAGAGATCCTGCTGATACGCTATTAGCCTTTAGTAAACTACTATCAAAAGTAACATAAACATCGGTTGATAATATAGGATCGCTTCCCGGGTCAACTGTCACTGCAATCTGAAAAGTCCCACCATTTGTGGTTGAAACTGTTGTTTTATCAAACTTCAGACTGGCGGCATTTACTACAGTTATTAACGGCAGCAATACAAAAAAAAGTAGTAGTAAAATTATTCGTTTTAAGTTATTCACAACTAAATGATACTAAATTATAAATCTTGAATGTTGATTAAAGTCATTCCCTCGTAGGTGGGAATCCAGACTAAAATTTCCTGGATCCCCGTCTTCACGGGGATGACGTATTTGCTTAAAATTTTAATTTACAGTGACCTTTATTGCATTAACCCCCGGATAAATTACTTCGGTTTTTTCATTGACAAATTTGCTGGTCTCTTTGTCAGATACAGACAGAATCGTAAAAGTAAAGTCTCCGTCTTTTTTTGGCTTATAACTCAATTTTACCACTGCTTTTCCAGAAAAAACCGAAAGATTCTGATCTTGGCTCGTTTTGACGACTGTCAAAGTCAGGTGTTTGTCTTTCCGGAAAGAATAGACTTGAAAAGCTGGATCAAGAGAAACAGCTTCGACAAAATCAAAAGCTAAAGGGTCATAACTTATTAAAACGTCAAAGGCAGAGACGTTTTCACCATCTGAGCTGGCAACAATATTTAAGCTTAGATATGGATTCGTTTTTAATGAAACCGGCTCTTCGCTTTTATTTTCTATTAGTTTTATTTTACCGCGTTTTGGAGCTTCAGTCGGAAAAATCATCTGCCGTTTGATTGTTGCAGATGTTGACGGAGCGCCTTCTTTTACTACTACCTGTCTGCTACTCACTAAAAGAAAGATTCCTGTGCCAATAAACATGGCAAAAAAAATTACCAATAAGTAAGTAAAAATTTTGCTTTTATTTTCCATCTTTATGAACTTTATAACTTTATAAACTTTAAAAACTTCTTATCGTTCGTCCGTTCTAATTCCTAAAGCGACTAAAATCATCGAAAAATCCTGTGTATTGACAATTCCATCACGATTAATATCTGCTTTAGCGAGCGTTGCCACATCAGTTTTACCTAAATTATTTCTCACTAATCCAAAATCAATCGAATCAACTATGCCGTTTTGATCAAGGTCTCCAGCTAATAATAATATACCTGAAAAATCCAGATTATTATCACCCGCCGCTAAAGTAATGCTGCCATTAGCGCACCCGTAAAGTCCTGGGCCAGCAGTTTCGGTCGGTGCACCGTCACAAATCTTTTTTTGGATATGTTGAGGGCCTTTTACAAGAACTAAATATTTATCAGTAACCGTAAAGATATTATTACTATTGAAACCTGCTTGTCCTGACCATATACCTTTGTCATCGGCAGTAAAAGGAACTGTTTGGAAATCAATTGCCTGATTGTTTGTTTGGTTGATTAATTTAATTTTAACAACCATTGAATTCTGTCCAGTTGCCGGTAATTTACTAATCCCCTGAAATTTCAGTTTCAAATTTAATTTGACGTTACCTGCGCCAGTTGTGGAACAAGTTTGATTATAATTATCAAAAGAAGCATCAAGAGTGAGATTGGTTGGACCTGTATGCTGAACTCCGGCAATAACATAACCCGCATTTGTATTGAAATTTTCAAAAACCCGAATCACCTGGTAACCTTGGCCGTTCATTGTATCAATAGACATTTTTGCGCTCGTTCCAATTTTTTCTAACTTTAATTTAATGGGTGTCGTATTTGACACAAGTATATTATGATTTGAAGGACCTGGATTGTTTGGATTGTCCGTACCATAAACTTCGGTATACAAACTGCCATTCAATATCCTAAAACCAAAACCACCTGTTACCGCTTCACCATAAGCTTTATTATTAAACTGAAAAAATTCATAGGTTGAAGGGTCGTTTCTTGAAACTAATGTTATCTCTGAACTAAAATTTCCAATCAAAATTTTCTTTGATTCCACAAAAGAGCTTTTTGCTGTAACTTCAGTTGACAAAGGTAAATGGATATTGAGGGTACCAGCCGTCCCAACCGTTTCATAGCCATTTGTCCACGATATAAATCTCCAATTGCTCTCATTTAAACTCGACGCGGAAAAATCATCGGAAAAAGATTGGCATTTTGCTTCGCCTCCATTTACATCAAGATTTTGTGCGGCGATTGTCCAAGTGTCAAATAAAGATCCATCGGAATTAACTGAATAGAAACTTGAATCAGTCATTGTCACCGTCGTACCTGTAGCCGCTAAAGCAGTAAAAGTCAGACTAACAATTTCGGCTCCATTGGCCGCACCCAATGTATAACCTGTGGCCGTCGTATCTTCACCTATTACATCAACAAAACCATTGCCATTAACTGCTGTAACGTCGGCAGTTGTATTACCTAGCCCAGCGCTAACTACTCCGATTTTATATTGAATTGACTTTAATTTTAAAATTGCCTTATCAAAATTTACTTTTGTTTTGTATCCTCGTAAAACCGTATTGATCGATGGTTTGGCAAGAATAGTGACAGTAAAATCTGCGTTAGCCGCAACGGTCGCAGTCGCCGGAGTAAAAGACAGATTCATCGTCTCTCCGGCTGCTTTTGATTTTGGAGCATTCCCTTTGAAGAAAATAAAGTTTAATCCCCACAAAACTACCCCGATCGTGATTAAAAATATCGTTGCGATTTTTAATAGTTCTTTTTTCATGGCTTTAAGGTTTTAATTACTATAGCTCTATCGTTTGCGTCAACTGTTCCATTGCCATCAAAATCAACATTAATTGTTGTTGGCAGTGTTACTCCGGCTTTTTTAGCTACATAATAAAAATAGTCTTTGAAAGTTACATTACCATCACAATCGGCATCGCCTTGAATTTTTTTAGGACAACCAGGGACTATAAAGGTCTTTACTAATAACGCCGCCATTTGAGCCCGTGTCGTAGGATCTTCCGGACAATATTTTAATGGATTGGTTGAACAACCAGCTGTAATACCATCTGCGTATAATTTTTCAATCCATTTGGCCTGTGGGTGAGAAACAGGAACATCAGTAAAAATACCAGTTGCTGCAGGTGGAGAATAAGAAGAACCATACTTTGATTTCAGTAAAAAAACTGCTGCTTGAGCCCGTGTTGTAGGATCTTCCGGACAATATTTTAATGGATTGGTTGAACAACCAGCTGTAATACCATCTGCGTATAATTTTTCAATCCATTTGGCCTGTGGGTGAGAAACAGGAACATCAGTAAAAATACCAGTTGCTGCAGGTGGAGAATAAGAAGAACCATACTTTGATTTCAGTAAAAAAACTGCTGCTTGAGCCCGTGTTGTAGGATCTTCCGGACAATATTTTAATGGATTGGTTGAACAACCAGCTGTAACACCATTATTGTATAGAATATTAATTTGTTTAAATGCCCAATAGCCGGGTGGAACATCCATAAATATCTGTCCGGGGGGCGGAGTTAGATTAGGAGTTATTGTTGGAATTGGAGTGGCGGTAGGCACGACGCATGCCTGCGTGTTGCATCCTCGTGAATCTCCACATTCATTGGTTTGCGTTCCACCGCCACAGGCAACAGAACATCCGCCCCAATTATCACCATTGCAACGTGGCACACATCTACCATTCCAACTACACTTTTCATTAGCTGCACATGGAGGTTCACAAGATGTCTGTGCAAAAGCATCATTTTTAACAACAAACAACAACCCGAATATAATCAAGAACAAAGTTAATAGGAGCCATATTTTTTTCATATTACCTTTAAAACCCTAAACATCAAGAAACTGATGAAATAAAACAGAACTACTTGAAAAATGGGCAGATATAATGACATAAATATAGTAACAATTGCCAGAATAAAAAAGGCTTCATTATGGATCGACGGCAATAAACCTTTGGTAAAAAGCATCAAAATAACTAGAGTTAATAAAACCCTCTTATCAAACCACCATAAAGGCCAACCTAAAAAATATGCAATACCCAATAAAATTGCCGCCAGAATCAAAAAGATCTCTTTCGTGTCAAAGTAAAACGGTCCGATGTACATTTGAAATTAGTTGTTTAACCTGCCTGCCGGCAGGCAGGAATTTGTAACTCGTTATAGAAATTGGAAACTAGAAATTAGTTTTTTTCTAATCTCTACTTTCTATTCTCCATTACTACGCAACCATTCTCCATCAACTATTTTCTAATTATCAAAGTACCTAGTTTAAATATAAAAGATTAATTTTCCTGCCTGCACAGGCAGGTAATTAGCAAATAAAAATTTTACTGACCGGTTAAATCAATTATTTCAATTATTTTTCCGTTTGATAACTTTAATTTTCTCACTTTATAAGTAGTACCTTTATCAATTTTTATAACTATATTATCACCCTCTCCTTCATAAGCCGAGACTCCTTTTGAAACGTATTTAAAAAGATTAGCCGGAATTGTGGCCGGATCAATTTGAGCAAATTTAGGTTTTTCAGGTGTTTTAGTTACGTTTGGAACGATAGTTGGATTAGTAAAAGTATTTTTACGCGGGATCATCGTTGGATAGACAACTGCTATATCTTTTTTAATACCAAATTTTTTTAGAGAAGAAAAAGCTAAATAAACATTATTGACATTTTTTTTAAACTGACTTTGAAGATTAGCCAAATAATTAGGATTAACTTGCGGCGTATTAGCCATAAAAATATTATTACCAGCATATCCGGCAAACACAAATGCCGTAAATAGCGAGGCTAATAATAGTAGATATTTTTTCATGAGTTTATTGTGTTTGTTTACAACAATAAGTATAATCAGCACTTTCTGCCAACTTATAACTTGGGCCATAAAACGTTGAGCATTTATCCATATAGGGAATATAATCAATATCTTTCTTTTTTGTCATGTATATACAATTTAGATAAGTAGTTCCATCTGTACTAATAACTTCGTTGCCTATGTTCTGGGTATTTCCAGGATACACTGTTTTAGCTTGGCTATTACAATGAGTAAGAGCTTTAGCTTCATCCACTTTTGTGCCACCGCAATTAGTATTTTTGTAGTAATAAATCACTCCATTAATATCCTTAGAAGAAATCATTGCTTCTGTATTTGTACTGCTTATCGTACTACATGATACATCTGGGTTACACTCCGCATTTGCCTCAGCGTCTGGATCAGGTGGAATAGTTGTACAATATGTTTTTATGTCCGCTACATTAGTAGCTTTAGGTGTACCATAACAAGAAGCACCTTTATAATATGTTGTCACACTTCCAACTATGGAATAAGCATATTGATTTTCATTGCCGTTTGTATAATCTGCTGCACAGGATTGATCAGGGATACAAGTCATTTCAGACTGGGATGCAGATTCACCAGAACAATATTGGAATAAATCATTTAATAAATCGACTTTTGTAGTTTCATCACAATTCTCTGATTTATAAAAGGCTGCTTTACCGGCTTTATTGGTAGAAATCAAAGTTGTATTAAGAAAATTTTTATTATTTGGAAACTTAGCTTTACAATTAGTAGGTTTACAACCTTCAGGAACATTTTCAGAAGAATTTGTATTATTAGGACATTTCCATTTACCACTGGTACATTCAGTACAATCAGCAGAACAATTCGCATTATCTTTACAGAATTTTGGTGATGAATAAACACAACCACTCTCTGTATTATTTCCCCCACCGGTACACGCTACAAATGCAAATCCGCCATTTTCAGTTGGTGCAGGGGAAAATTTACTACAATAAGTAGTATTGGAATAACCAGTATTATCACAGCTGGTATAGCCAACCGTTCCACTACTATTTACCCCTTCAAACCCAACTGCTATTACTTTTTTTTGCGTTTCTTTAGCTCCATATTTACCACAGGCATACTCCCTGCAACATAATTTATATGTTCCTCCCGCTTTCGGATTTGAGGCGATTTTGGTTTTATTAACAAAAAAAGAGGTTCCGAGGGTGATAAGAGTGCCGACGATGACGAGGCCGAGAGTTAGAAAAGTTGCAATTTCGCCTTTATGGTTTTTCATGAGTAAATTCTAAATCCTAATTTCCAAGTTCCAAATAAATTCAAAGTTTAAAATTTTAAACGTTTAATATTTATTTGTTATTTGCGATTTATAATTTAGGATTTATTCTTATATATAATGTATATTAATAGTAACAGGAAATCAATACTATGTTCAACCACCGTATCCGCATTCTCTCTTCCCTCCTCATCGCTTTTATTATTATTAATCTTTACGGTCGTCTATCAAAGACCCCGTTTATTTCACCGATTCAAGCTGAAAATATAAAAAATCTTCTTTCCAATATTAAATTTAATCCTAATAGTTTGGTAAAATTTTTTACAATAAAATTTGATTCAAAAGAACCCGAACTTGTCAGTCGTTTAGATAAACCAAATAATTCATTTATCTTCCCAACTGTTAATCAGATTACATCACCGCCAACAATTACACCAAAAATAGGATCGGGAAACCCGACCCCTACAATACGATTGTATCCAACCAATAAAATTGTTCCAACCACAAAACCGGTGGCAACCGCAATTCCCAAGCCAACCAATACTCCAAAACCAACTAAAGTTCCGCCTCTTCCCCCGATCACTTCGGATACCAGGCCGGGAACCAGTCTTGAGGAAATTTTTCAAGAAGTAAATAAACGAGCTTGTATTCCCGTTCCCCTTTTAAGAGCTTTTCAAACCCAAGAAAGCGGACCTTTTTATAATTACAATAATTCCGCTTCAATTACTAAAATTTACAACGCCTACGGTTGGTGGAAGACGGGCGCCGGCGATCCATGCTTTGGACTTGGTTACCATAGTCAAACCGGAGTCGTTCCTCAAGATAGTGTCAAGGCCGGAACAAGTTGCCAAAATGCCGTCCAACCAAACGCCTATGATCAAGGAATCATGGGAGTTCTACAGATTTCCCAATTTGAGCAGGATAGGACACGAAAATATACGACGCCAATATTACCAAAAAATATTGACCGCCGGGTGCTTTTTGATAATGCTCTAATTTTTGCCTACGCAACCCGAGCCAGAGTTGGTACCCCGCCAAAAAATTGCGATGACTGGCCGGCCGACGTCATTAAGGTGGCCGCTGAAAAACATTATGGGGCCTGTACTGATAACTACTGCGCCAACATTCTCAAATACTACAATCAATATAAATAATTTTATTGCCAGCAGTTATCTTGCATTTGATTGACCGCAGTTTGACATGCGGCCTTTCCTCCGAATTTTGCGTAATTCCGGCAAAAAGTATTACAATAATAAGTTCCGTCTTTAAATCCGCAAGATCCATAATAACTGCAAGCGGCTTTGGCAACCTCATGAGCTGTCCAACTTTTGCAATTGGCCGGTTTTACGTTACTTTTAACACTCATCCCAACGATTGCGATCGCGTCTAATATCACTCTTTGACCGGTTTTAGCTACTCCTAATGCAGAAGCTGCTGGTTTTTTAAACTTGCCTTCCCAGTGATCAGAAACGGCAAGAGGACCCATGGTAACTAAACCACTACCCGATCCATCACGACATTTATGTCCAGCAAATTTGCTATCACTTGGAATTAAACCTGTATTTGAATCGTAGTCATAACCACTGCAGGCCCTTTTTTCTTCAGTCAAAAATTCACTATTCCACCAATTGTATGAGTTATAAAGTAAAAAATATTTTGGCGATACAACATCAAAAAAACTACCGCTCTCAATGTAGGCAACCCCTTTTAAAACTGCTTTTGGAACGCAGGTTTTTTGGCTGGCTATTTCAAAAACTTCGTCGGCAGTTTTTCCTGGCCTAGCCAATGAAGTATCTATTGGAAAAACATCTGGAGCGCGGGTCGGTTTTGGTTTTTTGGTTGGAGTGGGTGGATTGGTCGGTATTTTTATAGGGATTTTTGTTGGAGATATAATTTTGTTTGTTGGGTATAGTGTTGTTGGGGTCAAGCGCGATTGACTCGTTGGTTCAACCGGTACTGATGTTGTCTGGGAAATTGGTGTCAGATTGAAAGAATTTTTTCTGTCATCAAGTCTGCTTACAAGTTCGGGATCTTTTGAATCGAATTTTATCGTAAATAATTTTGTTAAACTATTCGGATTGAATTTAATATTAGAAAGAAGATTTTTAATTTTATTGGGAGTTGAAAAAATTGGAATAACAAAAAGAACTATCATTAAAGACAATATTATTGATAAAAATACTCTGTAATTTTTGACTAAATATTCTTTCATAATGTTATTATATAATTTTTGATATTTGCTTTTTGATATTTGATATTTTATAATACAAACCATGTCACTCTTGAACAAAACTACACCCAAAGTATCACTTTCCGATTTGCCTGATTTGATGACGATTCGTGAAGTCGCCGATCTTCTAAGAATTTCTCCACTAACAATAAAACGCTGGGGAAAGAAAGGAAAGCTACCAGCTATAAGAATTAATACTCGCGGTGACAGACGCTACCGTAAAGAAGTCGTTCAGCGACTGCTTGGGGTTGAGGAAGAGAAATAAAATTTCTACCTAAATAAATTCCTAAATGTAGTTTTGAACCATTCTATTATTTGAGTAAAAAATCCTTGTGACTTTTTTTCTTGGGGAAGGTTTTTTTCGATTTGAGAGATTGCTTCCTGTGGTTTTTTAGGTCCTTCTTGATTCATAATTTGGGCTATTAATTTATCAACTTCTACCGTATCTGTTTGTTGTTCATGTATTGGTGGTTCATCTTTTATTTCGGGAGATCTAATTTCAGTAGTTTGTGCATTTCTTAACATCTCATTTGAAAAAGGAGTAAATTTATTTGCTGCATTAAACTCTTGTATAGGTCTCGTCTTTATAACGTCCGGTATCGGAGTCCCATTTGCCATATATCTAATCTTATCAAAAAAATACTTTTATCAAGTAGTTTTTCCAGTGAGATTTTTGTAGTTTTCAGAGACTGTGGCAAATCCATTTGGTACTAAATTTTCCGCTGCCAAAATCGCTTGAACTTGACTTATAGATTCTCTTTTTGCTCCTTTTCCGAAGGCCAAAAGAAAGTTCATTATCCGCCCCCCACCGCATCATCTTTTTTTCCGGTCACAATGAATTAGAGAATTTTTATGTTTATACAAAAATTGTTAGCCCGGTTTAACAACACTTATAATAGCAGGAATTCCAACAATCAATCCTAATGCAATCAGGATATACAATAACCACTTCATATTGATATTTGGATTAATCCCTTTTTCTTTCAAACCTTTTAGCACTTCCTGTGCTTGTTTTGAAGAGCTTATAGCCGCTTCCATTTCAGTACCATATTGTCCTGCTAGATTTTCGAATTGAGCATCATTTAAAGCAAGTGAACCCAATGTTCCTTCAAATAAAATATCTTTAGTAAAAGGTTTTCCTATTTTAAACCAAGATCTTTCACCTGTTAGTCTTGATTTATAATAGCTACCAAACAAATTCTTTCGAAGTTCGCCCGCTCTTTGGTCATGAATTTTTTTTACCTCTGCCATTTGATCTTCAGACCATTTAGTCATATCATCACTAATACTCGCCGTTCCAGCAGCATCTTTTATATCTAAAATTCTAGCTACAATAATTAATTCTCCGTCATCTTTTCCATATTTTAATATTGCGTCTATATCACTTCTGATTTTAGTACGATAGTGAATATGTTTTTTTCCATCAAATTCAATATAACGTTTATTTGCATCTTTATCGTATTTTTTAAATCTTTCATCCTTCTCATTAGTTTGTCTTTTTATATCAAGTTCATTCATCGTATCAACGCGTTTAACCAAGAAATCAATTAGGCTGTCATTCAATACGGTTTTAAGTTGTCTTATAATATCTTCTTCTTCGAATTTTCTTTGCCCTAACTGTTTTTGATATTCTTTATCAGCCGTCTCTAAGTCTTCAATATCTTTAATTTCTTTTCTTAGCTTCGGCAAATCCTCAATCAATTTTTGTATGTGTACAGGAACTAATGCTCTTGCATTTATCTGTTCTTCACCTGGGGCGGCTTCTTGCCCAAAAATTTTTTTATAAATGTCTTTATATGAGGATATTTTAGTTTTAAATTCATCAGTAAGATCTAAAAATTCTTTATTTAATCTGTCTACTGTTTTTTGTTTATTTGCTCTTTTTGCTTCAGCTCGTTCTTTTTCCGCTTTAATTGCTTTAATTTGATTTGTTCTTTCTGTTTTTCCCGTTTTAGTTGTTGCTGAAGTTGACTCTGCTGTAGCAAGACGTTCATTTATTCCATCAATTGAATCGTCAATCAACCTTATTTCATCTCCTAAAGATTTTATGGTCACTTCTGATTGAATTGTTTTTTTGATTCCAGAAATGTCGACTCCTTGAACGTTTTGCCCCTCCAAGGCCTGTTGAAAAATTTGCTCAATGATTTGTGCTTGCTCTAAGTCTTGATTAAATAAATCTACAATTTTACTTTCTTCAAGGCCAGTAATGGTTTTCAAAGCTTCAATATGTCTGTTTGATTTTTCCCAAAGTTCATCTCTTTTATCTTCTTTTTGTTTTTTCCCCTCTACTTCTTTAAGTTGTGGTAAGGCTGCAATTCTATCAACTTCCGCTTTTTTTAATTGAGCATAGAGCTGACGAAATTCTACCAAGCTTTCTGGAGTAGAAAGAATACTAGTTATAATCGCTTCATTAATATCTGTATCACTACTTCCCGTTAAATACGCTCTTATTACAGGAGATTCTCTCATTGCTTTTAATGCATTTCTATTTATTTCTGATAGGCTTGGAATATCTTTCCATTTTCCACTTTTTTTTATTTCATTTAATATCACTTGTTCTCCAACATTTTCTCTCTGACTTCTTATTGCTACTTCAAGAAAGATATCAACATCTCGTATTTCTCCCTTTATCTCTTCTCTAATAGCTTCTTTAACTCCCATTAAATTATCTATTTTTTCAATATCTGCTTGGCTCAAACTTGCTTCTTTATTCCCCATTTTTAACCTTTCAAAACCTTTCGTTGCACCTTCGCCTTTTTGATCTTCTTGCCTAATTTTATGAAGATCTTTCAAGGTTTGGTCTGTAGGACTTTCCTGACCAAACTCAATTACCTGTTGAGGTTTAAACTTAGTAGCTTTTATTTCTGGTGAGGCTGATTCTGGCATTTTAATTAATAAAACTGTTTAATTTTTTACTTAGCTCTTCTATTTTTCTTTTATCTTCTGTTAAAGTTTTTTCGCCTTTATTTTTTAGATAATAATTATTGGAAAAAGGCCATTTTTTACTAAGCTTTTCCAAAAAAATTAATAATTCTCCCCTATTTTTAAGGGTCGCCATGTTATCTAAGACAAATTCAGCTAAAATTTGCCCTTCTTCAACCGTTAGCTTTTTTGACTTTAATTCTTCAAAAGTTATATCAAATAAATCTTCATAAATCTTTTTCTTTTCCTCTGAAGTCAAATTTTGATCCATACTTATCAATATATCAATAACAACGAGGGGAAATCAAGAGATATTGAGATTTATAGAAACTTATAGAAATTTGTGGAAATTAGCTTCGCGAAATTGACTCAGGAAATTAAGTCAAAATTTACTTCGTGAAATTAATAGAAATTTGTCGTTAAAACAACCTAATCTCCACCTAATCTCTGCTTAATTTCCACATAATTTCGATAAATCTCTACTTAATTTCTTCTTTAGCTTTATAAGTTGATTTGATAAAATTGTTTAATTTAACAGCTAGCCTCTCCCCTATTTCTTTAAATTTTTTGTAATTACTTTCATCTATTATTTTTCGTTCAAAAAGTAATTCCAACCAATGATCTTTACTTTCACTTAATGAAGCCCTAGAAGTGTAATAAAATTTAATCTTATCTAAATAGTGATAACGACTATAACCTTCAACAATATTTGCGCCAACCGAATCAGTCGCTTCGATAAATTGATCACCTATTACTTTTTTAGTTTGCCAGTCAAACTTATTATAAATTTCCCAAGCCAGTTTTGATAATTCTCTTGCCAATTTATATATTTCCAAATCTTTTACCGGAATGTATTGAGTTTCCATAAATCTCCACTTAATTTGAATCAATTTCTATATAGTTTCTATTTAATTTCCACTTAATCTCTACCTAATTTCTATATATTTCTTAACTCTTCACTCGCCCTTTTCGCCTCAATCGAATTGACCATAATGCCGGTTGATAGCTCAAACCCGGCTCGTTCCATAAAACGAGGGATAATTCTCAAGAACCAGTTTCCATAAGGTTGAATGTAAAAATTGTACCCGAAAGGTTTTTTTGAATAATGAGGGTTTTTATCATGGATTTTTTTCAATTTTAAAATCATTGACTGCAAAATAACAGCTAAACTTTTAATTTCGCTGTCGTTTAGGTTTTCAAATTTATTTTGACCTAGAGCCTTAATCCAAACTTCATAACACCACTCAGAATATTCTGGACAGTAAGAGACAAAGTCGCTATTTTGTTCAATAATGTTTATGACTGGTTGGGTCGGTATAGTGTTTGTTGTAATGTTATTTGGCACAACTGAAATCTGTGAATGGGGGTGTACTAGTGAAGCCCCGCTGATAAGCGAATAGTTGTGAAAAATAAATACCTTGCCTTTATCCTTCAAAAAATTAAAACGATTGATATAGGTTTTGATAATATTTTCGACTTGGTTAAGCGAAAAATCTTCAATATTTTTTTCGTGATCGGGTGAGTGAACGACGACCTCATGAATATCAGTAATTGGAAACAGATTGGCAAATACGCGGACAGTCCACCCTGGTTTGTTTACCTCTCCTTCCCCAATCCTATAAACCTCAGGCGGTGTATCTGATTCATTGCCAACGCAAAAAGGACATCGAAAAGGTTTGCCGTCCATACCGGTACGAGTTACACGGGCCGGATTACTAACCATCCATCGGGTTTTGGTAAAGTCGAAAATGTAGTTTGACATAACCTATAAATATTAAATATAACAAAAATACATTATAATTTCTTTATGATAATAATCGTCGGTCTCGGCAATCCTGGCCCTAAGTACCAAAATAACCGGCATAACGTCGGACATTTGTTTGTGGATTATTTAATTAAACAATTACGAATTACGAATTACGAATTAAAAATAGTCAAAACTGACTGTTTTATGAATGTATCCGGTATATTTATTAAAAAATTAATCCGCAATTCGCAATTCGAAATAAAAAATTTAATAATTATTCACGATGATTTGGACATACCGTTAGGTAAATTCCACATCCAGTTTGGCGTCGGTCCCCAACTCCACAACGGATTAGAATCGATCGAACATCATCTAAAAACTAAGGATTTTTACCGGATAAGAATTGGGGTTGATGCAAGGAGTATGGAAAACAAAGTATCAGGCGAAACTTATACTTTGCAAAACTTTTTGCCTGATGAAAAAAAATTATTAGAAAAAGAAATCTTTCCCAAAATTTTTGCTCAGATGAAATTAAATTTTAAAATGCTATAATGATTCAACTATGAAAATTCTTTATCTCTATATGTTCCCTCTTTGGGGCAATGGATCGGGCAATTGGCTCCGCCGTTTAATTTATAGTTTGAAAGAAAAATATCCCAATGATTATCAAGCGGCTATCGTGGCTCCGGACTCAAGAGTTCTAAAACAAGCCAGAATTTTTCGACTTAAACCGCCAATCACCGGCGTTTTTGTTGGTAATCCGGAACTGCCAATTGCCAAAAAATATTCAAAATTTAGCCCGGAAGAAATGATTCTCACTTACAACTACTATCTGCTTCGTAGCGCAAAAGCGATTGAAAAATTCCGTCCAAATGTCATCCACTGTTTTCACACTGCTTTTCTTCCGCCGATCGCCAGACAGTTGGCTAACTTATATAGAATCCCCTATCTTATCACCACTCACGGCAGTGACCTCTACTATTTTAAGGAGGATAATCGTTGGAAAACTCAGGTTCGAGATGCATCTCTTCGCTCTAAATTTATTACTGCCAACAGCAACTTTACCCGTCAATGGTACTTAGATATGTTCGGTCATGATTTATCAAAAAAAACAAAAACTATTCCGGCTGGCATTAGCAATAATATCGATTTTAATCGCGACGTCTCCTGGATTGACAAAAAATATCATTTTCAACATGAAAAAATGGTTCTTTTTACCGGCCGGTTGACCGAACATAAAGGAGTCGAGTATCTGATAAAAGCGGCTCGGCAAATAAAAGCCGAAGTTATCATTGCTGGAGACGGTCCGGAAAGAAAATATTTAGAAAGTTTAATATTAAAATTTAAACTAACTAACGTTCATATGGTCGGTTACTTCTCCTATAAACTCGATACGATTAACGACTTTTATTTAAGAGCCGACGTTTATGTTGCTCCTTCTGTTTGGAACGAACCATTGGGTTTAGTTATTCTCGAAGCCATGGTTAATAAAACTCCGGTGGTTGTCAGTCGGAAAGGCGGAGTGACCACTCTTGTTAAAGATGGTTATAATGGTTTTTTGATACGACCAAGATCCCCCAAATTGATTGTTGAAAAAGTAAATCTTTTGCTCCAAGATGAAAAACTAGCTGAAAAAATGGGAGAGCGTGCGTATAAAACTGTCACGGAAAAATTCAGCTGGGACAAGATTGCAACAAAATTTTATAATCTTTACGATAAATGCTTGCAGAAACCTGTCGTTACAAAAAATGGCATATTAAAAAAAATTGAGAATATAGTTGCCAAGAAACAATAACTCCGTTATGATTAGGATACGATGAAAATTCTTATAGTTTCACTTCTAAAAAGAAAGGTTACTCCCGAAATTCCTGCTGCCCGTCCTCGAGTTATTTACGAAATTGCAAGTGGTCTAGTCAAAAAAGGCCATCAGGTTAGTTTATTGGGCACCGCTGACAGTCGCATTCCAGGCGTTGAAATAATTCCAGTCATCGAAAAAGGTTTTGTCGAAATGCCCGTCTTTGAAAATCCATTTTATGCTGAAACTGCTTATTTAGTAAAACTTGCCAAAAAAATTGAGAAAATTGGAAATGATTTTGACATTATCCATAACCATACTTATCCAGAATTTATCAATCTGTTAATCGCCAAAAATATTAAAACTCCGATTATTTCTACCGTTCACGCTCAAGCTTTTCCAGAATATGATGAAGTTTTAAGCTTATTCCCTGAATGTTACCATATTTCAATTTCCGAAGCCCATAAAAAACTTTTTAAAAAGGCAAAAATTTATAAAGTTGTATACAATGGCGTTGATACAAATATTTATTCGTATCAAGAAAAGAAAGAGGATTATCTTTTATGGTTGGGTCGACTTTCTAAAGCGAAAAATCCCGATGGCACATTTATGGATCCGAAAGGAGTCAGATGGGCGATTAAACTGGCAGAAGAAACCAATTCTAAATTGATGATGTCAGGAAATATTGAGGATATGAAATTCTATGAGACTGACGTAAAACCACATCTGTCAGACAAAATTCAATGGGTGGGCCCTCTGTCTTCCGAATTGGTTTTGACAAAACCTGAAGTCGCCAAACTAATGCAAAATGCTAAAGCCTATTTGATGCCAATAAATTGGTATGAACCGTTTGGACTGGTAATGGCCGAAGCAATGAGCTGTGGAACACCGGTGATTGGTTTTAATCGAGGCGCAGTCTCTGAATTAATTGTTGACGGAAAAACCGGTTTTGTAGTCCCACCTGAATCCGGAATTGATGGTCTGAAAAAAGCTTTAAGCAAAATTGGTCAAATAAAACCACAAGACTGCCGTGACCACGTCGTCAATAATTTTAGCACTGAAAAAATGGTTGACAACTACGAAAAAACCTATTTAGAAATTCTTAAACAAAGACAGTCTTAAATAAGACTGTCTTTATAAAGAGTGTCCCCATATGAAAAAAATCGCCCTATTACATTATGCCTATCCCCCAAATGTTGGAGGTGTGGAAATCATTCTTAGAGAACATGCTAAGATACTAAGTGAAACGGACTATCAAGTTACAATTATTACCGGCGACGGCGAAGAAAAGAACCCAAAAATAAATTTTGTCAAAATACCAGAAATCCAGTCAATTCTAAAATTCAATCCTGTTCTTTATGAAAAAATTATTGAAAAAGGCATTATTGATGACAGTTTTTATTCTTTAGCTAAAACGATTCAAGATAAATTGGAAAGTCATCTAGATCAACAAGACGTCATTATTGTTCATAACATGTTGACCCTGGTTCATAATTTGCCGTTCGTATATTTTTTAAAAAACTACCTCAAAAAAAATCCTAATAAAAAACTTATCGTTTGGTCTCACGATCAAACGTATATTGATGGAGAAAATATTCTAAAAGAAAAGCCAGGTGTCAATCTAAATAAAGAAGAAAGAGATTTATTATTAAAACCAATCAATAATGCGATTTACGTCATAATTTCCAATACTTTTAAAGATCTATTGGTAAAAGTTATGGACCTTTCAAAAAATCAAACAGTTGTTATTCCCGATGGTATTAATTTACAAAAATTCTTAGAAATAGATGAAAGTATTTGGAAAGTGGTTCAAGAAAAAGAATTATTATCAAGTTATCCGCTGATACTATCTCCCGTAAATATTATCTTTCGCAAAAACCTGGAATATTGCTTAGATACTATATTTTTTTTGAAAAAATATTTTCCAAATATTAAATATATTATTAGCGGACAAGTTTCTAACCATCGAAAAAATCAAGGTTATTATGAAAAATTGTTAGCTCAAATTAATGAACTAGATTTAAAAAATAACGTCGTTTTTCTAAAAGATTCATTTGAACGATCTTTGGAAAACTCCGAGATTCACGATCTTTATGATTTGTCTGATCTTGTGCTCTTTTTTTCTAACGGTGAAAATTTCGGCCTACCTCTACTTGAAGCTGCCCTCACCAGCACCCCTGCTTTTGTGTCAAGCCTAAAGGTTTTTCAGGAAATAGGTGAAAATAATTTATATAACGTTGACACGGTTAATCAGACAGCCGAACAAACAGCTGATATTATAAAAAAATTCTTAGACACTAATAAAGTTATAAATTTAAAGAAAACGGTTCGGCAAAAATATAATTTGGAAACGATTATTAAAAATCAACTTGCTCCTCTTTTATGAAAATCATATTTGTCGTCCATGGACTTGGCGAATATGCTCAAGCTCAGGCTGTTGCTGACTTACTTCAAAGAAAAAAAGAAAATATATTCTTCTTGAGTAAAGACAAGTTAATTAAAGATATTGCTTTTAATGATAACTTCAGTATTATTGATGAAAAAGACAACATAAATAATATTTTGGGTAAAATAGAAGCCGATGCTCTTTTTCTCTGCAACTCGCATACAAATATTCCCTATGACTTGGTTCGTCCGAGAAAAATAAAAAAAATATTTTCACTAGATTCCAACTGGTTATTTAATAATAAAAAATACGATTCAGAAAATTTTCATAAGTTTTATACCTATCCATGGATTGACACAATATATGCTCTATTTCCGAAACCTATTTTTGAAGCTAATCTTAAAGAAAATGGTGGATATTATGAAGTTGAAAAATATTTTAAAAATAGAATCTATTGTCCTGGATTTGTACCAAGTGGCAATAGTCTAAATTCTTCCGAAAAATTAATTTTACGAAAAAAACATAAGATAAATAACGGTAAAAAAATCATTTCCTTATATTTTGGAGATAGAGCTTTCCATTCGGAAAAATATAATAAAATGGTTGCCGAAACTATGCGAACAATAAGCTTTATATTGAATAATCTTAAAAATATGAACAAAATTGATTTTGAAATAAAAAAACTTGATGAAGACGTCCCTGATAAACGAAAAAGTTCGGTTCATTTTGATGAAGAATTATCTATCACTGATCTTATGATTATGCACTATGGATATGGAACCCTTGCTCGAGTCTTTCATAAAAAAATTCCTGTTATCTGTTTTTTACCACCCGTTGAAAATGATATCCATTCTAATTATTTTGAATTGAGCCCCCTAATTAAAAAAAGCGCTATTAATCATTTCTTTTTTGATAAATATGAAAAAACGGAACTGAAAGATACAATTGTAAACTTACTGTTAAATGAATCTGCTATTAAAGATATCCGCCGTCACCAAGAAGATATTTTTGAGTCCGGAGAAGAAAACGTAGTTAGACATTTTTATCAACAGTTTAAATAAACTGCTATACTCTCCATATGAAAGTTTTATTCGCCGTTTGGGAATTGGTACCTTTCTTTCAAGTTGGAGGACTGGGTGACGTTGCGAAATCCCTTCCTAAAAAATTGCACGAGCAAGGAGTCGACGTCAGGGTGATTTTACCTTTTTATAAAGCCTTAAAACTACATAAGCAACAAAAAAAAGAAGTCAAAAAATTTAACATTATTTATGATGGGGGAAAACAAAAAGTAGTCATTTATCAAATTAGTTTTCTTGATGAAAAAATACCTGTTTATATAATAAAAAATGAAAAATGGCTCGACGTTCCCACGAGAGATACTTTCGCTTTTTATAATCTCTGTGTCTATGAGATATTAAAAAATAATTATCTTGATTGGCTTCCCGACGTTGTCCACTGTCAGGATTATCATACCGGTCTCATTCCCTTACTTATTAAACATAATAATCTCAAATTCAAAACTTTACTCACAATTCACAATCTAAATCATCAAGGAAAATCATCACTTGATGTTATAAAAAGAATGGGACTTGATCATAGCAAATGCCGAGTCATTCAATGGGAAACTAAAAAAAAGCAGATAAACTTTTTGCTTGAAGGAATCATTCATGCCGATCTGGTTAATGCTGTATCCCCCTCCTATGCCAAAGAGATTTTCACCGAAGAATATGGAAGCGGACTTGATGAAATTATTCGCAACGAAGGTCAAAAGATATCCGGAATTTTAAACGGGATAGACTATGATTCTCGTGATCCAATCCATGATAAAAATATTAACTTTCATTATAGCGTTGACCAATCTCCTATTGAAGGAAAACATCTTAATAAAAAATTTCTTCAAGAAAAACTTGGATTTACTGTTTCCGATCAGATTCCTCTAATTGGATTTATAGGACGGTTTGAATCCAAACAAAAGGGTCTCGATATCATGCATAAAATGATCAGACGTGTAAATTTGCAGAAGTTTCAATTTGTGATTCTGGGCCAAGGTGAAGTTGAATGGGAAGATCAATTTTTGTGGCTGGCCAGTTTTTACAAAAAAAACGTCGCCTATATTTCTGTTTTTGACAGAAGAATCGCTTCGCAAATTTATGCCGGGGCTGATTTTTTATTGGTCCCTTCTAAATTTGAACCTTGCGGGCTGATTCAGATGATCGCGATGAGGTACGGAACTTTACCAATTGCCAGAGCTACCGGTGGACTCAAAGATTCAATAATCGATGGGGTTGATGGTTTTTTATTTAAAAAATATTCTTCGTTTGATCTGGAAACCAAGATGAAACATGCGGTCGAGATTTGGAAAAATGATAAGAAACAAATTAATGAAATGATTTTGGCGGCAATGAAAAAAGATTTTACCTGGGACAAAAGTGCTCGCGAATATATTAAACTATACAATAAACTATGCAATCCGTCCGCGATATTCTAAAAAAATTCAACCCGCTTGAAGATAAATATGTTTCCCGGGAATTCCAAACATTTGGGATTCATTTAGCTAATAAACTAGGTGATGAAAGACGGAAAGGGCTTTATATGAAATTAGCAAAAAACGTCCCACGAGCTATTCTCGAAGAAGCCCTCAGATTTGTGATTGATGCAAACGCCCGTAACCGTGCCGCTCTTTTCATGTGGAAATTGAAAGAACTAAAAGCGTTTGACAAATAAAAAATTTTCATCCATACTAAAAATTAGATATTTATATTGAGCGAAGTCGAAATATGAAAGTAACCGTTTATACAATTAAGGACTGCGCGTTTTCCAAACAAGAAAAAGAATATTTGAATGCCAGCAAACTTGTATTTGAAGAAAAAGATCTGGAAACCAATAAGGATTTTCTGACAGAAATGTTGGCTATTTCCAACAACTTTGCCGGTACCCCGGTTACTCGAGTTGAAAAAGATGATGGAACGATTGCAGTTTTGAAGGGATTTACAAAAGAAGAATTTGATACGACTTTTGGATTTACCGCTTCTCCAACAACGCCAGGGTCGGAAAACCCGACCCCTACAGTCGTTCCGCCGCCAATCAATGACACGCCAATTCCCCCTGTTGTTGAAACCCCATCTGCTGAAGTTGTTTCTCCCGCTCTAATTCCAACACCACCTGTCGAAACACCAGTTGTTGAAACACCAGTAACGAATGACCCCTTAAAATCCGTCATGGATGATCTCCAAGCGAAAGCCGAACCAACACCTGCCGTTGTAGAGACTCCTCCAGCTGATGCCCCCTCGATCCCTGATTTCCCTGCAAAATAATTTAGATCTCCAAAACTAACTCATCCGTTGCAACTACTGTATTTGGAAAAATTTTTCTGGCTTTTGTTTCTGCAACTTTTCGTTTTTCAAAAGTATCGTAGAGATGGGCACCAAAGTGAGTCAAGGCAAGTTTTTTCACTTTTGCATCCTTGGCAAATTGGGCTATCTGGATTGGGTCAACATGCCCCCAAGATTTTTCCGGAGACTTGATATTGGAACATTCGTGAATCAGTATATCAACCCCTTTGGCAACTAAAAAACTATTGGGTCCGACTCCCGTATCACCCGAATAAGCAATAGATTTTCCTTCCAAGACAATCCGAAACCCATGATTATCATAGGCGTGATAAAGTTTTTTTATCCTGACTGGAAATCCAATATTATTGTCTCCATCTCTAAGTTCATTGAGTTTGATTTTGGTTTTTAACTGATAAACATTTTTTTTGTTCTGTTCGACCCCGATCGTGTACGGTGGATTGACCAGAGTATTGAAATCCGACCTTCGCCCTTTGGCAAAATACACATCTATCCCCTGTTTAAAATTAAATTTATTCAAAATATGAAGACCTGACACATGGTCAATGTGAAAATGACTAATGAAAAGACTGATCGGTTTATTTTCTTTGATATATTTGTCTATCTTATAAATTCCGTTGCCGGCGTCAAAGATAACGTAACGGTCTTTACTGTCAATTAAAATACAAGGAGTGTCTCCCGTCGGGGTCGAGTACCAACCGTTCGTACCGAGAAAATGGATTTTCATATTTTATTTTGGCAGGGATGCCAGGACTTGAACCTGGAAAATTAGTTTTGGAGACTAATGTGATACCATTTCACCACATCCCCTATCAAATTGTCAATTTTTCCGCAAACTAATTATAGACAAAGCTGAGCTCTAAAGCAATTTTATAAATGAAATGTTAAAATATTATCAAGCTCTTGTAGTTCAACGGATAGAATAGAGGTTTGCGGAACCTCTGATAGCAGTTCAATTCTGCTCGAGAGCACACAAACTTTAACATGTTTTGATTAAATATTAAAACAATTACTTATTGCGGTTGTTATTCCTGGAATATTTTCCTCTAATTTCTCTAAAACTCGGTGATAGTTATATTTACTATCGTCTGTTATTTGCAACGCTTGCCAAAACATAATATTCGTCACATCTCGGCCTTTTAACATATTTATCTGCTTTAATGATAACTCCGGAAAATGATTTGATGTTAATCCTTTTGTATATGCTCTTCTTCCATCAGATAAATAAGCATGTGACGATATGTGATTCTCTACAGGAACCATGACAAACAAAATATGACAATAAAGACCTCCGTAGATTGCAAGAGAAGAATTATGTAAACTGTTTCCTAAACAAGAATAATCTGACTGGATACCAGCTAACCTACCATATTGCTTACGAAGTTCTTTTAGTAACATTATCCTATAATGTACCAATACGAAGCTCAATAGTCAAATTAAATTGATATAACTCAACATTTTCACCAGCTCCCTCCTCCTCCCCCGCCTCCTCCACCACCTGAAAATCCACCACCGCCAAATCCTGAGGAAAACCCGCTTGATGATCTGGTCGGAGTTGCCGCGGTACTAATCGATTTAAAAGATGAATTTAAACTATTGACCAATAAATAACTATTAAAGTTCGCCCCGGAATAACTGTGATACCAATTTGGTTGGGTAATATTCAGACTTTCAAATCTTTTTGCCCAAATCTTCTCTACTCCAAATGCTACCGCAAATGGAAGTAATCTTTCAAACATCATCTGTTTATCAGCTTGAAATTCTAACTGCCTTTTTTGACTACTCAGAAAGTTTTTTAATGAAAAAGAGATGTTTTTAGCTTCAGCCCCATATTCTGTTTTCCTTGGCATCACCCGGCCAAAAAGAAAAGCCACTATTGCCAAAAAGAAATTACTTGTAAAAAGTGCTATTCCTGCCAGTACATAATATTTCGTCCGTGTAGTCTCTGGATTTTTGTCAAATAGTTTATCTTCGACAACCTGCTCATACATCTCTTTTTTTATCTGAACCACTTCGGCTGATAGTTCTTCATCTTTTATTCTTATTTCTTTTTCATTTCCAAAGAACTTTGTCATAATAGATCTTTCATAAGTGAGCAAGCCACTATCAATGTTCTTATTCTTGATTAAGTAATAGTCCCCCTTCTTTCGCTCATCAATTATTAAATATCCGCGTCGTGCAAGATCAACGATTGTGGCCGAAATATCTTTCATGTCAACAGTTTCATCCCCTAATGTCCCAACTTCCCCAGGAGTTAAAAACCTTTTTCCATCCTGTGTTTTTGGCGGATCAAACCAGGCAGTGGTTACTCCAGCCATTCCCTTCGGGTCTCGACCATATTTTATCCAACGATAAATAATATAAAAAGGTAAAAAAACATACCATATTAGTCCAATGAGACCCATTAGCCCCATCACCAACTTACCGACCCATGTTTCCCAAAAACTGACAAACTCTTTCGGCTCCAATACCGCCACAATATTTTTCGGAAAACTAATCACAACCGTTAGCCCTTCCCCAGAAAATAAAATTCTATTTGTCTTTATATTATCTTGAATACGACCCTCCTTCGCTAAAGCTTCGGCGGGTAAATCGTCCACAAAATAATTACAATCAGAAACTTTACTTCCATAGATGCCTGTATAACAAGCGGTTTTAATATCTTCTTTTTTTATTTCCTGAGGCCATACAACCTGCGAGGTTGTACTGGCAATCGGAATTTGCCAGTCGTTTCCTGTTACATTCCAATAAAGCTCATCATGATCGGAAAAATAGGTCAGCGCGCCTGCAACTTTGTAAGAAATAACATACGTGTGAATTCCTGTAATTAATTTGTCAGCATCGCCTATTTTTAATCTGATGTTTTTTTCGTCAATGAAGGATCTTGAAAATTGGTATCCGCCGCCCTTTTCATCAACGACCGAAAAATTGTTAAATTCCAACTTATATTTTTTTCCATCTTGATTAGTTTTTATGAAAGGAATTTCCCGGTAAATACCGTGTTTTTGTAAACTATCAAAGTTATAGATGATTGTTTCTTTAACATCAATTGTTCCATCTTTATTAATTAATACTTCGGAATGAAAAGATTTTATATGTTCACCAGTAATGTTATTTGTTGGTTCAACTGAATCTGTTGGATAAATCGCATTTAGATTAACCGCGTCGGGTTGAATATCATCAATCTGAGCCGAAACAGGAAAAGTTAAAACAAAAAATAAAAGAAGACCAATTAATATTTTTTTCATTGATAAAATAATATCACAAAAATAAATCTAAATGACAAAATCAAAAAGACTGGTATTTTTCACTAATGTATTTATTTCATCCATTGCGTTAGAAGCGTTCCAATGACTGTTTTCGTCTATTACTTTATTTATTCTTAAAATAGTTTTTTTTATCTCTTCAGTAAATTGTTTAATAGAAGCACATCTAAAAATTGGAAAACCAAAATATTTTTCATCCAGTTCTGACAAATTTTTTTTTAATTGTTGTAACTCATTAAAATGAGGTTTAAGTTGTTCTCCGATAGATTTAATGAAGTCATCTTTTAAATTTTGCAAAAATCTGCCTTCAATCTGTTGTTCGACAAAAAGATTGGCTAAGGTTGGTGAATAATGTTCTATTTTTCCTCTTTTTTGGATTAAATCATTAATTACATCCAAAACAACTGATCCTACCCGTGATTTTTTTTCTTGTTTAGAATAAGGTTCGTTTCTAATTCCTCTGTGGTTGTGCAGGGTATATCTAATATATTCTTGATTATCACCGTCAATGATTTGTCCTTTTACTATTAAGTTTGAACAAATTTTATTAATAATATTTTTAACCGCTTCTTCATTAAGATTTCCTTCAAAGAATTGAGGAAAATTATCAATGGTGGACAGAATTATCTCTTCGGTATTATCAATGGTTATAGTTTTATCCTGAAGAACATGCTTTTTTGAAGTTGAGTAGGCTTCATTTAAATGAGAAAAATTTAACCAAAAGCTTTCTTTTTGCGGATCAAGTTTGTCAATTACTATTTGATTTTGTTCATTTCTTTGACAAAATATAGAAATTCTACCATTTTTTGGGTTAAATCTAACAGTTTCATATTTAATAAGTGGTTCATATACATCTCTTATTGGAGGTAACATAGAAGGATCTATTTCTTCCATTTGCCTTCTTTTTTCTATTGATAAATCTATACTTATTCTTGACTTTTTCCTTTTATTAATTATCCTTTCATAACCTATTGTTGTCATTTAATAGTAATTATCTCACGTCTGTAAACAAATGTAAAGATTAGAAGTTGAATTATTTTCTGTTAAAATGATTGAATGCAATATAAATTGGCTCCAGAAATAAAAAGGCAGATCAGGGCTCTGATTAAGGAATTGAAGTTTGTTCATATTAAACCAAATCAGATTCATTGTATCCGTTCATTTGACGCTAAAACCAGAGCTTATGCCCGCATCTGGGGCATGTCTCGCCTATTTAAGGAAGTGGCCGGACTTGAACCAAACTATATTATTGAAGTAATTGCCCAAAGATTTGATAAACTGCAGGAAAGAGAAAAAATTAAAACGTTAATTCATGAGTTAATGCATATTCCAAAAACTTTTTCTGGGGCTTTACTTTCCCATCGCGGACCGCATCATGAAATTAACGACCGGGAAGTCGAAAGGATAATTAGAAGCCTTGAAAAGTAATTATGAAAAAATTTATAATTATTGTAGCTGGTATTTTTTTAGCATTTGGAACGTTTTATTTTTTAAGAACCTCCCAGTTTTCCAAAAAAACCAATAATACGCCTTCTTCAAAACCAAAGTTAGAACAAACCGTCTACAACTTTCTTCTTTTAGGTTATGGTGGTGGAGCTCATGAAGGGACATATCTGACCGACACAATAATGGTTGTCCATGTTGACACAAAAATAAAAAAGGCGACTCTTATTTCAATTCCTCGGGATCTTTGGATAAAATTACCAACAAAGTCTGGAACAGATTTCCATACAAAGATTAATTCTGTATACCAGCTTGAACTTTTTCCCAAGGATTATCCTGACCTTAAGCAGATAAAGGCAAAAACGATTATTTCCAAGATTACTGGTCTTTCAATTGATGGCTATGTGAGTGTTAATTTTGAAGGCTTTACCAAAGCAATTGATATTTTGGGAGGAATCGATATTGATGTTAAACGATCATTCACTGATCCAGAGTACCCAATTACAGGCAAAGAAAAAGAATTATGTGATAAGGATACTGAAGAGTTGTTCAAAAAAGCAGCACCCTTTATTACTCCTGGGTTTAATCCTGATGAACGAAATATGCAATTCAAAGATAATCCCAAGCTTGAAGAGTTTATTAAAAATGCTACCGATTCACCGGAACTTGCCTTTCCCTGCCGTTACGAAAAATTAGAATTTAACAAGGGCCTTGTTCATTTGGATGGCGCAACCGCGCTGAAATTTGCCAGATCACGCTACGCACCAGAGGACGGCGGCGATTTTAATCGCGCTCTCCGGCAACAACAGGTAATTGAAGGTATAAAAGATAAAGTTATTAGCTTTGGTTTTATTCCCAAAATAATTCCTTTAATGGATGAGTTTAAAAAAGATATCAAAACTGATATTAATTCAGATATTATTAAAAAATTAATTGGTCAAGCGGATAAAATCAAAGAATACAAAGTAACGACATTTGTTTTGACCGACCAAAATGTTTTGAAAAATGCGGTATCTGACGATAAACAATATATTCTCATTCCCCAGGAAGGAATAGACAATTGGTTCGGCATCCAAAAAATAATCGCCTCATCGGCAGCCATTCTTAAATAATTTTTTTGATTTTTTCAATTACTTGATCAATTCTTCCGTAAATGGTTGCCCCGGCCGCATTTTTATGACCGCCGCCGCCGAGTTTTTTGGCAATAACTGACACGTCCGTGTTTTTCTTTGATCGAAAACTAACCGCAAACTTGCCTTTCTCCTCTTCAATCAGGGCAACGCCGAACTTAATATTTTTAATGCTTCGAAAAAAACTATCTGCCACCGTTTCTCTGACTCCTCTTGGTTTTCCATATTTTTCAAAGGTGATATAATCTACTGCCGACCAGACAAATCCAGCCCCCTGTTTCATATTTTTCAAAAATTCACCTAATAATTTTACGAAACCAAAACTTAAGGAATCGTTAAACTTTTCTATCAGTAGATTATAGTCGGCACCCAATTTCATTAATTCGGAAACGTTTGAAAATGTCACTGCCGGATCTTTTGGATATTTGAAAAACACCGTATCGCCAGCGATTCCAGAAAGGAGTGATGTTGAAATATCTCCATCAATATCTACTCGCCAGTCTTTCAACATGCCATAAACTATTTCTGCCGTCGCCGAGGCTTTGGTGTCCAATAATCTATAGACGTAATCTGTCCAGTTGTTGGTCAGATGATGGTCAATAATAATTTTTTTGATATCCGGTAATTTAATTTCTTTACTGCCAGTGACAATGTCATAGGATCCGGAATCCAGGATTAGAAACAAATCAAAAGAGTTTATCAAGTTTGTCAAGTTTATAAAGTTTGTAAAGTCGAATGTCACAACTTTATCTGCGCCTTTTAAGAATTTAAAATTCTCCGGAATTTTATGAGGGCAAACTAAAGTCACTTTTTTTCCCATCTTAATTAAAGCTTGATACAGCGCCGTCGCCGATCCAACTGAGTCAAGGTCGGGGTTACGATGAACATTTATTAAAATATTGTTGAAGTTTTTAATTATTTCAAGAATTTTTGAAGATTGTTGATAGTGCATAGGCATTATTTAAATAATTTTTCCTCCTTTATCTCAAACTCCTCCCCATCCGACTCAATTATAAGATATCCGGCATTTTTCATTGGTCTTTCTGTATATTCGGGAATTTTATAATCAACATAGCTTAAAAATGCTCGTAATAATCCTCCGTGAGTGACCATCAAAACATTTTTTCCTAAATATTTGTTGGCCACTTTTTTCATAAATGGAATTAATCTTGAAATAATATCTTCATCATTTTCCACATCAAAAAGATTTAATTCTTTTTGCTTTTCTTTGCTAACAAGCATGACTTCTCCAATTGTTTTTCTCAATACGTTTAGAGGTTTTCTTTCAAATCTGCCAAAAAATCTTTCTCTTAAAGTTTTTATTGTTACAACTTTTAGTTTTTTTTCCGCAATAATAATTTCCGCCGAATTTTTTGCCCGCAGTAAATCGGAAGAAAAAACAGTGGTAAAATCAATGTTTTCTAGTTCCTTCCCCAACTGTTTTGCCTGTTCTTCCCCTTTTTTGTTTAAAGGAACATCCGAATGACCCTGAATTAATTTTTTTTCGTTCCACTCCGTCTCTCCATGACGGGTAAGATAGATTGTGCAGTAAGTATTTTTCACAGATAAAGTTAAATTTATTTTTGTTTTGGCGGTTCTTTTTTATTCCTACCAGCAATATATAAATATGCCGCGGTTACAATAACAATGGAAGAACTGACAATCGCTCGTTTTGCTTCAAGATTAAGCGCTTGAAACATTTCTAATAATTTAACGGCACCTTCCATATTGGAGATATTATAACACCAGAATCTATATTTTTTTAATAATTTTGTGCGGAAAGCATGGGACGCTGTTGGAACTTTTTATTCCTAAATTTAACAAAAATTAATTAAGGCTTAAGAAATACTCCTGCTGAAACAATAATAAAAATTCCTATGGAATTTAGCACAAATGATAACAAAATAAATTGACTTGTCTTTAATTTTGAAATCCCCATCAATCCAACCCCCATTTCATCTGGAAGCGGAGATGCAATAATAATTGCTCCCAAAACTGGCAAAGTCCAACTAAAATATTTTGTATGGATAAGGTGTTTTAATTTATCACTCCCAAAAAATTCAAAAAAATGTTTTATTTCATTGATAAGACCCTTATTTTTTATATATTGAAAAATAACAAGATCTCCAACAACGGCACCGATACCGGCAATTATTCCTATCTCAATGGGATGAAGTGTTTCGGCAAGTAAAAGAAGTAAAGCTGTTCCTATTGATACAGAAAAAGTTGAAACAAATAATATTCCTCCAAAAAAAGCACCAATATAACCAAAATTTCCCAGATGAAATATTATTTCTCGAAAAAACGTTGTTTTAAGTAAAATTAGTCCAATCAAAATGCTTATCCCAAAATATGTAAGATTCTTATAATGATACCTATGCCATTTTTTCTGCATTACATCCATTTTTTCAGTATATCAGAAGTCTGGAAAACCAGGGCGGAAAGGGCGGGATTTGAACCCGCGCGAGCATTGCTGCTCAAAGGGTTAGCAACCCTTCGCTTTGGACCACTCAGCCACCTTTCCTATACTGTATTTTATAATATTTTGTGCGTTTATATAATTTGGTTCGAACTTATTTTATCAAAAATTCTTAATGGAAGA
>JBBTSR010000003.1:0-207966 GCA_038064615.1 Patescibacteria group bacterium
TAAAAATCATTCCAAAGCATCTGGTTGTAGACTTCGTGATGATAGATGACTTCGGAATTTTTTACCTTTGTGCCTAGATCAACTGGTGATCTATCAGCCGCTTTTTGCTTGAGATCAATGAATTTTTTCTTCATTTCTTCTCCTAAAATCTTTTCGACCAGTTCACTCTGACGGAAATAATTAATAGCCGTATTAATGTCACTCGGTAAAAATCTTGCCCGGGGCCGTTTATCCTTATCCACTTTTTCAACTTCCCCTTCTAAACCGGTTTTAATTAACGAATAAATTAATAGATAAGGATTCGCGTCTGTTCCAACACTTCTTACTTCAATTCTGGCTGACTTTTCATTATGTAATGGAACTCTGATCATCGCTCCCCGATCAATTTCGGAAACCTTAATTTCATTAGGAGCTTCAAAATGCGGGTCAAGCCGGCGGTAAGCATTGACACTGCTGTTTAATATTAAGCAAATATCGTTAGCATTGGATAAAATTTTATCGATAAACTTCCAGGCCAGATCTGATAGCTGTCCTCGGCCTTTTTTGTCATGAAATAGATTTTTGCCTTTACTGAAAATAGAGATATTTGTGTGCATTCCACTGCCATTAACACCCATTACCGGTTTTGGTAAAAATGTGGCCGTCATCCCCATGTTTCGAGCCACCTGGCGGCAGATTAATTTATATATTTGTATTTGATCAGCGGCTATCATTGCATCTGCATATGAATAATTTAATTCAAACTGAGAAGGAGCTACTTCAGGGTGATCTTTCTCATTTTCAAAACCCATGGCTCTTTGAGCTTCAGCTGACCGATCAATAAAGTTTCTTAAAACGTCATTCGGCAATGAATGGTAATAACCGCCCATCGATACTAACTCAAAACCTAATTTTTCATTAAATAACTGTTCCGCATCAATACCTTTAACTAAGAAACCTTCTACTTCGTTTGCAACATAAACCGTATATTGATTTTTTTTATTTAATGTATCTAAATAACTTTGCAAAATTCCTCTCGCATCCATCTGGTAAGGTTTCCCGTCTTGACCATTAATACGACCCATCATTAAAACTTTACCTGGACCAAAAACATCGGTCGGCAACCACCAAAAAGCCCCCCAATCAATACCTAATCTTAGATCTGACTCTGCCTGGCGGGAAAAACCACGGACAGACGAACCGTCAAAAGTCATATTATCATAAGAGTTAAGAAAGAATTTTTTATCGTAGTCAATCATATGAAAACGACCCTCTAAATCTGAAAAACCAATTGTCACCGCCTTTAATCTTTTTTCTTTTTTTAAATAATTTAAATAAAATTCTTTCAATTCTTTCTCATTAACATTATCTTTTCTTTTCTTTTTTGCGCTTAAATTCATCTCTTCCAACTCAACATAAGGAATCTCGAGAAAAGACTTCAAAGGCTTATTATCCATAATTTAATAATAATTAAAATAATAATTAATATAAATTTACAATAATTTAATGTAAGTGTCAATAACAATGAAGAATTACTGGATTATTTAATTACGAATAACGAATTGCGGATTAAATTTAATTCGTAATCCGTAATCCGAAATAAACTAATAAATAATTTATTCCTGATTTCCGATGTTCTGCCTTCTTATCACCTGTCTCGGTTTTGCCCCTTCAGCTGGGCTGACATATCCGGCCGCTTCCAGCTGATCAAGAAGCCTGGCAGCTCTGGCATAGCCGATTGATAAACGGCGTTGTAACAAAGAGGCTGACGCTTTATCCTGTTGCATAATAATTTCGATTGCCTGATTAAAATAAACATCGTTCTCTCCCCCGTTGACGGCATAAGAACCTCCTCCTGCCGTTTTAACATTAAGGGCTTGCTCCGTTACTTCTTGAGTATAGTGAACCTCAGGAGCTTGAGATTTGAGGAAATTGACTAAATTATTAACCTCACTTTCAGTTATATAAGGGCCTTGAATACGGACTGGTTTGGCTTTGTCCGGTGGTAAAAAAAGCATATCTCCTCGCCCAAGTAATTTTTCTGCGCCCGGCATATCAATGATAACTCGAGAGTCAATCATTGAGGAAACGTTAAAAGCAATTCTGGTCGGGATATTGGCTTTCATCAAGCCGGTAATGACATCGACCGATGGTCTTTGAGTGGCTAAGATTAAATGTATTCCTGTAGCTCGGGCCATTTGAGCTACTCGAGTAATTAATTCTTCCGACTCCCCAGGAGCAAAGACCATCAAATCAGCTAACTCATCTATAACAAAAATAATATAAGGCCTTTTTTCTATTCCGGAAATATGATTATAACCTTCTATATTACGGGCGCCTACTTTAGAAAATAATTTATATCTCTCCTGCATTTCCCCGACTGTCCATTTTAAGGCTGAGATAATTTTTTCGGCATCAACAATTACTTCTGTTAACAAATGCGGAATAGAGTTATAAATCGAAAGTTCTACCCGTTTAGGGTCAACCAAAATCATTCTTAAATCTTCCGGTCTGGTTCGAAATAGAAAGGCTGAAATCCATGCGTTTAAAAGTACCGATTTACCCGATCCGGTCGCTCCGGCTATCAAGGCATGAGGCATTTTGGCAATCGAAGCAGCTACCGGCTGTCCGGAAACATCTAATCCTAAAGGAACCAGTAACGGATCATTGTTAGAGGTGAATACGGGTGACGATAGTAAATGTTTTTCTGTCACGATTTCCGGTCTTTTATTAGGAATTTCTATCCCGACTAAAGCTCGGCCCGGGATTGGTGCTTCGAGTCGGACCTGTCCGGTTGTTGCAGCAAGGGCAAGGGCTAAATCATTAGACAGGGCCGTAATTCTTGATAGTTTTGTCCCTCGGGTAATTTCCAAAGCATATTGAGTCACGGCTGGTCCCTTATTAACTTCGGCTACCCTGGCGCGGATTCCAAAAGATTCAAGAGTTTTTTCGATAACTGAAGCATTATAATTAACGTCTCCCCTGTCAGCTTCTTTTTGAGAAACATCGGCGAGTAGACTGAGGGGTGGATAGACCCAAGTAGAGTTAGTTGATTGCGCTAATGGTTTAATAGTTATCTTGTCTTTTTTTTCCATAACTACTAAATTAGGAGGATTAACTAATTTTCTTGTTTTTTCCTCAATTTTGCTATCAACGATGAACTGATTGTCTTGCTTTGCTAATTTTTTATCTTCTTTAATAAAAAATGTTCTTAAGAAATAATTTTTTATAAAAAATAACCCTGATTTTAAAATGGTAAAAATAAAAATTAAAAAGGCATCAATTGAAGTATCCAGAAAAAGTACCAAACCAATCACTAAAATAACGCCGATGATGATAACTGCTCCTGCACTTGAAAAATCTAATTTCAAATTTTCAAAGATACTTGAGCCAATCTCACCTGACTGAAAAATTCCAATTAAAGAAATGAAAACCATTATTAATCCGCTGGTGATATTGGGTTTAATAAATTTCAATTTCTTTGTGTTAAAAAAATGAACCGATAGCAACAATAAAATTAAAGGAATAAAAATTGATAAACCGCCGAATTTTGATATCAATATCTGGTGTATCAAATAAAGTATTTTACCGCTTTCTTCGTTAGCAAAACTTTTTATAAACGAAATAAGGGAGATTAAACCGGAACCAAAAATAATAAAACCAAATATATTAAATATCGTCCTCTTATTAATTTTGATTTTTAAAAATGATAATTTAAATAAAGATTTATGTCTAGCCATATTTTTCATTGTAATGAAGTCCTTACTTAAAATCAACAAGCGAGTTCTTTATGAACTTGATAAACTTGATGAACTTTATAACTTGACAAACTTATTTAATCATCTGCAGATTCACCCGTCCCATATTATCAATCTGATAGACCTTGACTTTGACTTTTTGACCTAGTTTAACAACGTCTTCCGGGTGTTTTACAAAACCAGTTCCCATTTTAGAAACGTGAACCAAACCTTCTTTACCGGGAACCATTTCCACAAAAGCTCCAAAAGGTAAAATCCTTTTAACCTCGCCTTCAAATTCTTCGCCTACTTGGATTTCACGAGTAATATTGCCTATGTGAGCAACGGCTTCATCAACTTTTGCTCTATCTAATCCGCTAACGGTTACTTTACCATCATCATCGACGTTGATCTCAGTTTGAGTACGAGCTATCAAAGCACGAATATTTTTTCCACCCGGCCCTATGATCTCCCCAATTTTGTCAGGAGGAGGAGTCAGAACGACTACTTTAGGTGCATAACGGGAAACTTCTTTTCGAGGACGATCGATAACCTTATTCATTGCTTCCAGTATTTTGAGTCGCGCTTCTTTACTTTGAATAAAAATGTCTTTGATCATTTTTGCAGTCAAGCCTTTATTTTTGACATCAAGCTGAATAGCGGTAACACCATCTGTAGTTCCGGCAATTTTAAAATCCATCTCTCCGGCAAAATCTTCCAAGCCAACAATATCAGTTAGCACTGCATATTCGTCATCAGATTTTGAAACAAGCCCCATAGCCACTCCGGCAACCGCCTGTTTCAAAGGAACTCCTGCATCCATCAACGATAGAGATGACCCGCAAACACTTCCCATTGAAGAAGATCCGTTTTCGGAAAGAACTTCGGAAACCACTCTAATTGCATAAGGAAATTCTTCAGTTGAAGGCAGAACCGGCTCAATCGCTTTTTCGGCAAGTGCACCGTGGCCAATCGCTCGACGGGATGGCCCAATCATACGACCAGTTTGACCATAAGAATAAGGCCCGTCTGAATAATGATGAATATATCTTTTTACTTCTTTCCCTTCCGGACCTTCAATTAATTGTTCTAGTGTTGTTGAACCTAAGGTAGCAATTGATAGCACTTGAGTTTGTCCTCTTTGAAATAAAGCCGAACCATGAGTACGTGGTAATAGTGAAACTTCAACATTTAGATCACGAACCTGATTAAATTTTCTTCCATCGGGTCTGACTTTCTTTTCCAGAATATCCGATTTAATATTTGCATAGTTATATTTCGTAATTGCAGCAAGGATTTGTTTAGTATCAAATTTTTTTTCCAGCTCTTCATAAATCGTGTCAACTATTTCCTTAATCATTTCACTGTCACTTCCAGCGGTTGTGGCCGCTTGTTTTACAGCTTCGGTAACTTGTTTTGCGTATTTAGACTTAACCAATTTAATAATTTCTGAATAATCAACTTCCTCTGGCGCAACGTCTTTTTTCTTGCCAATTTCTTTTGCTATTTCTTCAATAAACTCAATTATTTTTTTGTTCTCAATCTTTGCCATTTCAATTCCCTCTTGAATGACTTCGTCGGGGATCATATTGGCTTTTGTTTCAATCATTAAAACTTTGTCTTTTGAAGATGAAACAACTAAATCAAGATCAGAAAATTCCTGTTCGTTTTCAGTTGGATATAAAATGAAAGCGCTTTCTTTTTTTTCCGCTGAACTGACATAGCCAACCCGAACCGTTGAAATCGGGCCGGCCCAGGGAATAGAAGAAACGGATAAGGCCACTGATACTGCGATTGCCGAAAGAACTTCAGGGTCATTTACTCCATCAATAGACAATAAGGTTACAACTACTTGAACCTGTTTTTTATATGTCTTTGGAAATAACGGTCTAATTGATCTATCAATAATTCTTCCGTTTAAAACTGCTTCGTCAGATGGCCGGCCTTCTCGTTTTACCCAACGGGATCCTTTAATAAGTCCACCTGCATAGAGTTTTTCCGCATACTCAACAGATAAAGGAAAGTAGTCAAGATTTGGGTTTTCCGGTCCAATTGCAACCGTAACTAAAACAGCTGTATCACCAAGAGTTGCATAAACTGAAGTGTCAACTGCTTGAGCTAATTTTCCAAACTGAAGAGTTAACTTTTGTCCATCTAATTCTATCGATTTTTCTATAATTTTCATTATTTTTTGAGCCCTATCTCTTTAATCAATTTCTTATATCTTTTTTCGTCTAATTTTTCTAAATAATTAAGGATTCTTCGTCTTTTGGCAATCACTTTAAGCAATCCACGTCGTGAATGATTATCCTTTTTATTAATTTCCAAATGTTCGGCTAATTTATCTATCTTGAGACTTAGGAGAGCAGCTTGTACTTCAGGAGATCCTGTGTCACCTTTTTTCTGACCAAACTTATCAATTATTTTTTGCTTGTCATCTTCTAGCATTATTTTTGGAGTTTTAACAACCTTTTCGACTTTTGTCTTCGTTTCTTTAATAACTTTATTTGTAACTTTTTTTACTTTGTCCGCCGTAGCTTTTTTAGCGGAGGTGGACTTTTTATCTACTTTCACTTTAACCATAGTTTCCTATTATAATTGAAATTAATGATACTTGCAAGAGAGAAATTAGGGAAAAAATTTATATTTCTGATATTTATTCTTGGAATAATTGCTTCATTTGCTTTCTTTTTTCCTCCCTCAAACTTGGTTTTTATATTATTAATGAATATACTAGTAAGTTCTTTTTTCTATTTTGCTCTAAAAATATTTTTAACCAAAAAATTGACAATAACTTTATTATTACCGATATTTTTAATAATAACTTTGCTTTCTCTCAAACTCTTTGACCCTTTAAATCTGATTTTAGTTGTCTTCCTATCAATTGCTGTTGGACTTTTGATAAAATAATGAAATGACAAAAAAATTTTATATCACCGCCGCGATTCCTTATGTTAACGCCCCTCCTCATATTGGACACGCCCTTGAGTTTATTCAGGTTGATGTGGTTGCCCGCTATCACAAACTACTCGGTGAGAAAGTAACTGCCTTAACTGGCGGCGATGAAAATGCTTTAAAGAATGTTCAGGCGGCTGAAAAAGCTGGAGTACCAACTCAAGAGTTCGTCGACAAAAATGCCCGGTTGTTTTTAGATTTAACAAAAAAACTAAATACTCCGTTTGATGTATTCCAAAAAGGAACAAACCCTGCCCATTTTAAGTCAAGCCAAGAACTTTGGAATAAGTGTTTTGAAAAAGGTGATATTTATAAAAAAAATTATGAAGGACTTTACTGCGTTGGTTGTGAGACTTTTTATTCTCCGGACGAACTTAATGAAAAAGGTGAATGCTCTGAACATCCAGGTAAAAAATTGGATAAAGTTTCTGAAGCCAATTACTTTTTCAAACTTTCATCTTATCAAAAACAATTAGTTGAATTAATTTCAAACGATAAATTAAAAATCTATCCTGAGTTTAGAAAAAACGAGGTGCTGTCTTTTTTAAAAGAACCATTACGTGATATTAGTATTTCCCGGTCAAATGAGCGGGCAAAAAACTGGGGAGTCCCCGTTCCAAACGATCCAACCCAGCGAATTTATGTTTGGTTTGACGCTTTAAATATTTATAGATCTGGAGTTGACAAAAAAACCTGGCCTGCCGATTTACATATCATTGGTAAAGGAATTATCAGATTTCACACTGTCTATTGGCCGGCCTTTCTACTTTCAGCCGGACTTCCATTACCAAAGGCTGTGATGGCCCATGGATATCTGACAGTTGACGGCCAGAAAATGTCAAAAACTATTGGGAATATCGTTGATCCATTGGAAATAATTAATAAATATGGAGTTGATGCTTTGCGTTATTATTTACTCCGAGAGATCCCTCCATTTGACGACGGCGATTTTTCATACAGAAGATTGGATGAAGTTTACACTTCCGATCTCGCCAACGAACTCGGCAACTTAGTGATGAGAATCACCACCCTCGCCGAAAAAGACGAGTTGGTGGCTGCCAACGAAGTCAGGTACCGAATGGTACCTGATGAAACAATAAAGCTATTTAACAACTTCCAATTCAATTTAATTCTGGAAAATATCTGGAAACGAATAAAAGTCTTAAACAAATCCACCGACGACTTTGCTCCTTGGAAAAAAACTAACCAAGAACGTAGCGAATTTCTAACGAATTCTCTTAACGAAATACACGAAATCGGTTACGAACTACAACCCTTTCTTCCCGAAACTGCCGAAAAAATTTTAAAAGCCACCCAGGGAAAAATAACAAAAATAACTCCCTTATTTCCACGAATATGAAAGAAATAATAAATAAATATTTTGTAAAAATAAAACAACATAAAAAAGTCGTTTCATTGGTTTTTGGAATTTTAATTCTTTTATTTATCTACCTTTTTATTTTCTATAAACTTCCCTCACCCCAAAGCTTGAAAAATTATAAAGCGACTCCTCTATCAACCCATATTTTAGATCGAAATGGGAAACTACTCTATCAACTTTATCAAAAACAAAAAAGATCACCGGTAAAGATTGACGATTTGCCAAAATATGTGGCTCAGGCTTCAATCTCAATTGAGGATAAAAATTTTTACCAGCATAATGGTATTTCAATATTTGGCGGAATGTTTAGAGCCATCAAAGACACGTTGCTACGGCAACAACTTCAGGGAGGTTCAACAATTACCCAACAATTAGTAAAGTCCGCTTTACTCACGCCGGAACGGACAATTCAGAGAAAAGTCCGGGAAATTGTCTTAGCTTTATGGACCGAAAAAATATTTTCTAAAAATCAAATCCTTGAACTTTACCTAAATCAAATTCCTTACGGTGGCGCGGTTTACGGAGTCGAGGAAGCCTCTCAAAGATTTTTTGGGAAACCTGCCAAGAAATTATTGTTAGAAGAAGCTGCGTTCTTAGCCGGACTACCACAAGCTCCTTCGCAATATTCCCCTTATAACAATCCCGATTTGGCTTTAAAAAGACGTAACGGAGTCCTTAAAGTTATGTTTGAACAAAAATATATAGATAAAAATGCTTATGAAAAAGCAATAAAAACCAAACTTATCGTCAAGCCATTTGAAGAAAAAATCAAAGCCCCTCATTTTGTTTTTTATATTAAAAATTTGTTGGAACAAAAATATACGACACAAGAAATTGAACAAGGTGGATTAAAAGTGACCACAACATTGGATCTTGACATTCAAGAAGAGGCAGAAAAAATTCTTAAAGAAGAACTCGAAGAAATTAAAGAACTTGATGTTTCCAATGGAGCCGTACTGGTTACTAGGCCGCCAACCGGAGAGATTTTAGCTATGCTTGGGTCAGTAGATTATTTTGCCACCGCTAGCGGTACTTTTAACGTCACTACCTCAGATCGCCAACCAGGTTCTTCAATCAAACCAATTAATTATGCAATCGGCATTGAAAGAAAACTGGTCACGGCAGGAACCGTTTTTATAGATTCACCTACTTGTTTTGTTGGCGGAGGACAACCGAAAGGATACTGTCCGGTTAATTACGATGGCAAATTTCACGGACCGCAGGCACTAAGATTTTCTCTTGGTAGTTCGTATAACATTCCCGCTGTTAAAATGCTGGCTGTTAATGGTGTTGAAAATTTTGTTGCCTCCTCTTCTGCTTTTGGCATAAATAGTTTTAAAGATCCAAAAAATTATGGGCTTTCCCTTACTCTTGGCGGTGGAGAAGTCAAGATGACTGAGATGGCAACCGCTTTTTCTTCGTTTGCCAATCGGGGAGTTGTCAAAGAACTAAACCCGATTTTAAAAATTGAGGATAAATTTGGCAAAATTTTATATAAATTCGAAAGTCCAAATTTTGTTGCTGATATTAAAAAACCTTTAAACTATCCCAGCTTTTTCTCAATCGGAGGAAAGAAGCCGCTTTCCGAAGAAACCGCTTTTATTATTTCTCATATTTTGCTTGATGATAATGCCCGCAGTGCTGCTTTTGGAGCTGGCTCACTTCTAGTAGTTCCTGGCCATGCCGTTTCAGTTAAAACTGGAACCACCGATGACAAACGGGACAACTGGACGATCGGTTACACTCCAAATTTTATGACGACGGTTTGGGTGGGAAATAATGACAATACGCCGATGAATCCTTACCTTGCCTCAGGTGTTACCGGAGCCGCCCCAATTTGGAATAGAGTTATGAGATTTATTTTAAAAAATCAACCTGATCTCTGGCCGATTCGTCCGGATACCGTTGTTGGTAGACAGGTTTGTTGGGACTCTGGGGATATAATGGTTAAAAAGGAGGATGGGACGGAAAGCTGTTCTCCTCGATTTGAATATTTTATAAAAGGGACTGAACCAAATGAACCGCATATTTCCAAGCAAACGGTTGCCATAACAAAGGATGATAAATTGGCTCCAGAAAATTGGCCCGAAGTTGAAATGAAAGAGAAAACCATTATTAAAGATATGTTTGGAATTTACTGTGTTGACTGTTCACATGAAAATGAGCTATATCAGAATATAAGATTATAAAAATTCATTTGACATCATATCATTGTACTAGTATACTGTCTACAAATATGAATAAGGTAGGAGAGTTGGTCGAAGCTTTTTTGAAAAATAAAACCAGCGCAGAAATGCTGGATTTTTTGAAAGGCATTTTGACACCAAATGAGTTTGACGAAATAGTTACTCGTTTGCAAATCGTTAAACTTTTGAAGAAAGGCCTCCCCCACCAGGAAATTGCCCGCAGACTCAAAGTCGGCGTGGCAACGGTGACAAGAGGATCAAGAGAATTAAGAATGGGTCGATTTTCTAGGGTCAGACCCTGACACAGGGTCTGACCCTATATAAAAACGTATGCAAAACATAAATTCAAAAACTTGGTGGACAAATAACCTCTGGTGAAGCAGAAGATTTTTTTGATGGTTAAACCTCTGCTTCAAGCGGAGGATTTTTTTTGCTTTTAAATTATTAATTAAATTTCAAAATTATGAAAAACACACAATTTACACTTTCCGAGTCTGAGATTCCTGAATATTATCTTAATATTTCTTATTATCTAAAAAAATATTTGGGAAAATTGCCTGATCCGCCATTAAACCCAATGACAAAACAACCGGCGGGACCGGCGGATTTGGCAGCCATATTTCCAATGGAACTGATCAAGCAGGAGGTTTCCCTTGAAGAAAAGATTCAAATTCCAGAAGAGGTCAGGGATCTATATAAACTATATAGGCCTACTCCCCTTATTCGCGCATACCGCCTGGAAAAATTTCTTGATACACCTGCACATATTTATTATAAATATGAAGGAGCAAGTCCAACCGGTGCTCATAAATTAAATACCACAATTGCTCAAGCTTATTACAACAAAAAGGAGGGGGTTAAGACACTTATTGCCGAAACCGGGGCTGGGCAGTTTGGATCGGCATTAAGTCTAGCCTGTAATTTTTTCGGGTTAAAGTGCCAGATCTTTATGGTCAGGGTTTCTTATGACCAAAAGCCGTATCGCAAAACTGTTATGCAGTTGTATGGCGCCGACGTAACAGCCAGTCCATCAACTAAAACGGAATTTGGTAAAAAAATATTGGCAAGCAACCCGAATCATACCGGGAGTCTAGGAATTGCTATCAGCGAGGCTCTTGAAACAGTGATTAAAACTGAAGGATCAAAATATGCCCTTGGCAGCGTCTTAAACCATGTTTTACTCCACCAAACCGTGGTTGGGCAGGAGGCAAGAAAACAGATGAAAAAAGCCGGAGAATATCCTGATGTCATTATTGGTTGCGTTGGTGGAGGCAGCAACTTTGCCGGAATTGCATTCCCGTTCATGGTCGATAAATTAAAAAATAAAAATAAGACAAGATTTTTGGGAGTCGAGCCGGCGTCTTGTGCATCACTCACCAAAGGAAAATATGAATATGACTTTGGAGATACGGCTCAAATGACACCACTGCTTAAAATGCATACTTTAGGAAGCGGCTTTGTTCCCATCGCCAATCCATGCTGGAGGATTACGTTATCACGGGATGGCTCCTCAGATTTCGTTTTTATATAACGAAAAATTGATGGAGGCGGTTGCCTATGATCAAAATCCCGTCTTCCAGGCTGGTGTTGATTTTGCCCGGGCAGAGGGAATAATCCCCGCTCCGGAATCATCTCATGCAATAAAAGCGGCCATGGATGAAGCAATCATAGCCAAGAAAGAGGGAAAGAAAAAAGTGATACTTTTTAATCTTTCCGGCCATGGTTTGCTGGACTTAAACGGTTATGACAAATTTTTACATAATCAGTTATAATTTAAATTAATCTTATGAAAAAACGCGTTTTTTCCGGAATTCGGGCAACTGGCAGATTGCATCTTGGAAATTATCTGGGCGCGGTCAAGGGAATGTTGGATATTCAAGAAAGCGGCGAATATGAAACAGTCTACTGCGTCGTTGATGTTCATTCTATTACTACCCCGTTTAAACCTGATGAGTTGCGGACAAATAAGCGGGAAATAATCATTGATTATCTGGCCGCTGGACTTGACCCAAAAAAAAGTATCATTATCTACCAATCAAATATACCTGAACATATTGAATTGGCCTTTTATTTTTCAACTGTTGTCACAATTGCCCGAATGTTGCACCTGCCAACTTATAAAGAAAAAATTAAACAACACCCAAAAAATGTTACAATGGCGCTTTTAAATTATCCTGTTCTGATGGCTTCTGATATTTTAATTTATAAAGCAGGTTTAGTTCCGGTTGGTATTGATCAGGAACCTCACTTGGAAGTCGCTCGGGAGATTGCCCGCAAGATGAATCAAATTTACGGAACAAATTTCCCAGAACCTGTCCGCTTTGCCACCAAGGGCGAATATATCCCGTCACTAACCGGAGAAGGGAAAATGAGCAAAACAGTCGCTAACAGTTTTATAAACTTAACTGATACGTTGGAGGAAATCAGAAAAAAAATTAGATCAGTCCCAACCGAAACTATTTCCAGTGGTAAACAATTGGATAAAGCAAGTGGAATAAATACATTGTTCGAATTATTAAGAATATTGACTCATAAAGAAGGAGATAGAAACTCGATTTTTTTCCAATTAAAACAAAAATATCTTCATGATAAATCTTTTAAATTTATTGAATTAAAAGATACTGTAACTGAAGTAATTTACGCCGAACTAAAACCGTTTCAAGAAAGACGAACAAAAATTGCGGCTAACCAAAAATATGTTGATGAAGTGATAAAAAACGGAGCTGAGAGGGCTCGCAAAATCGCCCGGAAAACTGTAAAAGAAGTCAAGAAAAAAATGGGTTTACTTTGATTATTTACTATTCTTTAATTTGTCTTCAAAAAACGACTGAGGACGGTTAAATTTCCAAGGACGTTTTACATTACATTTAGACACTTCAACTGTTTTCCATACTTTGCCAGTTATGTATGGTTCACGTTTTAGATATTCTTGTAATTCTTTTTCTGAAGGAAAATCCAACATTGCCATTGATCCGATCATTTTTTCATCGTCGTCTAAAATCGCGCATCCATACCACCTTTCTCCTAATGCTTCCATCTTATCTCCCAGTGTAATATGAGCTTCTCGAACAGCCATCCTCCGCTCCATCGCCTTCTCATCTTTTTCATCTTTACCAATTATAAGAAACTGCATAAGTTAATTAAGTTTGTAATAGAATTATTATATCAATAATTTTCTCATCAATTCATTCCCGTCCTCTACGAGGATAGACTTCGGCGTGAATCCATAACCTTCGATGTATCGATACATCGAAGTAATTATACTTTACCAGATCTTGCCTAATGTTGCCGAATATTGCCTAATCCTGCTGAATATTTATCCCTTGATTTTCAAAAATAACTATTCTAATATTAAGGTGAACGAAAGTTCAAATATAATATTATGGATATTCCTCTTGCCGAACGTCTTCGACCTCAAACACTTGATGAATTTGTTGGACAGGAACACCTTGTGGGAAAAGGGAAACCGATCCGCCGGATGATTGAAAATAAAAAGGTTATCTCAATGGTTTTTTGGGGGCCGCCTGGAACCGGGAAAACTACTCTTGCCCGCATCATTGCTAAATATATCGAAGCTAACTTTGTTTCTTTTTCTGCTGTTGCCGGCGGTGGTGTGGCCGAAGTCCGTAAAATTATTGCTGAGGCGAAAAAAAATTACGGACTGTTCCAAAAAACTACCGTTTTATTTGTTGATGAAATTCACCGATTTAATAAAGCCCAACAGGATGCGTTTCTTCCCTACGTTGAAGATGGAACAATTACTTTGATTGGTGCCACGACCGAAAACCCGGGTTTTGAAGTCATCGCTCCTCTTGTTTCTCGTAGTCAAATATACATTCTATATTCTCTGACCGAAGAGGCAATTCAAACGATTGTCAAGCGAGCAATAAAATTTTATCCAAAACATAAATTTGAAAAAGAAGCCGTAGAACATATAATAAAAAATTCTAACGGTGATGGAAGAACGGCGATTAATGCCGTTGAGCTGTCTTCTTCACTCTCAAAAAAAATCTCTCTTAAAGTTGCCGAAGAGGCGGTACAGCGAAAAGCAATTTTTTATGACAAAAAAGGCGACTGGCATTATGACACTATTTCCGCTTTTATAAAATCGATGAGAGGATCAAATCCTGATGCCACACTTCATTACCTGGCCCGAATGATCAAGGCTGGCGAAGATCCAATATTTATTGCCCGTCGTTTGGTCATCTTTGCCTCTGAGGATATTGGCAACGCCCAGCCAACGGCTTTGGTTTTAGCAACAACTGCCATGCAGGCCTGCCACATGATAGGCATGCCGGAAGCCTCATTGATCCTCGCCCAAACGGCCACTTATTTAGCTACAGCCAAAAAATCAATTGCGTCAACCAGTGGAATCGAACAGGCGATGTCCGATATTGATGAAAAAAATCTTGATCCAATCCCGCTTCATCTCCGTAACGCCTCCAACAAAGTGATGAAATCTTTTGGATATGGTCAAGGTCATGTCCGTTATCCCTGGAAAGTCGAACGCGAAACCGGTCAAAAAATAATTCAGGAATACATGCCAAAAAATTTAAGAGGGAAAAAATATTACACTGTGGACTGGAAGTAAACTAAAATTTCTTTAATCAACTTAGTTAATTTGTTGTCAGGAAAATCTTGACTTAATTTTTTTTCTATATTTTTTGATTCGTTCAATATTTTTTCTTTGAATTCTACATCTATTCTATATATTTTTAAATTTTTTTTAAGCCAGATTACATCTTCTAGTTTAGAGTTTGATTTTCCAAAAAAAGAATTAAAACGAGTTTTTTCTTTATTATTTGATTTTTCTAAAAATCTTTTAATAATTAATGTATTTTTTCCATCTTTTATATCAGTATCGGTTGATTTACCTATTTTTTTTTCATCTCCAAAAGTTCCGTCAAAGTCATCTTTCATCTGAAATAAAATACCTGTTTTTCTTAATATTTCTTCCCATTTTTTTATTTCGTCCTTTTCAACTTTAGCCAAACTAAGAGCAATAATAGCTGGCTTAACAAATGAGTATCTAGCGGTCTTAAGTTCCATTATTTTATTGACATCATCGATCTTAATCGTGTCTAAATATTCACCGACTAAAAGTTCTTGTTTAAATTCGTTATATAAATCAATAATTTTTTTCTCATTAATTTCTTGAGAAAATATTTCGTCAGCCAACATTAGGGCTAAATCGCCGGCCAAAATTGCTGTAGATAGATCGTATTTTTTATGAACAGTTGGTTTTCCTCTTCGCAAATCAGAGTTATCAATAATATCATCGTGAATCAAAGCAAAACTATGAAACAGTTCAAAGATAAAAGAAAGTTTTAAAACTTTTGCGGAATTTTGTGATGAATAATCCAAAAATGAATAATAAAAGATTGCTGGGCGCAATCGTTTACCGCCGTTATTAATAAACTCTTTTATTATTTTTATTAAATCACTTCCTTTTTTATCTATGTTTTCCGTGAGCTTTATTTTTTCATCCAAATAAATATTAATTTCACGATCAAATTGCTTTTTAAAATCAGCAAGTATTTTCATTTGCCAAATCGTCTTTGACGCTCTGAATAACTATTAATTGCTTTCTCTAATTCTTTTGGAGTAAAATCTGGAAAGTATAAATCAGAAAAATATAGCTCGCTATACTCGCTTTGCCAAAGCATAAATCCAGATAATCTTTTTTCACCACCTGTTCTAATAATTAAATCTGGATCAGGAATTCCCGCTGTATCTAAATAGTCACTAAAGTTTTCTTTAGTTACTTTTTTACCTTTTTTTATTGCTCTAATTATTTCATCTCTTCCACCATAATTTAATCCTAAAACTATCGTTATTTTTTTATTATTCATTGTTTCTTTTGTAATTTTATAAGCTTCTTTTTGAAGATCTTCAGGTAACTTGATTAAATTACCAATTATTTTAAGTCTTATTTTTTTTTCTTTGAACTCTTTATATTTACTTTTCAAAGATATTCTTATTAAATTAAATAAATGGCTAAGCTCTTCTTTAGTTCTACCTATTAAATTTTCTGTTGATAAAGCCCAAAAAGTAAAATATTTTATTTCCAATTTAATTAGTTCGTTAATTAAATTAGGTAAAGTTGTTTGTGCTGCATATCGATGCCCCTCTGTAGTAGGTTTACCTTTTTCTTTTGCCCAACGACGATTGCCATCCGGAATAATTGCCACGTGTTTTGGAAGATAATTTTTATTATTCATATTTAAAACAAATGTTTTTCAGTTAGTCTTGCTCCAACCGAAGGCTGATTAACTATAATTTTTTTAACTTCTTTTATATTTTTCAACTTTTTAACTAATTCCTTTGTATTTTTTTCTTCAACTATGATATGAATGTCTTGTCCTGTATTGACGGTGAAATAAACTTCCAAACCTTCACTTCTCCAATTTTTAATTAATTTCATTAACTTAACAGTTTCTGGTTGCCAATAGATGAGCGACGGTGTCGACGTTAACATAATCGCATGAAGCTCCAATGCTTCGCCCTCAACTATTTTTCCAAACTCAGTAAAATTTTTTGTTTCTAAAGATTTTTTAAATCGGCTTATTTTTTCATCTATTTTATCTAATCTTGTTTGGAAAAACGGGCTCGATGAAGCAAGTTTTTGCCCTTCAGTTGAAGACACATCTTTTTTGTCTTGACTAATAATTGCCACAACGTCAACTAAGTTCCAATAGTCCGGAGGATAAAGAGATTTTGCCCCTTCCCCTATCCATTCAACAAATCCATCTGGGATTGAACGGCAAGCGGATCCCGAACCTTGGCGCGTTAAAATTGATAACTCTTTTTCGTTTAGATTAAGTCCTATTGCTTTTGTTGCCGCTAAAGTCAGAGCGGCAAAACCTGAAGCGGATGACGATAATCCTGTTCCAATCGGGAAATTATTAATGGACACAACTTTGGCTTTTTGAAATTTACTATCCTTTCTTCTAATTAAATCTAATTGTTTGATTGCCTTTTTGGATTCTTTTAAATCATTTTTATCATTAATAATTACCGAATCTTCTTCAAATTCTGAATTAAATTCTACTGTCGTCGTTGTTATTAGATTATTTAAATTCATTGAGATACTGCTATTTACCGGTAGTTTTAATTCCTCATCTTTTTTACCCCAATATTTAATAAAAGCGATATTTGATGGTGCAATCGCGGTTGCTTTCATATGTTACATTTTACGTTAATAATTTCTCCTCCTGCTTTAATAATAGCCAATTCAACTTTTTTTATTTTATTTGATGAAGCAAGTGCGATCATGCAGTCACCTCCACCGGCTCCGGATAATTTTGCTCCAAACGCTCCAACATTAATTGCAGCATGACACATTTTATCTAATTTTTCTGTGCTGACACCTAACTCCTGAAGAAGTCTATGATTTTTATTCATCAGCTCCCCTGTTGTTTTCCAATCATTTTTTACTAAACTTATTTTTGCTTCCTCAACAATTTTACCTATTTTTTCAAATATTTTTTTATATTCTGATTCTGAATTATGAATTCTAAATTCTAAATTCTTAACAATAGAGGAAGTGTCAGCTTTAACTCCTGAATACCCTATTACCAAAGACAAATTTTTAACAAATAGAGGTTCTATTACTTTACCACCGGTAACAAAATATATAGTTCCTCCAAAGACGGCTGCGGCAATATCAAACCCTGATCCTACTCCTTGAACATTAATTACAACCTTATATCCTAAATCAAAAACTTCTTTTTTTGAAATTTCTGTTTGAAACAATTTGCTGAGTGCAAGAATTGTGGCCACGGTAACTGCTGATGATGATCCAAAACCATATTGAGAAGAAAAATCACTATGTGTCTTAATTAATAAATTGTTATTAACATTATATTTTTCACAAAATAGTTTCACCGTTTCCTGAACAAAGCGAGTATCTTTGAATTGAGGAGAATCTATCTTAAGTAAACCAGATGTTTTTTCTACTTCAACATAAATTCTCGGGGAAACGGTCGTCACGATACAAGGATATCCATAAACAACTGCATGTTCGCCAAAAAGCATTAATTTCCCCGGTGCCGACGTCTTTATATTCATAAAAGTATCACTTTAATTAATTAAAGTGGATATCCGTCTTAATCCTTTATTGTCAGGAATAAATTTATAATAAATAATTTTTCTTTTTTTTAAGAAATTGATTAACACATTTGTTTGATCAGCATAAAATAAAATAAACCCTGAATCTGTTTTTCGTCCACCGGCGCCGGTAACTTTACCAACTCCAAACTTAGACAAACTTGAAAGAAGTTTTTTAGTTTTTTCGGAAACAACATCTAACTGCTTTAATAAATTTTCATTTTCAACTAAACATTTTTTGAACAAATTCATATTCTCTTTTTTAATTGCATCCTGGAATTTATTAGTTGTTATTTCTATTTCATTAAATATATTGGCAACGTTTTGAGACCCGACGAAATCTACCATTTCTCCAGTAGTCTCTTTTGGTTTCCCAGAATCAATCAAAAATAATTTTTCTTCAATAGTTTTTGGTATTTTAAAATTTAAATTTTTTATCTTTACGTTTTTTTTATACAAAATTAGTCCGCCGAAACAAGAGGCGGAATTATCAACGCCTGAAGGATTTTGATGAAAATGTTTTTCAATTTGAAAAGCTAAGTTATTAACTATTTCTTTTCCAAACTTACGTCCCGTATAAAATTCTAAAAAAGCCGCTACTGATGCGACGGATAACGCCGCTGATGATCCCAAACCCCGCCCAATTGGAATCTTCGATTCTATTTTATAATCAAATGACCTATCAACAAATTTAGTTTTTTGTTTTTTTAGATATTTTTTTACTTTATTACTAATAAAATAAATCTCTTTGTTAACTTTACCATCTTTGCTCGATCGTGAAGAGATGGTAAGACTAAATTTTAGACGTAAATTAATAGCGGAAACTAATGCTGGTTTTCCATAAACGACTGCATGTTCACCGGATATAATAACTTTCGCTGGTGCTGAATATGAAATCTTCATAATGGTTTAAATTTTACTCCGTACGCAATCACGCCCTCTTCGGACGATGAACGGACTTTACGCAAAATTGAAACGACTTTTTTGCCTGTTTTTAGATCATTTTCATCGTAATCAACCAACTGACCATAAATTTTGTCTTTGTTTTCCAATTCAACTAACACAACTGGATACGGGGCGTATTTTTTAAAATCGCTCCCTGGTGTATAAATTTTTGTCCATAATAAAACTTTACCTTTCTTTCCTAGAATTTTTCTTATCTCCTTTTGTCTGCGCCAAATTTTAATTGGGCTTATCATAATATTTGGTAAAGACGTGATTAATCACGTCTCTACATTAAAATCAACTTGCTAATATTGTTACTACAGCTGTCCCCCCCGATCCACCAACATTGTGGGCCAAACCGTATTTAACATTTTTAACCTGTCTTTTTTCTGCTTGGTTCGTTAGTTGCAAAAATATCTCCCCTATCTGTTTTATTCCGGTTGCCCCAACCGGATGTCCAGCCGCCTTTAATCCGCCGGAAGTGTTGACTATCAAGTTGCCGCCATTACCAAACATCGTTGATTGCTCTTTTATTTTTTGTCCGCCCGCTCCCTTTTTCCAAAATCCCAAATCTTCCATCGCTAAAATCTCGGCTATCGAAAAACAGTCATGAACTTCGGCTACATTAATATCATCTCGATTTATCTTTGCTTTTTTAAAAGCTATATCTGCGGCAATTTTTGTAGCTAAAATTTCGTCTAAATTTTTTCTTCCTTTTAGAGAAATTGTATCTGTAACCACTTCGGAAGCTAAAACTGCAACTGAATATTTTTGTTTTTTTATCATATCTTGATTATTAGTCAAAACTACAACCGACGATCCATCGGAAATTGGTGACGAATCTAAAACTTTTAACGGATATGCTACATAAGGACTTCTTAAAACATCATTAATAGTAATTTTTTTTCTAAAGTGTGCTTTTTCATTTAAGCTGCCATGATAATGATTTTTTACTGAAACATATGCTAGGCTTTTTTCTGTATATTGATATTTTTCCAAATAAAAGTTTGCCATCATTCCATAAAGACCTGGAAAAGTGAGCCCTGCTTCTTGTTCTTCCCCTGATGACGCGGCTGATAGACCAGTAATTGCTTCCTCTGGTGAATAATCGGTCATTTTTTCCGCTCCAACAACTAAGACGTTTTTATTACTATTGGAATCTAAATAGGTTTTTGACAAATTGAAAGCGGCTCCGCCTGAGGCGCAAGCAGCTTCGGCTCGAAAAATTGGGATATTAACTTTTAAAATTTCAGCTATTTTTGAGGTTGAATGAAGATTATTTTCCAAAACTCCGGCTAACATATTGCCGAAAAAAACTGCGTCGATCTGTTTATTTGAAAGACTTGTCTGTTTTAAAACACCGTTAATCGCTTCTTCCACTAAATCAAATAACGACTTATCCCAAAGCTCGCCGAATTGAGTTGTGTGATAGCCAATGAGATTCGTCATATCATTTCCATAAATTTTAAATAGGTTGGATAGTCGATATATTTTTTATCTCCAATTACCTGCGAGAATTCTTTTCTTCTTTTTAAAATATTTTTAGTGACCCTTAAAACGAAACTGTCTGACCCGGCGCCACTTCCATAAGAGCAAAGAAAGATTAAATCTCCGGGCTTTGCTTTTTCTAAAACGGCCATTAGGCCAATTAATGCTGACGCCGTATACGAATTACCTAAATAATTGACGGTTAAAGAATCTTTTATTTGCGCCTCGGAAAAACCCAAAGATCTAGCCACTTGAACTGGAAATTTACCATTGGGCATATGAAAAACCGCAAAAGAAAAATCTTTTGGCGCAAGGCCTGTTTTTTTGAATAAACTTTTACTGGCTTCCTCAATATGATAAAAATAGGATGGTTTTCCTGTAAATCTTCCTCCGTGGGATGGATAACGCATTCCTTCTCTTCGCCAAAAATCTGGAGTGTCAGATGAAAAAGATTCGAAACTAAGAATTTCTAAAATTAGATCATCTTTTCCTAATAATAATGAGACTGAACCTGAAGCAGCTGTATATTCTAAAACATCATGAGTCTTGCCCATTCCTTTATCAGATCCTGTGATTAATGCGTAATCGCTGTATCCGGATTTTATCAATGCTTGGGCAGAAATCATTGCTCCGGTTGCCGCTTTACAGGCAAATTCCGTATCATAAGCCAGGTAATTTTTTTCTATACCTAAAAATTCGGCTAGTATAGTTGAGGCTGGATTGACAGCATAGGGATGAGTTTCTGAACCAAACAAAACTACTTTGATTTTATTTCTATCAACAGCAGCTGTTGATAAGGCTGAAAAGGCTGACTCAAAGGCCATAGTTAATGAATCTTCGTCAATTCCGGCGACTGCCTTTTCCTCAATCAATAAAGACTTTTTAACATCTCCAGGATTTTTGCCCCAGACTTTAGCAATTTCTTCTGTTTTGATTCTATATTTGGGAACGTAAAAACCATACGATACTATACCTATCATAAGACATGTTTGTCATCCCCTCGTAGGAGGGGATCCAGGAACGCTTGGATTCCCGCCTTCGCGGGAATGACATTTTTTATTATTTAATATTTATAATTTATTTGTTATTTGGAATTTAGTATTTATAATTTTTCTTATCTTCCTAATTTTTCATGTGCTTTACTTAGAGATCCTTCTGAGAGTGATGCCAACAGAGATATCTCTCCTGCGAGTACTGCTCCTCCCAAAACTTCTGCCAATTCAATTGAATTTTTTACCCCAATAATTGACAAGGCTTCTTGTTTTGTTTTAAGTTTAGTTCCACCTCCAACTGTACCAATCATTACTGCAGGCAGATAAACAGAGACATATAAGTCTCCGTTTTTCAAAACCTTACTGGTTGTTACCCCCATACTTCCCTCGACTACATGGGCTAGATCTTGGCCGGTTGCCGCAAAAAAAGCTGCTACGATATTGGCAAAATGGGCATTAAATCCTAAGGAACCGCTCATGGCAGACCCGATCATACATTTGGCCAGCCAAATGTCAAAAAATTTCTCTGGAGTTGTTTTTAATACTTCTTTAACTATTTCTTTTTTTAAAATTATATCTGCCCAAACTTTTTTACCCCGACCAGCAATAAAATTGAGCCAAGCCGGTTTTTTATCAATACAAAAATTTCCACTAACTGCCAAGCATTTAACATTGGTATTTTTTTCAATGAACATTGATATTTTATCAGTGGCGATCGTCGCCATATTCATACCCATTGCATCCGTGGTATCAAAATAAAATCTTACATAAACATATGTTCCGGCAATCCTTATTCCTAATTTTTTTAATTTTAAATACGAAGAGGTTTTTTCCGCCTCAGATTTAAGCAGTTTAAAATTTTCGTCTAACCAAGTCTTAAATTCATTACTTTCTTTAATTCCTGCAGTTTCAAAAACCGGTCCTCGTGTAGTCCCGACATTTTCTAGATACGTTTTTGCTCCACCGGATAAATTAATTGCCTTACAACCTCGATTAACTGAAGCAACTAATGCGCCTTCTGTTGTAGCTAAAGGAATATAGTAATTTTTCATTTTAAATTTTTCATTTTTCATTGTTAAAGGGCCCGCAACTCCTAGAGGCAATGTCGTGGCTCCGACTAAATTTTCGCAGTGAATTGTTGTTTCGTCGTCAACCTGAGCTTTAGAAATATTCTCCAGTTTTATTTTCAGACTTTTTTCTATAAATTCGCGTCTCTCTTTGGTTGTTTTAAAATCTTTGAGATTCATATATTTATTAGTCGCATCAAAATCAAAAATCATTCTTCGCCTCGCCGAAGTTTTAACGAAGGCGGGTTCATGTTATAATTTATTAATGGATTACTACAAAAAAGAATTGTTCTTAGCCGAGATTGACAAGGATGATAACGTTATTGGAAAGATCGAACGCTGGCAAGCTCACAAAAATGGAATTCTTCATCGCGGGTTTACCACCATTTTAACTTATCAAAATAATATTGTTCTTCAACATCGTAAACATCCTGCTTTTGACGGATACTTCGACCTGACATTTTCATCTCACCAAATTTATGTTTATGATGTTTTACAAACTGACGAAGACGCAATTAACAAGACTTTAAAACGTGAATGGAATATTAATGGATCGGGGCTAAAAAGTATTCCAAAATATTTAGGTAAATTTTATTACAAAGCCAAAGATCCCAATAGCATCTTTACCGAACATGAAATAGATTATATTTATCAGGCTGAACTGAAAAAGCTACCTACTCCAAACCTTGACTTTGCTTATGGATTTGAGTTGGTCAGTAAGGAAGAAATTAAAAACTATAAAGTGGCTCCTTGGACAAATAAAATAATTGAAATGATTTAAATAAACGGTACTCGAAATAGCTTTAACTGATATAAGAATACTGAATACGGAATAAACCAAATCAAATAATAAATAATCATCGTTAGAATATTGAAAAAATTTTGTTTTGAAGAAAATCGAATTGCTAAATATCCTAAAATCAACTTCCAGATCAACAAACTCAAGGAATAAGCTACAAAAAATATACTAAAGCCTTTTCCCAAAATAGAGAATGTTCTTGGTGGAGGCAAAAATATAAATAAAATTGACGTCGATAAAAACCAAATTATTGTTGGAAAAAGCGAATAGGAAAAAGTAATAATAAATCTGGAAAAAATCACTTCTTTTTTATTTTGGCTGAATAATTTTGATAACAAATAAAAGAAGGAAGCCGTTAATAAAAAATTAAATACAAATAAAAAATATATTAACGTCGCGGGGTAAACTTTATCTCTTAAATAATAAATAAATTTGAAATAAACAAAAATTATTCCAATGATAAAAACTGGCTGATAATAATCTTTTTCTAAACTAATTTTACGCATGGTTTTATAAGGGGATATTATAAGAAAAATAAAATTTCTCATAACCAACACGAAGGAAGTAATTAAATCAGTAGCCATACTGTAAAATCGTTACTAACCTTACCAATAATCTTCCAAATATAATATATAAAAATAAAGATACTAATATTGCTAAAGGAATAGCAAAAATAAATGGGGCAGTTTTTAAATATGAAGTTATTTTTCTAAAATAATTAGTCAAAATATTTACGCCTAAATCATTTGGCTCGATTGAAAATACTTCGTTCATTTTTTGCTTCATTCGAAAATTAATATTTTTCATAATTTACTATTAAATACTTTAATAAAACTTTTTCTCGCCCGGAATAATAAACTTTCTGCTGCCTTAAAATTCATTTCTAATTTATTAGCAATTTCTTTTATTTTTATTCCTTCTATATACTTTAGTCGTAGTATCACTTGATAATCATTCGGAAGTGAGTTGATTATTTTTGATATTTTTTCTTTTAGTTCTTTTTTATCAATCTCTTCATCGATAAAAACTACCTTCAGACTTTCAATAATATACGAAGGAAGTTTAGAAAAAAGAATACTTTTTAATTTTCTCTTTCTTATTTCATCAACGATTTTGTGTCTGGCAATCGAAAACAAAAATGTTTTTAAGGAAGACTGAAATCGGAAGTCGCGAAGCGCCTCGATAAAATCCATAAAGATATCTTGAGTCAATTCTTCAGCTGTTTGATAGTTATTGATTTGCGATTTGACAAAGTTGAAAATTGAAGGCTGGTATTTTTTATAAACATAAAAAAGCGCCTTCTCATCTTTTTTTATTATTTTTCCTAACAATTCCCTTTCTTCCTTATTAGTCTCCATGTCTACTATTTTATCACACCATAATCATATATAATTTTATATGTTGATGATATAATATCTTTAAATTTATGAATATTCATAACTACTCTCAAGTTATCAAATATATAAATTCTAGTAAGTTCATAAGATATACACCTGATAATAGTCTAATTAAAATAAGACTTCTTTTAGAAAAAGAGATCGAAAACAAAAAAATAATGTATGGAATAACCACGGGTTTTGGAGCCTTCAAAAATAAATTTATTTCTAAAGAAGAAACAAAAAAACTACAAGAAAACCTCATCGTTTCTCACGCAGTTGGGCAAGGTGATCCTTTTGATGATGCAACAGTAAAGGCAATTATGTTGATTATTGCTAATTATCTTTCAAAAGGTTTTTCAGGAGTAAGACCTATCGTTATCAATACGCTTTTAGAAATGATTAATAAAGATGTGATACCGTTTGTGCCCCAAAAAGGATCAGTCGGTTCTAGTGGAGATCTATCCCCTTCTGCTCATATAATTTTAGTTTTAATCGGAAAAGGTCAAGCATATTTTGAGGGTAAATTAATTACCGGAAAAATTGCTTTGCAAAAAGCTCACATTAAGCCTCTTATCTTAGAGGCTAAAGAGGGTTTAGCTCTGATAAATAATACTGCCACTATGACAGCTAACGGTTGTTTTGCTTTATCAGACGCCGACGAAATAGTTGAATTGTCTGACGTGGCAGGAGCTTTATCAGCTGAAGCTCTAAGAGCGACTCCAAAAGCCTTTGACGAAAGAATTCATAAAATTAAACCTCATGAAGGCCAGATTAAAGTGGCTAAAAATTTAAATCAACTTCTTCAAAATAGTACAATGTGTGACTTAAATAAAGTTCAAGATAACTATTCTATTCGATGTATGCCGCAAATACATGGGGCAATCAGAGAGGCAGTTAAATTCGCAAAAAAAATTATCAATACGGAAATTACTTCTGTGACTGATAATCCATTGATTTTTAGCAATAACGGAAAGATAGAAGTTATATCCGGAGGTAATTTTCACGGAGAAGCCGTTGCTATTTCTATGGACACTTTAGGTTTGGCCCTGTGTGAATATGGTAATGTATCTGATAGAAGAATTGCTTCTATTCTTGATTCAGCAATTAATAACGGGCTTCCAGCTTTTTTAGCAAAGGAGGGAGGATTGAATTCCGGTTTTATGATTTTACAATATACAACAGCCTCACTTGTTTCAGAAAATAAAATATTGGCACATCCCGCCGTAGTTGATTCTATTCCAACTTCTGCAAATGTGGAAGATCTCGTCTCTATGGGAACTATTGCTGCCAGAAAAGCTCGGGAAATTATTGATAATTTAAAGTCTATTCTGACTATAGAAATAATGACTGCATGTCAAGCAGTCGACTTTAGGTTGACACAGGGTTTTAAATTAGGGAAAGGAACAAATAATTTCTACAAAAAAATTCGAAAGATTGTCCCATTTTTTGAAAAAGACGAAGAATATTATCCTTACATTGAAAAACTAAAAAGATATTTATTCGGTTAATATATTGGTCGTTATTAATTTAAAAAAATATTATGACTAGACCAATGTTTTTTCAGGAAAAACCAAAAGGAGCGATTAAAGCTCCAACCGGAACTCGAATCAGTTGCAAAACTTGGGATGCTGAAGCGGCGATGAGAATGTTAATGAATAATATCACTCCAGGTGTTGCCTTAAAACCTGACGAGTTAATTGTTTACGGCGGAACCGGAAGAGCGGCTCGAAACTGGCATGAATATAATCGAATTATTAAAGCTTTAAAAGCTTTAAAAAAAGACGAGACTTTATGTGTTCAATCAGGAAAACCTGTTTATGTTGCTAAAACATATGAAGAATCGCCAAGAGTCATAATAGCTAACTCTAATATTGTTCCTAAATGGTCAACTCAAGAAAACTTTGATAGATACGATCAAATGGGACTGACAATGTACGGTCAAATGACCGCTGGCAGTTGGATTTATATTGGCACTCAAGGAATTCTTCAAGGAACCTATGAAACTTTTGCCGCAATCGGTAAAAAAAACTTTAAAACCGATTCTTTGAGAGGTAAATTTATTTTAACCGCAGGAATGGGAGCAATGAGCGGCGCCCAACCTATGGCCGCAACCATGAACGAAGCTATAATATTAGATATTGAAGTAAGAAAAGAAAGAATTCAACAAAAAATTGATGAAGGTTATTGTAATAGATTAACAGATAATTTAGATGAGGCTTTAATATGGATTAATGAGGCAAAAAAAAATAAAACTCCGCTTTCTGTTGGATTGATTGGTAATGCCGCAGAAATTGAACCGGAATTAGTAAGACGAAACATTATCCCTGATATTGTTACCGATCAAACTTCTGCCCATGACCTTTTAAGTTATATTCCAATTGGTAATCTTAAAAAGATTGACGAACTTAGAGAAAAAAATCCTCAAGAATATCGAAAAAGATCCCTGACATCTATTACAAAACATGTTGAGGCGATTCTTGAAATGCAAAAAAGAGGAGCGATCGCTGTTGATTACGGAAATAACATTCGCGGTCAAGCAGAGATTGCCGGCGTCAAGATAAGAAATAAAGACGGATCTTTTAAATACCCTGGCTTTGTCCCAGCTTATATCCGTCCTTTATTTTGTGAAGGTAAAGGACCATTTCGTTGGGCGGCTCTTTCTGGAGATAAAAAAGACTTGGAAGTAATTGATGATGCTCTATTTAAAACCTTTCCTGATGATAAACCATTACGAAGATGGATTACAATGGCCCGGGAACGTGTTCCGGTAATTGGTTTGCCAACTCGAATTTGTTGGCTTGGATATGGGGAGCGGGCAAAATTTGGCTTAGTAATAAACGATTTAATAAAAAAAGGAAAAGTTAAAGCTCCTATTGTAATTGGTCGTGATCACTTAGATACGGGTAGTGTTGCTTCTCCAAATCGAGAAACTGAGGGAATGAAAGATGGTAGTGACGCGATTGCTGACTGGCCACTATTAAACTTTGCTTTAAACACGGCGGCTGGTGCAAGTTGGGTTAGCTTTCACAACGGAGGCGGAGTTGGAATTGGAAATTCTTTACATGCTGGGATGGTTATCGTTGCCGATGGAACAAAAGAAAGAAATAAAAGGCTGGAAAGAGTCTTGACAGTTGATCCTGGTATTGGCGTCGCCCGCCACGTTGACGCCGGTTATCAAAAAGCTATTAAAACCGCTAAAAATAAAAAAATAATCATTCCTAAATAATATTATAGAACTTTTTGATACCCACCACATCCTCGGAACAACCAATGAGCAACACGGGTCACAGTCGTTGTTGATACTTTGAGTTTTTTAGCAATCGCTTTGTAAGACATGCCTTGTTTTAATAATCTCGCCATTTCAAGACGGTTTGCAAACTCTTCAATTTCTTTAATCGTTAGTAAGTCTCTTAAAAAATTTAATGATTCCTGTTCCGTCTTTAACTTTAAAAAGGCACGGGCAAGAGCTTTTTCTTTATTGTTTTTTGGTTTATAAGGTTGAAAACTATCCATGGATAAATTATACCACTTGACAAACAAATATTCACATATTATCATATTAACACGTTAATATATTTGTTTCGACAACTTTATAACTTTATGAACTTTATAAACTTGACAAACTCGAATTCTCATCATCCCCTGCCTCAGGCGGGGTCGCCTATTATGTAATAAATAAAAATTAAATATTATTACCCTACCCCGCCCAATGCGGGTTTTTTTATGGGTTAAAAATTTTAAAAAATAAAAATATGTTAAAAGAAATCAGAAGAATTTCACCAAATTTAGGAAAAATTGCGTTCGATGTAAATACCGGGAAACTTAAAGGAGTCCTTCCTAATCAATCGGGGTATCAAATTGAAGTTAATATTTTAAACCGACCCTCTAAAAGTTGGGCTATGAAAGTCGACAGCATCGAATCGCCTTTTGTCGAAATTTATGACGAAGATGAGTATGGCAAAAACAGCGCATTGACCTTAATGGGTCTGTTTGAAATGCGATCGATGCTTAAAGCTTTTGGAATAGGCCCAACAGAGCAGATCGATTACCAAAAAAAGCCGCTAAAAAATAGGGATTACTTAGTTGCCGGCACCGGAACCGGCCGGGAGGTAATTAATCTTGCTGCTCTGGGCGCAAAAGTTGTTGGTATCGACGCTACCAAGGGTTATGTCGACTTGACCGCTAATAAGCTAAAAAAAGTTGCTTCGGTATTAGGACCTAACCCAGACATAGAATTATACCAATGCCCGGCTGAAGATTACCCGTATGAACCTTCTTCATTTGACGGAATATCATCACTATTCGGAGTTATCAACCACATCCAGGACTGGAAAGGACAGTTGGAAAAATTCGCAGGAGCCTTGAAAGGAAACGGAAAACTAGTCATTGAAAAATATGGGGCAAATGACGCCTTAGTTTTTAAATTAAGAAAAAACGGTCAGATGAGATATAATCCGTCAATTTTACAAAGGAGAGACCCAAAAGGTCGAGGAATATTATTAGGAGATAGTGAAGAAGTGCTACCAGCTAATTTTCCCAATGATCGGCAATTTATAAATCAACTTGCTGATAGCGGTTTCGAGGTTCAAAAAAAAGTCGGATTTTTAAGAATTGCTGCTCTTTTTCCTAAAGAACCAATTCCGGAAAATTTAACAAAGTTTTTGAGATTAGTCTGTCAGACAGATATTAATGCATACAATTTTCTTTATCAATTTAAAACGGCCGATGAACTTTTACTCGGTTCATTTATTTACGACTTACAGAGTCAAAGGAGAAAGAAAAATCGAGTCAATATAGAAGATTTTGCTTATGTTCTTTATGTGGGACGTAAAAGAAAACCTGAAGAATATTTAAGATTGATTAGCCGTTAAAAAATATTATGGACAAAAATAGAGTCGAGGATTTGATAATTGTGGGTGGAGGTATAATGGGTTTATTTACTGCCTATTATGCCTCCCAATATTCTAAAAATGTTATTATCTTGGAAAAAAGAACTGTAGGTAATAAATTCTCCGCCTCATCGGGTTATTCCCGATCAATCAGAAATGACTATCTTGATCCATATTATTCTTGTCTTTCCGCTGAATCACAAAAAATGTGGCGAGAGCTTGAAAAAATATCGGGGAAAAAATTTATTATAAAAAACGGTTGTTTCAATATTGCTAAAAAAGATGTTACGCCTAATTTATCTCAAACTTATGCCGAACAAAGTTATAAAATTTTAAAAAAATTAGGCTTTATAACAAAATATTTCAAAAACAAACAGAGTCTAAAAAGTAGTTATCCTCAATTTGATGCAGATATTGGATGCGTTGACGTTGACGCCGGCTTTCTCTATATACCGGTCATAATGTCTTTATTGAAAAAGCTGCTTAGAAAAAGAGGGATTAAGATTTACGAAAATTCAGAGGTTGTTGGAATTAAAGAGGTTGACGAAAATGTTGTTATAAAAACTAATAAAGGAAAAATATATAAAGCAAAAAGTGTCAACCTTTCTGTTGGCGTCTGGGCACTTGAGGTGTTAAGCAAGATTGACAAAGCAGGCTGGCTCAAACTTCCGATTATTCCGATTGAACAACAGCTTGATTATTTTTCCGTACCTAAAAATGAGAGAGAATTATTTTCCTATAAAAAAATGCCAGTATTCGCATATCTTGATGTTGGAATTTATGGGCACCCTTTATATAAAAAATCTCCTGGTCTAAAGGTTGCTTATTTTGACCCAATGGGAGCTAAATTGACAAAATCTGTATTTAGTCCCGAAATTCAAAATAAAATTAATAATAATTTTGATTTCATCCGTCAATGTTTTCCTGATATCAAAGATGTAAAAATTGTTAAACAAGAATTTAATTATTATGACATGATTCCTGACAATAACTTTATTATCGATCAACTACCTGGTTTTAAAAACATTTTTATCGCCGGCGGATTTTGCGGAACCGGATTTAAATTTGCCCCTATAATAGGTAAAATTATGGCGGAAAAAATTTTGAGAAAAAGCAGCATTTATGATACTTCAAAATTTTCAGCCAAACGTTTTGGGAAGATAAATGACCTGAGTTTTCTAAAAACTATTCCAATGTATCTCAATTTCTTTAGACCAAGAAACTGGAAGTATCTAAAAAAAGGTATTGAAGCGATATTTTTATTAAAAAAAATGCCTTAGGTACTTCGCTAAAAATATGCTTTTCCAATGCTCCAAAATATTACTTTTGTAGGTTATAAGCGGTAGACTAAAATTTTACATTATTTATTATTAATATATTTAACGAGTTATTTATTTAGCGAGTTAAAAAACTCATGAAAGGAGGTGATATTAATCATGGATACCAAACTACAACCAAAACCTAAATTAGATTCTAAGATTCTAAAGTGCCCGAACAAAACAATTTTCTTTGATACATACGAAGCAAAAAATAAAAGTAAATATTTACGAGTGACAGAATCGAGATTCGATAAGACAACAAAGCAAACTGTCCGATATTCAATAATTCTATTCAAAGAAGATATGGAAGGATTTAAGAAAACGCTTGGAGAAATTGATTTGAATTAATCATTTTGCCAGATAAAATTTTCGTTCTGAATCGCTGAATTTCTCTATGGCATAACGAAGCATTGTCCGCGGCATTGCTTTGTAATATTTATTTAAGAAATCGGTTTCTGTTTTTTTGTCCTTTTTCCCTATTTCGCGTAGCGCCCAGCCAACGGCTTTGTGAATTAGGTCGTGTTTATCGTTTAGAAGAATCTTAGAGATTTTTAATGTATCGATACATTGGTTGTTGCGGATAAACTCGAAGGTAGAAATAATAGCAATCCTCCGCTCCCAAAGATTTGTTGACCTGGCCAATTTATAAAGAATATTTCTATCACGATCTAACAAATAGTTTCCTAAAATATAATGACATGAGAGATCCACCAAATCCCAGTTATTAATACGCTTTGTATTTTTTAAATAAAAATCAACAATCAATTTACACTGAGCGAACAGAGTGAGTCGAAGTGCTTTTTCGTATTTAAATTTTAGGATCATCAGAGCAAACATTCTATGTTCATGAATCTTACTGTCAAGAAGTTTTTGTAGTTCTTTTAGATCAAGACTTCTATATTTTTTACTAATCTCCCGCAGTGTTGGCACGGTTATTCCTAAAAACTTATCCCCTTCTCCATACTCTCCTTTTCCCGTCTTAAAAAATCGAGATAAATTTTTCGCTCTTTCCGGATCAGCTATTTGTTGAAGTTCTTTAATTAACTGACTAAGCATAGTGCAGCTATCCAAAATTTAAAAAGCGCGCCCTCAATAAAGCAAGAATAACACCAATATTTTGTGGAAATTTCCTTAATAAAGGATTCATATTAAATTCTTGGGCAATTTGAATTATTTCATTTAAATCTAAATAATCAATAAATTTTGTAAACGTATCATAAAAATTTTGAGTTATTTGGGAATTTTTTTCGTATAGCGCCATACTTACTAATAAACTTATTTCCCAACGAGAACCAATATATTTTTTCCACATTTTTTCATAATTATTTAAATTTTCACCTTTATTTATATTATCTATAATAGATTTGACGGCGAAATCAGAACTGTATAATGCATGTCGAATACCTTCACCAAGAATTGGATTTATTGTACCAATAGTGTCTCCAATTCCTAGTAAATTTTTATAAAAAAGGTTCGTAACTTTGAATTTAGGTCCCGCATAAATTGAACCGCCGTGTTTTTCAAGAATCTTAACTTGATTATTATCAAAAAGTAAGCTAACAAATTTTTTTAATCTTAACTCTAGGTTAACATGATTTTTAAAAGAAGAATATTCAAATTCGCCAAGACCAATTTTGTATTTATTTTGCCCATTTGTAGATACCCAACCATAACCACAGGAAAATAGCTCTCTATCAAAATATACCGAGATAGCATTATCAAATTTTTTTAAATATTGGCTTTCATCATAAACTTCTATCTCTATACCAACTGAAGGAGAACATGGAACCCTCTTTCTTAAGCCAACTTCGGAAACTAGGACACCAGCAGCACCAGTAGCATCAATAAAATATTTTCCATAAAAATCACCTTTTGAGGTATTGATACCGATAATTTCCTCATTCTTTTTTATCAATGAGTTAACAGTTGATTCTGTAAATACCGCACATCCATTAGTTTTGGCTTGTTCTAAAATCAGAGAAGTCATCCTTTTATAGTCCATAACGTAACCAATGTTTTGTTTTGAGATCCATTTTTTTTCTTTTTTTAAAGTTCCCAATATAATCTCATTAAACGAAGCGTTGATACCTTCTTTTGGAAGGGAAAATTTTTCAATCGTAATAGCGGGTGTCCAAGCGGTTGAGCCAAGAGTTGAAGTTTGATCAACTAATAAAACCTTTAATTTAGCTTTACTAAATTCTCTTGCGGCATATAACCCAGCGATTCCGCCACCGGCAATTATGATGTCGTAAACTGTTTCCATATTTTGATTTTATTCCTTCTTTACTTCCCAAAAATCAGCGCCGGCGGCATCCCATTTCAATCTTTTTTCATCTGGATCAGAAAAATTAAACTGTTCATTGACAAAATATAGAATTGTTCCTGATTTATTTGCTACATTGACAACTCCATGTGCTACGCCTCGAGGAATCAATACCAATTTTGCACTATCTCCGCCCATAAGTACTCGCATTTTAACGTCTTTGGTATTTGAATCATTTCTTAGGTCCCAAATTCCGAGGATCATATGGTCTTCCGAAGGGACATACCAGACATCATCTTGTTTATAGTGTAAGTGCCACGCCTTTATGCTACCTGCTAGAATTCTCGACCTGTTTATCTGTTTGACTTTAAAATCCGGAAATGCTTCTAACGCACCATTATCATTAATTCTAGTCAATTCCTCAAAAGTTCCATCTTCACCAAAAAATTTCTTTACCTCAACTATCTTTACGCCCTCAATCACTTTCTTTTTTGAATAATCCTGTACATAAATCTCCTGCTTTAACCGAACTAAAACATCGTCTAAATTCAAGTTTTTCATAACAATATTTAATTGATAATAGCGCTGTAAGGTGCTATCGACAGGATTCGAACCTGTGACGTCCCGCTTATGAAACGGGTGCTCTACCGCTGAGCTACGATAGCTTAATAATACATTAATATTATATAATATATTCAATCTTTATGGTAAAAATCGATTTATCCGTTGTTATCGTTTCTTATAACACTAAAAAAATTACTGAGGAATGTGTTGGATCAATAAGTAGATCGTTAACAAATACAAAGATAAAATATGAAATTATTGTTGTTGATAATGATTCTCTGGACGGCTCTCAAGCAACTCTTCAAAAAATAGCCCTGAACGAAATTAATCATTTAATTTATTTTCAATCTGGAAGTAATTTAGGTTTTGGCCAAGGTAATAATTTTGGTGTTAAAAAAGCGAGTGGAAAATATATTTTACTTTTAAATACTGACATAATCGTTCTTAATCGAGCCATTGAAAAACTTTATAATTTTTATGTTGCTCGGGAAAAGCAAATACATTTTTTGGGGGCCAAACTGCTTAATCAAGACTTAACTCCCCAACCATCCGCCTGCCGCTTTTTTACTCTACCGGTGGTCTTTGCTACCTTACTTCTTAAGGGTGATTATTGGGGTTTGACCCGATCTTCACCAGATAAATTCTGCCAGGTTGACTGGATATCCGGAGCCTGCATCATGACAACAAAAAAATATTTTCGACGATTAGGTGGTTTTGATAAAAATATTTTTATGTATATGGAAGAGGTTGATTTTTTATATCGTGCTAAAAAATTGGGGCTTAACACATTCTTTTATCCCGATTCCCAGATCATCCATTTAGGTTCGGCTTCATCGAACGGAAGAACTTTTCCAATTCTTCAGGTCTACAAAGGCTTCCTCTTTTTTTATAAAAAACACTATTCAATTTTTCACTTACTTGCTCTTCGTCTCATTTTAAAATTTAAAGCCCTTATTGCCTATTTAATTGGTAAAATTAGAGGTGATCGATACCTAATCAAAACTTATGAAGAAGCTTTCAAACTGGCTTAAACAACTTGACGAAAATTTGGTTAAGGTTTTGTTAATTGGTTTCATATTTTTTGTTCCTCTGTGGCCAAAACTTCCTTTTAAAATGGTCAACTATACATATGTTGCAATTCGGTTTGACGATATTTACCTGGCCATATTAGTTTTTATATTTTTAATACAGCTTTTACGAAAAAAGGTTTCTCTTAATAAAAAATTTATTTTACCTTTTACCTTTTTTTTGTCAGCAGTTTTTATTTCATTTTTTTGGAATTCCTATGTCTCAAAAAATATAGAGTTTCCTCATCTAGGCCTGCTTCACTCCTTTAGACGAGTTGAATATATGATCATGTTCTTTATCGCTTCTTCCGTTATCAAGACGAAAAAAGATTTTTGGCAGGTCATCTCGTATTTTTTTATTTCCATTTTATTGGTAATTCTATACGGACTTGGACAAAAGTTTTTGAATTTTCCGGCCGTTCAAACGATGAATCCTGAATATGCTAAAGGTTATATTCTTTATCTGACTCCTGAAGCACGGATTTCTTCTACTTTTGGAGGTCATTATGATTTGGCCATATATCTTGTTATGACAATTCCTATCATCCTATCTTTTTATTTTTCCAAAGGAAAAAGTTTTTATCTTTTTTTATTTATTGGTACACTGTTGATTCTTCTCTATACCTCATCACGATCGTCTTTTATTGCTTATTTCGTCGCTACCATTGTTTTTTTATTATTTATTCGCAAATTTAAATTTTTAATATTTGTTTTAATTTTGACAGCAGGATTAATGTTTACGACGGGCGAAATAACAAAGAGATTTTTAAAAACTTTTCAAGTAAGAAGAATTTTAGTTGATGACAGAACCGGGGCCGTTTACATCGGTCAAACAATTACTACTAAAGAACTACCAGCTGGGTCTTTTTATGTTAAATTAAAAAACCAATCAAAAGGTGATAATTTAGATATGTTTAGAAACCAAATTGTTCAAGAAAAAGTAAGAGAAGCGACTTTATCAGGTGAGATTTCTTCTTCAGAAGAAGAAAAATATATAGCAGCTTTATCAGCTAATCTTAAACCGATTAATACAGTTGTTTCAGATATTTCTATGGCTACCCGTTTCCAAATTGAATGGCCGAGAGCTATTAATGCTTTTAAGAAAAATCCGTTACTGGGAACCGGCCCATCGTCGCTCACCGAAGCCACTGACGGTGATTATTTTCGATGGTTAGGAGAGTTGGGTTTACTGGGAACAATTACTTTCTTAAATATTTTGTTTTTAATTTTAAAAACAATTTGGGTTAGTGTTAAAAAGCTTCCTTTTAGCGAAAAATTGATTGGATATGGATTTATCTTTGGATTTTTGGCTCTTTTTATTAACGCTTCTTATATTGACGCTTTTGAAGCATCTAAAGTAGCCTATACTTTCTGGACAATTGCGGGACTTTATATTGGATACTATTCATTAAATACGAAAACAAGTCTTAACAAAAGTTGATTATTTCATTGCTCCATTGTTCGATTGTTGTTTTTAACAATTGAACCATGAAACAATTGAACAATTAGTTTTTTAAATATATGAAAAAACTCGACTTTATATTGCTAACGCTTATCTTAACAATAGCCTTGTTGTTTCGTCTTTATAAGATTAACATTCCCTTAGCTGATCTTCATTCTTGGCGTCAAGCTGATACATCTGCCGTTGCACGTAATTACGTAAAAAATGGTATTAACTTATTTCGCCCTGTATACGATGACCTGTCTAATGTTCAATCGGGAATTATTAACCCCCAAGGATATAGAATGGTTGAGTTTCCAATATACAACGCAATAGTTGCTGTTTTATATATAGCTTTCCCAGTTTTTACCTTAGAAATTTGGGGTAGATTAACTACAATTATTTTTTCATTGATTGTTATTTCAGTAATTTATTATTTATTACTTAAGGAAAGTAATCGAACATCTGCGATATTTGGCTCACTCACTTATGCTATTTTTCCATTTTTTATATTTTTTTCACGGGTTATTTTACCTGAAACAACCGCCTTGGCTTTTTCAATGTTGGCAATATTTTTTTTCTATTTAAACGCAGAATATAAAGAAAAAGGTTTCAAGTCTATCATCTATTATCTATTATCTAGTATCTTGTTTGCTGGAGCTTTACTAATAAAACCAACAATAATATTTTATTTTTTTCCAATTTTAGTTATTTTTTTTAGAAAATATAAATTCAGTTTATTAAAAAAATTAAATTTTTATTTATATTTTATTATTAGTTTAGTTCCCTTATTTTATTGGAGAGGGTATATAAAAAATTTTCCTGAAGGGATTCCTTATTCAGATTGGTTGTTTACTTCAGTGAATACTGCTCAAGGACTAAAAAGTATTTTATTTAGACCTTCATTTTTTAGATGGATATTTTTTGAAAGAATTAATAATTTAATATTGGGCGGATATTTAACTGTATTTATGATATTAGGAGTCATCGCTAAACAAAAAAAATATTTGCTCATCAGTTTTGTTTTTTCTGCCTTGGCTTATATTTTTGTTTTTCAGGGAGGTAACCTTCAACACGAATATTACCAAACCTTAATTCTGCCAGTTTTAGCCATAATAATTGGACTTGGTGTCAGTTTTGTTTTTGATCATAAAAAATATTTTATTCATCCTATTTTTATTTCAATTTTGGTTTTTTTTCTTTTTGGTTTTTCTTTTTATTTTTCATATTCCAGGGTTGTAGATTATTATAAATATTCACAAGAGCTTGTTCAAGAAGCCAATATAATTAATAGCTTAACAAGTCCGAAAGATTTAATTGTCACTGATCGAACCGGTGACACTACTCTTCTCTATTTGGCCAATCGGCGAGGCGCTCCGTCAATTTTTAAAGAACCAATCGAATTAAAAGATTTAGGGTATAAGTATCTTATCACCTCAAGTGATACACAAATAAAAAGAATGGGGTCTGATTATGAGATAATTTTTGAAAATGAAAAATTTACTTTATTTAAACTATGAAGATTTTGATGGTTACTCCCTATGTTCCCTATCCCCCTTCATCTGGTGGCCAGATAAGAACCTATAATCTTCTTAAATATCTAAGTCAAAATAACGAAATTACCTTGGTAGCTTTATACAAGAATGATGAGGAAAAAAAATATGAGTCTTATTTGAAAAAATACTGTAGAAAAATCTATCTTTGCAAAAGACCTTCCTCACCTTGGCAGTTTAAAAATATTTTTAAAACTATTTTTTCGTCTTCTCCATTTCTTGTGGTCAGGAACTATTCCGATGAAGCAAAAACGATAATTAATGAATTGCTATCAAAAGAAAAATTTGACGTTATTCATGCAGAAACTTTTTACGTCATGCCTCATATCCCACAGACTAATGTTCCTATCGTTCTCGTTGAACAAACTATTGAATATAAAGTATATAAACATTTTGTAAATTCGCTTCCTTTTTACCTCAGATTACTTATCTACTTTGATATCGATATTATAAAACTTAAATATTGGGAAAGGTTTTACTGGAAAAAGGCTAATGCTGTTGTTGTGGTTTCTTCCTCAGATGAGAAATTAATAAAAAATGAAGAGCCCTTATTAAAAACTTCAATTATTCCAAACTGTGTAGGGGACGAAATGATTATTGATAAATTAGGAAAAAAAGATTTAGAATCACCAACAATATTTTTTCAAGGTAACTTTTTCTGGCTGCAAAATGTTGAGGCAGCTAAATTTATAATTAACAAAATATATCCTCAACTAATTAAAGAATTATCTCATGTGAAAATTGTTATTGCAGGGCAAAACGCCAAGAAATTAGGAAGTTTGATAGATAAAAATATTAACATAATAAATATTGAGCCTGATAATATTAATAAAGTAAAAAAATTATTCAGGGAGAATACATTATTTATAGCCCCAATATTTGGGCCTGGAGGAACCAGACTAAAAATTCTGGCCGCGATGGGTTCCGGAATGCCGGTAATTTCTTCGGTTACTGGTATAGAAGGCCTGGAAGTTACTAATAATATAAATATTGTCATTGCTAACAATCAACAAGAATTTGTCACAAAAATAAAACAACTATTAGCAAATAAAAATTTGTATGAAAAAATAAGAAATAATGCCTATAAACTTATTAAAGAAAAATATCAATGGAGTCAAACCGCCAAAGAACTTGAGTCGGTTTATAAAAATTTAAAAAAAATTCAATGATGAAAATAGGAGTCGATGGTAACGAGGCGAATGTGGAAAAAAAAGTTGGCGTGTCTGTTTATGCTTTAAATATTCTTAAATATTTTTGTAAAATCGCGAGCCAAGAAATCCGATTTGTTATTTATCTTAAAAATTATCCCTTATTAGATTTACCAAAAGAAAATAAATATTTTAAATACAAAATTATAAATGGGAAATTTTTGTGGTCACAAATTTATTTGCCACTCTATTTATTTTTTCACAAAAATATTGATGTGTATTTTTCTCCCGCTCACTATCTACCCCGTTATTGCCCTGTGCCTCAGGTGGTAACTATCCACGATTTGGCTTATCTTTACTTTCCAGAAGACTTTACCAAAAAAGATTTATGGCAGTTAAAAAACTGGACTGATTTTTCAATCAAAAAAGCTGATCAAATCATTGCTGTATCTAGAACTACTAAAAAAGATATAGTTAAATGCTACGGAGTTGATGAGGGCAAAATAAATGTTGTTTATAACGGTTTTGAAAAACAGTTTAATAAATTGAAAAATAAAAAATTAGATTTGATTGAAAAATTTAAACTGAAAAATAAAAAATATATTTTATTCGTAGGTACCATTCAGCCTCGAAAGAATTTAGAAATTTTAATTGATGCCTTTGATAAATTTTTTCAGACAAAAAAAGATTTTAAACTGATTATTGTTGGGAAGAAAGGCTGGTTATACAAAAATATATTTGAAAAAGTGAAATCAATGAATTTAGAAAATAAAATTATATTCACCGGCCATGTAACCGATGAAGAATTAATTTGGTATTATAAAAATGCTTTTTGTTTTGTTTTGCCGTCTTTGTATGAGGGATTTGGAATTCCTGTGCTTGAAGCGATGAGATATGACTGCCCAACGATTGTGTCAATGACTTCAAGCTTGCCGGAAATCGGTGGTGACGCAAGCTTATATTTTGATCCGAAAAATCCCGACGACTTACTGGAAAAATTAAAATCACTCAAGGAAAATAAAGAATTAAGAAAAGAACTAATTTCAAAGGGTAGACAACGGATCAAAGACTTTTCCTGGGAAAAATGTGGAAAAGAAACATTAGATGTTATCACAGGGTCAATCACAGGGTCTGACCCTATGTTAGGGTCAGACCCTACATAAAGTATGATTAAAATAATAGCTGACGATTTTTCACAATCTGAATATAACAAACTGGCACTCCATCCCCTGCAAACCTGGGAATGGGGCGAGGCACGTAAAAAAACCGGTGTCGAGATTTTGAGAATAGGCGAATTCAAAAAGGTAGGGACAATTCATGAATTGTCCGTACAAAATGTTTTTCAATTAACATTTCATAAAATTCCAAAAACAAATTATAAAATCGGCTATCTTCCCCGCTCTGTCTTTCCATCAAAAGATATTTTGAACTTTCTATCTAATTACTGTAAAAAAAACAAAATAATTTTTATTAAAATTGAACCATATGTTGAAAAATCCGTAATCCGTAATCCGCAATTCGTTAATCCGTTAATTATCAAATCTAAACACCCTCTCTTTCCCACCTGGACACAAATCCTCGATCTAAGCAAATCTGAAGACGAACTCCTTAAATCCTTTCACTCCAAAACCCGCTACAACATCCGGTTAGCCGAAAAGAAAGGCGTTGTTATCAAAGAAATGTCAAATGACAAAGGCTTTGAAATTTTCTCAAAACTATATTTTGACACCTGTAAACGGCAAAAATATTTTGGCCACACGCCGGAATATCATCAAATCATTTGGAACAACTTGAAGAAAGATTTTGCTCATATTTTAATCGCATTTTATAACGATGTTCCTTTGGCTGCTTACGAACTTTTCTATTTTAAAAATATTCTTTACTATCCTTACGGCGGAACTTCCTTAGAATACCGAAATTTAATGGCTTCAAATTTGTTGATGTGGGGGGCAATTAAACTCGGAAAAAAACTTGGCGCCACAAAATTTGACATGTGGGGATCGCTCGGGCCAAACTATGATGCAACTGACCCTTGGTCAGGTTTTACAAGATTCAAGGAAGGCTATGGCACTAAATTTACGGAGTTTGTAGGAAGTTACGACTTGGTGATTAATCCAATGATTTACAAAATCTATAATATTATTTATAAACTTCGAGAAATCTACTTAAAACTAAGAGGATAAATTATTTTGTTTTTTTATGTCATCCCCGTGTTTACCCTGAGTTTATCGAAGGGAAGACGGGGATCCAGCCTATAATCGATTCCCGCCTCCGCGGGAGTGACAGTGTTTTTCCGCTTGAAAAGAAGAAGAAATAACAAAATGGGTATGTATAGTTAATTAATTAACTATACATCAATCATTTTCCGTTCTTCTTTTCTTTTTTCGTGTTCCCATTTTAATTTGTGGTGTCCAATATAAATGCCCGGATGGATAAACACATCCGCAAACAGATCTTCAAAAAAATGACCAATTTTTTCATTTTTAAGAAAAGACTCTATTGTTTTTATTAACCTTGTTTTTTTCTTGTAAAACAATAGATTAAATTTGCCAACTGTTGCCCTTGATACTTTTATATTCTCCGCAATATCAATTTGCTCAACGCGTTTTGTTAGCAAATAAATTATTGCAATCCGCTTGGCAATCATTATCTGTTCAACGGGACTTAATATATCTTGAATAAGTTCCAAAAATTCATCTTTATCTTCAACATTGTTAACTACTTCAAAAAATAATTGATAAAGCTTAAAAAGTTTTTTCTCATCCACAGGCCTTTTTGATATATTTACCATAATGTACAGTTAATTAATTAACTAGTCATAAGTTATTTTTTATAACTTTATGAGCTTTATAAACTTTATAACTTTATAAACTAACTTTGTCCACCGCTTATAACCTACAAAATATATTGATTGAGTTATATCAACAACAAAAAATTGTCGAATGACACTCATTAATTTTTCCGCTTGAAAAGAAGAAGAAGAAGAAGAAGTAATATATGAATTATGACAGTCCCACCTCAAGTCTTTAGACCTGATATGATATCTTTTGAACGTCGACCGTTTTATAATTCTTTTATTCAAAAAACGGGAGAAATTGCCGCTAAATTCGTTAGTACCGATCCAAAACCTCGCAGTCAAGCCGCAGGAAGCCTTCTCGAAAGCATTTATAAAGTTGATCAACTTATTGGTAGTAGCCTTTTAATGATGGATCCAAAAAATTTATTTGTTCAAGTCATTGCTTTAGAAAGAGGCAATCATAGCGTTGCTGATTTGGTTGAACATGATCCATTAACTCGAGGCTTGATAAATGGAGAACCTGTAACAAAAACTGAGACATCTGTTCTTTATAAAACAACTTTTGAAGAACTCTCAATGCTAGTAAGTAATACAAAAAAATCTGCTGATGGTTCAAATGTTGATTTATTAACGGCTACATTAATAGGGTCGGACATTTTAGCAAGCGGTGAAATACGTCTTGACAATTCTAACACTATTAAAATCTAATAAATAAAATTTATTTCTTCTTCAGCGCTACCTTAAGTACTTGATCGACGTGGTCGACGTAGTGAAATTTTAGGTCTTTGAGGACGTTACGCGGAATATCCTCCAAATCTTTTTTGTTATCTTTCGGAATGATGACTGTTTTTATCCCGGCCCGATGGGCGGCAATTATCTTTTCTTTAATTCCCCCAATTTCCAGTGCTCGTCCCCGCAATGTAATTTCTCCAGTCATCGCAACAGTTCTAATTGTTGGAGTTTTAGTTAACGCTGATATCATTGCTGTTGCAATTGCCAATCCTGCTGAAGGCCCGTCTTTTGGAACCGCTCCTTCAGGAACGTGGACGTGAATATCAATTTTGTGATAAAAATCTTCTTTAAGCCCAAACTGTTTCCAGCGTGGTCGGATGTATGATAAAGCAGCCTGACAGGATTCCTTCATCACGTCGCCTAAATGTCCAGTCAAAGTCAGACCGCCTTTACCCGGCATAATGGCAACTTCGATAAATAAAATGTCCCCGCCCGCTTGAGTCCAAGCTAATCCAGTGGTGATTCCAACTGTATCTTTTGCTTCAATCATAGATGACGAAAATTTGAACGGTCCGAGATATTTTGAAATATCAGTTTGACCAATTATTTTATTCATAACTTTCTTTTCAATAATCTCGCGGGTTAACTTTCTAAAAATTGTTGAAATCTGTCTTTCTAAATCGCGAACTCCGGCTTCACGAGTGTATCTTCTGATAATTGTTTTAACAGCAGAATCGGTAATTGAGCCTTCCTTATCATTTAAACTGCTCGCGTCTAATTGTTTTTGAATCAAATGAGTCTTGGCAATGTTAAATTTTTCGTCTTCTGTATATCCTGGAAAATGAATTACTTCTAAACGATCTTGTAATGCATCAGGAATAGTATCAAGAATATTGGCGGTTGTGATAAAGAAAACATCGGACAGATCAAAAGCTACTTCTAAATAATGGTCGGAAAAATCATGGTTTTGCTCAGGATCAAGAGCTTCAAGTAAAGCCGATGATGGGTCCCCTCGGTAGTCTTTCCCTATTTTATCAATTTCGTCCAGCATAAAAACCGGGTTTTTTGTTCCGGCCTGTTTTATTCCTTGAATCATTCGACCCGGCAGGGCTCCAACATAAGTTCGGCGGTGACCTCTGATTTCCGCCTCGTCCCTAATTCCGCCTAATGACATCTTGACAAACTTTCGTCCTAACGACCGAGCGATTGATTTTCCAAGAGAAGTTTTTCCGACTCCCGGTGGCCCGACGAAGCAAAGAATCGTCGGCTGCCTGCCTTTAATCTTTCCGGATTTCTCTTTGATTTTTCTCATTTCAATGACCGCTAAATACTCAAGAATTCTTTCTTTAATTTTTTTCAAACCGTAATGATCCTCATCTAAAATTTTCTGAGCTGCCTTTATTTCAATATTGTTGGCTGACTCAACCGACCAAGGTAGATCAACTAACCAATCCAAGTAAGTTCTAACATAAGACGCTTCGGGATTAAACTGGGACATCTGTTTCAAACGCTTCAATTCTTTCTCGGCTTTTTCCTCAACTTCTTTTGGCATTTTTGCTTTCTTTATCTTTTCATGGTATTCGGCCGTATCCTTATCTTCTCCTTTCTCACCCAATTCCTCTTCAATTGTTTTCATCTTTTCTCGAAGTATTGACTCTTTCATTCCTTTATCAAATTTTTTCTGAGTCTTTGAAGTTAGGCTGAATTCAATTTCCAATACTTTGATTTCCCGATTAACAAAATCCACTTCCTTTTTTAACTTTGTTTTTAAATCCATTTCTTCAAGCAGCATCTGTCTTTCCTGAGGTTTTAAATCAAGAACGACCGCAATTTGATGGGCAAAATTTATCGGATTATCCGTGTTTAGAATATTCATTAAAAAAACGAAGTCGACTGTCTTCCCTAAATTAATAGCTTTTTTTATTTGAGTTGAAATATATCTGATCATGGCTTTGACTTCATCATCTTCAATGACTTTTTCTTTTATTACTTCAACTTTGGCTTCAAACCAACTATCTTCTTTAGAAAAAGATAATACTCTGACTATTTCAATTCCTTTGATTAAAGCATTTATCTCGCCCTTATCTCCCGGAACGGTTTTATCGACGGTCACCAGTACTCCAATCTGATAAAGCTCATTACTTTTAGGATCATCGGCCCCTGGATTTTTTTGCATTAAAAGAACCGCTTTTCTATCTCGTCGAAGCGCTTCATTAATGGCCGCCACGCTTTTAGCTCTTCCAAAAACCAAGACATTTTCTGTGCCTGGGAAAACTATTCCATCACGCACCGGGGCTACTGGATAAACGGATTGTCCTAACGCTCCAATTAAAAATGCCATATGTTTTAGCAGTATAACAAAGTAATTGCTAACTGTCAAGACCCTTTTTTTCGAGACAAACCTATAGTATTATAGGCTACTGTCACAGTCTAAACTTATATAATCGTACAACTAACTTGGACTGTCTAAATAAATAATTTTGTTATTGTATCAAAATCGGTAAATCTTTTTTTATCAACTAGCGTATTTTCTTTAAGCTGAGGTAGTTGATCGGTGTAGGACGGCTTTTCTACCTGATAAATAATACCCAGAGGAAATTTTTCTTCATTAATCTCCAGGCTTTTTTGCACAGCTGTTTTAAAATCATCTTTTTTATAATTTTCATCAAGTTTGTAAACTCTCTGAAGATAATATTGATAGGTATTGATTTTATTAAAAGTCACGCATGGTTGTAAAATATTGATGATCGAAAAACCTTTATGCTCAATTCCAGCTTTTATCATTGAGATCGTATGTAACACATCTCCGGCAAAACTTTGAGCAACAAAGGTTGCTCCGGATATTATGGTTAAAGCTAGAGGATTAATCGGTGTTTCCAGTATCCCAGTTGGGGTTGATTTTGATTTATATCCTTTTTGGGCAGTTGGAGCTGATTGACCTGTTGTTAAGCCATAAACACCATTATCATGAACGATAACTGTTATGTCGTGATTACCTCGACACGCGTGAACTAAATGATTACCGCCTTCACCATAACAATCACCATCTCCAACGATAGCAATTACAGGCATTTTATGATTAGCTAGTTTTATACCTATTGCATTTGGTAGAGCTCTGCCGTGCAGAGAATGAATCGCATAAGCGTTTAAAAAATCATTCATATTTCCGGAGCACCCGATACCAAAAACAGCTGCTACAGACGATGGATTTAAACCTAATTGAATTAAAGCCTGCTTGATTGCAATTCCAATACCCCAATCTCCACAACCCGGACACCAGGTTGGATTATAGCCTGAAAAATCTTGTATTGTACTCATATATTTTTGTTTAAAACCCGTTAACGCGTTAACGGGTTAACGAGTTGTTATATTTAACAATTTCTTCAACAGTTATTGGCCGTCCGTCATATCTCAATATTTTATTTTTTATTTCAATCCCCGTTTCCATCATTAACAATTTCCCAAACTGTCCCCAAGAATTATTTTCTACTAAAATATATTTTTTGTTTTGGTTCAACAATTCAGTAATTTTTTCTTTATCTATTGGATAGATATGATTAAAATGAATAAAAGCAGAATCTATCCCCTTTGTTTTTAATAGTTTTTGCGCTTGTAAAACAATTCCTTTAGTTGAGCCCCAGGAAACAAAAACCGTTTCAGATTTATCTATTTCTCCATAAATTTTTGGCATAGAAAAATCGTGGCTTAAATAAGTTACCCATTTTCTGGCTCTTTTATCTACCTGGTCAATCCTCGGTTGAGCTTCTTCAGTCGTATGCCCATCTTCAACATGTTCATAAGAATTTGCCTGATAAAAATACCCAGGCGTTCCTGGAATTAATCTTGGAGAAATTCCATCCTCAGTTATTTTGTATCTCAAATATTTATTATTTGATTCTTTAATTACGGATTTCGAATTACGAATTAATTTACCTCGATTAATTTTATAATTAGCAATAAAATCATCGACAAATTTTTTATTTACTGATTTGTGCGATTCCGAAAGATACATATCAGACATAACGATTACCGGCATTTGATAGATATCAGCCAAGTTATATGCTTTAGCTGTAAGTTCGATCATCTCTTCATTATCTCCAGGTGCTAAAACAATTTTTGGAAATTCTCCGTGACCGGAAAAAACCGAAAATAACAGATCTCCCTGCTCAGTCCAGGTTGGCATTCCGGTCGCCGGGCCCGGCCGTTGAGCAACAAAAATTACAATCGAAATTTCGGTAATGCCGGCAAAAGAAAGTGATTCAACCATCAAAGCGAAACCACCGCCTGAACTACCAACAGCAGAGCGAACACCGGCGTAGGATGAGCCAATCGCTGTATTGATTACTGATATCTCGTCTTCGGCATGGCGAACAACCATACCAATTTTTTCTTGCCACGCAGCTAAATCTGTCAAAACAGTTGATGAAGGAGTCATTGGATAAGCACTATAAACTCGGCAATCGGCTATTACGCTCCCTAAAGCAAAAGCATCATTTCCGGTTAAAACCAGTTTATCGTCCCCTGGTTTTTTAACTAAACGCTCTAGAATTTCTTTTGAATAGTTCTTTTTAACTTCATCATATCCTGCTTGAACAAATTTTTTATTAAAATTGATCACTTCTTCACCTTTTTTAGAAAACTGTTCAGAAATTATTCTTATCAGCTCATTGACATCTCCACCTAAAATACCAATTGAGGCCCCAAGGGCTATTGTATTTTTCATGATTGGCTGACCTTTTAAGTCTGAAAGAATTTTTTTGAATGGAATAACTATTTTTTTAATGTCTTCTTTAATTTCAAATTCATCTTGGTCAAACATCACTAGGCTTGATAAAGTTAGTCTAGCTTTATGTTTTTCATAAGTTTCTTTATTTAAACAAACTAAAATATCAATTGAAGGACTCAAATGAGAAACATCCTCATCTGAAACGTGGACCTCATAAGCATTATGGCCGCCACGAATAAGCGATGGATATTCAACATAATCAAAAATGTGGTAGCCAGAACGGGTAGCGATTTTTGAAAAAACAACTCCAGTCGTCATTATCCCAAAACCCGCTTCTCCACCAATTTTCCAAGTAAAGCCTATCATAAGAAAATGTTAAATCTTAAACGGTTAAATGTTAAATAAACTATTAAAGATTAAACTGTTAAACATAAAAACGTTTAATATTTAAATGTTTGATATTTCTTTAACCTTTAATATTTAATCTTTAAGATTTTTATTTTGGGAATATCCTATTCCCCTGCGCGTCTTCAATTATTATAGCGGCCACAGGACATGCTTTTGCCGATTCAATAATATTTTCAATCGTGTCTTCATCAGCCGAATCTAAAATAATTGCCTTCGCTTCTTTATCCAAAACATAAACCTTTGGCGAAACAGCAATGCATGTGGCCGCACCAATACACAAACCTCGCTCAACCCAAATTTTATAACCTGATTTTAATACCACTGGACCGGAAGGTTTTTGTGGATCTTTTAGCTTTGGTTCCATATTTTTTAACAAAGACAGTCTTAATTAAGACTGTCTTTAATTTAAACTAATAACTTTTGCAATGCTTCAAGCGGCAATACTGCGCATTTTATTCTATTCATTCCCAAATCTATTCCTAGCATCTTAATAATAAACTTAGAATCAAGCTTTTTCAATTCTTGTTTTGATTTATTTTTTGCATAATCAGTCAGCATTGAAGCCGAGGCTGTAGATATAACACAACCCTCGCCTTGAAATTTTATTTCTTTTACTTTATTTTTTTCAAAATTTACTGTCATTTCGATTTTATCCCCGCATAAAGGATTATTAACTGTGATCGACCGATCCTGTTTATTAATTTTGCCTTGATTATGAGGATGATGATAATGGTCGAGGATTATATCCTGGTAGATATTCATGATAATATTTTTCTTACTTTCTTTAACCCAGTAACCAATTTAACAACATCTTTTTCATCATTATAAACATAGAAACTGGCTCTAACTGTTGCCGGAACACTTAACCGAGTATGTAATGGCATGGCGCAATGATGACCTGCACGAACACAAATCCCCTCATCCGCCAAAATCTGGGCAATATCATGGGGATGAAATTTATCAAAACTAAAGGAAATAATTCCTCCCCTATCTTCAATATTTTTTGGTCCGTAAATTTTGATTGACTGGCCAAATGTATCGATTAATCGATTAATCGCTAAATCTGTTATTTTTCTTTCATGTTTTCGAATATTACCCATGCCGATTTTATCCAAAAAATTTATTGCTTCTTTAAAAGAAATTATCTCGCCAATGGCCGGAGTTCCTGCTTCAAATTTATGAGGTGGATCTTTGTAAGTGCTTCTGTCAATATAAACTTCGTCAATCATATCTCCACCATACATAAATGGATATATTTCTTGCAAGATTTTTTCTTTTCCCCAAAGGACACCAACTCCGGTTGGCCCTAACATTTTATGGGAAGAAAAAACTATGAAGTCAGCTCCTAAATCCTGAACATCAATTTTCAAATGAGGCACTGCCTGTGCCGCATCAACAATGACAATAATTTTTGGATTAATTTTCTTCGCCTCTTTAATTATTTCTTTAACCGGATTTATCGTCCCCAGGACATTAGACACGTATGTCAACGTCAAGATCTTTGTCTTCTTTGTAATTATTTGTTCTAATATTTTTAATTTTTGATTTGTATTTTTGATATTTGATATTTGATATTTGATATTATCCACCCCTAAATCTAAATATCCCTCCTCATCAATATCAATTACTTTAAAAGCTCCCCCTGTTTCGTTAGCTAATACTTGCCATGGCACAAAATTTGAATGGTGCTCCATGATCGTTGTAACAATCTCATCATCTGCCTCAACAATCTTTCTCCCTAATGAATAGGCAAGTAAATTTAAAGATCCAGTCGCATTTCTGGTGAAAACAATTTCTTCGGATTTGTTTGCGTTAATAAATTTAGAAACAACGTTTCTCGTTTCTTCAAACTCTATTGTAGCTTTTTCGGACATCGGATAAATACCCCGAAAAACATTGGCTGAATATTCCTCATAATATTCTCTTATCTTATCAATCACTATTTTTGGTTTTAAAGAAGTAGCTGTTGAATCAAGATATACTAGATTTGGTTGATGTTGAAAAATTGGAAATTCGTTTTTTATATTTTTTAAATCAATCATATTATTATGCCAAGCTCGTTCTAACCTCCGAGGTTAGAATCGGGTGGCTGTATGGCTTTATCTTATCAAATATTTCCTGAATAAAGCCTGAAACATAAAGTTGCTCAGCTATTTTTTGGTCAAGGCCACGACTTTTTAAATAAAACAACGACTCTTCGTTTATCTTTCCTGTGGTTGATCCGTGGGTACAGAAAACATCATTGGCTAATATTTCCAAGAAAGGCCGTGAGTCAACATAAACTCCTGACGACAAAATCAAATTTTTATTTTTTTGATAAGCATGAGATTTTTGTCCGGTTTTTTCAATTTTTATAAGTCCTTGATAAATAAATTTAGACTTATCATCAAAAACACCTTTTATCAATAAATTTGAAGTTGAACCTGGTGCAATATGATATTGATTTGTTTTTAATTCAAATTGGTCAGATTTTTTTCCAACAAATAAACCTAAAATATCAAGATTAACTCCGCTTGATTTTATGTTAAAGTCAAACTCACCAGAAAGATTATGAAAAAAGACGGTGTAATTACCGGGTTTGTCAAACATCAACTTAGTTTGTTTAGTTTTATTAAGATCTATATATTTCATATTTTTATCCCACACTCCCTGCCATCTCCATCCTAATCAACCTATTAAGCTCAATTGAATATTCTAAAGGTATTTCTTTAATAACTGGTTCAATAAATCCATTAACTAAAAGAGTTTCCGCTTCCGGTTTTTTAATTCCCCTAGATGTTAAATAAAATAATTTTTCTTCGCCTAATTTTTCAACGGTTGCCTCATGTTGAACTTCACAGTCTTTTTCATTAATTCTCATATATGGATAAGTGTCAGACCGAGAACTTTCATCCATGAGTAGCGCATCGCAGGAAACATATACTTTAGAGTTTTTTGCACCTGGTGATACCGATACTAATCCCCTATACGAAGTTCTCCCTCCATCTTTAGAAATAGATTTAGAAATTATTCTTGAAGTTGTCTCCGGTGCCAAATGATACATTTTAGCCCCAGCGTCCTGATGCTGCCCTTTATTGGCATAGGCGATCGAAAGAACTTCCCCATGTGATTTTCTCCCTTTTAAAATAACACTTGGATATTTCATCGTCACTCCGCTTCCTATATTACAATCTACCCACTCCATAATACCCTCTTCATCCACGATCGATCTTTTAGTTACTAAATTATAGATATTATGGCTCCAATTTTGAACTGTGGTGTAGCGGACCCTAGCTCCTTTTTTAACAAAGATTTCAACAACGGCCGAATGCAGAGAAGCGGTCGTATAAATTGGCGCCGTACAACCTTCGATATAATGGACAAAGCTTCCTTCCTCGGCAATTATCAAAGTTCTTTCAAACTGACCGAAACGCTCAGCATTAATACGAAAATATGCTTGTAGCGGCATCGGCACTTTGACTCCGCGCGGTATATAAACAAAAGAGCCGCCCGACCAAGCGGCTGAGTTTAATGAAGCAAATTTATTATCATAGGGACTTATCAGTGTACCGAAATATTCTTTTACTATTTCTGGATATTTTCTTAAGGCCGTATCCATGTCACAAAAAATTACTCCTCGTTTATTTAATTCCCGATTAATACTTTCATAGACTACCTCAGATTCATATTGAGCTGAAACACCGGATAAAAAGTTTTTTTCTGCCTCAGGAACTCCAATTCGATCGTAGGTGTCTTTGATTTCTTTTGGGAGGTCTTCCCAAGAATTGACCTGTTTTTCGGTCGGCTTAATATAGTAATAGATATCATCAAAATTTATTCCTGAAAGATCAGCTCCCCAATTTGGCATCTTTCTTTTTGTAAAAGCGTCGTAAGCTTTTAATCGAAATTCTTTCATCCAAACTGGTTCTTTTTTTAAAGAAGAAATATCTTCAACAATTTGTTTATTCAGACCTTTTTCTGCTTTGAAAATATTTTTCTCCGGCATGGAGAAGCCGAATTTGTAGTCAAAATTTAAGTCAGATTTTTTCATATCCGTTTTTCTCAATTTCTTCAGCTAATCGATAATCCCCTTGCTTAACTATTTTTCCATTAACCATAACTAACACAACGTCGGGTTTGACATACTTTAAAATTCTGTTGTAGTGAGTGATTAGGAGATAAGTTTTTCCCTTCTTATTTTTTTCCATAAACTGGGCAATCGTCTTCAAAGCGTCAACGTCTACTCCAGTATCTATCTCATCAAACATTAAAAATTTTGGATTAAGGATTGATGCTTGTAATAATTCCAATTTCTTTTTTTCTCCTCCTGAAGTTCCTTCATTAAAAGACCGTTCCAAAAGTTCTTTCTTAATCTTCAGCAACTTAGCTGTTTTTTCAATTTCTTCTCTTAAGGCGAGCGGGTCCTTTTTACCGGCAATGGCTGTCTGTAGTAAAGAAAATATATTTACTCCTGATAGTGATAATGGTGACTGAAAAGAAAGAAATATTCCCGCGATGGCTTTTTTATCAGACTCTAAATTAGTAATATCTTTTTTTTCAAAATAAATTTTACCTGACTTAATCTGATATAGAGGATGCCCCATCAACGTCAGAGCTAGGGTAGATTTACCTGAACCATTTGGGCCCATCAGTACATAAACTTTGTTTTTTTCTAATTTAAGATTCAGGTTCTTAATTATTAATTTATCAGCAACGGTAATAGTAAGATTTTTTAATTCCAACATAAAATTTTAACCAATTAATTGAAGTAATTTAATTTTTTTGAGTTCTTTTGTTAAAACCACATTGAGTCTCTTTTTGATGAAGTCTTTATGATTACATATTTTTTCGAATTTACAGTCAAAATTTTCATCAACACAACTGCTTACAATAACATCATTTTCAAAAATAGATAAATAATCGTAAAGAGAAACTGTTTTTACTTTTGGAGAAACTAAATAGCCGCCGTTTTTACCCTCTCTACTAATTAACAAGCCATGTTTTGTTAATTCCGCTGCAATTCGAGCCAAAAATCTTTGTGGTAGTTTAGTATCTTTTATTAAATCTGATAGTTTGACTAAACGGTTTTTTTTATAGACAAAAGAAATCAAGATTAATCCGTAGTCAGATTGTTTTGTAATACTTAACATATACTTATATGGTAATAGTTTAGCAAAAAATAATATGAAGTCAATATTATTACAAACTCATTCGTGGAATCCGATCCAGTTGCTCAATATCACTAACAAACATTCCTTTTTCTGCTTTGTAATGTGCAACAGCGCCAATCATTGCCGCATTATCACCAGTCAAGTATTTGTAGGACGGAAATATAACTTCTCCTTGATATTTTCCAACTAGTTTCCTAAATAGTTGACGAAGGTGGAGATTTGCAATGACACCACCGCCAACAATCAACCGATTGATCCCTGTCTGCTTGATTGCTTTTTCAGTTTTTTTAATGAGCGTGTCAAAAACTGCTTCCTGAAACGAGCTGGCTAATAATTTAACCCCGCTAAGCGGGGTTTTTCCTTTTTTCAAAAAATAATAAAAGGATGTCTTTAAACCGGAAAAGGAAAAATTCAGATCTTTCGATTTTAACATTGGTCGGGGAAAATTATGACTGTCTATATTTCCAGCTTCTTTAGCTAATCTCTCAATAACTGGACCACCTGGATAGCCTAGACCTAACAATTTTGCTGCTTTGTCCAAGGCTTCACCGGCCGCATCGTCCAATGTTGAACCGATGACTTCGTATTTCAAATGATTTTTAAAAACAACAAATTCTGTGTGACCACCGGAAATAATTAATGCTAAATACGGAAACTTAAAATCCCTTTTCGGATTTCCTTGACTGTTTTCAACAAAAGCAGAATAAATATGCCCCTCTAAATGATTAACGGCAATTATTTTTTTTTGATATTTTTCCGCCAACTCCTTGACCTTTTTTATTCCTACTTCCAAGGCCACTGCAAGTCCCGGCCCCTGAGTGACGGCTATTGCATCAATATTTTTAAAAAGCCGATCATCAAAATTTTTCGAAACTAAGTGTTTGACGAGCCCTTTCTCAATAAGCGAGGAGTTAAGTTGAGATAAAATTTTCGTTGATCGGCGAAATTTAGTTAACGCCGTTTCTATAACAAAATCAATCCTCTCCTCATGAGCCCGTTTGGCAATGGAAGGAACAACCCCTCCCCATTTCTTATGAAGTAAAACTTGGGAATAGATGACGTTGGATAAAACTTTTCTGCCATCGGTGATGGCGACTGAGGTTTCATCACAGGAAGTGTCAATGGCTAGAATATTCATAAAACAGTTAAACGGTTAAAACTTAAACAGTTAAAAAAACTTTTAAAAGTTTAAACGTTTAAATAGTTTATTTAAGTTCTAACAGTTTAAGGTTTAAGTTTTAATGATAATTTCTCTCTCCCCTTCACTTACATACTTCATCTTCACATAAACAATCTCCCCCTTACTCTTCAGCAATTTAATAATCTCTCCCGCCTTCTCTCCCCATTCAAAACATAAAATATTTCCAGATTTAAGAAATTTTTCTAAACCTAAATATTTAAATTCGTCATTATTTTCAATATTATATAAATCAAAATGATAAAAATTTCCGTATTCGTAATAGATAACAAATGTTGGAGAAATAATATTATTAATCCCCAATTGTTCCCCAATCCCTTTAACAAAAACCGTTTTACCAACTCCCATTTCGCCTTCAATGATAAAAATTAATGGTTTGCTTCGTAGAGACGAGGCATGCCTCGTCTCTACATTTTTCAATATTTTTTTGGCAATATTTTTTGTTTCTTCAGATGTTTTTGATAAAAAAGTTTTTGATTTATTTGAAAAATTAATATCCCCCTGACGTAAAATCCTCACATCGGATTGAGACAGATCAACAACCGTTGAAGGTTTATTTCTTGGTAAAGTCCCAGCGTCAACAATCAGATCAATTAGATTTTTCTGTTCTTCCGTTAAGGTGTTAAGTAAGGATTCGATTGAATAATGCGGAGACCGGCCGGCTAAGTTAGCCGAAGTAGCCGTTACTGGTTTTCCAAGCTCTTGTATCAATCTATTGATTAATTGATACATTGGTATTCTTACTCCAAGAGTTCCAACTTCTGATTCCAGCAACCTATTGACATTATGTTTTGAAGGTAAAATTAAAGTGAATGGACCAGGAAGAATTTGTTTAAGAGTAGTTAATTGTTGACTATTAATTTTTACCAATTGATCCACTGAATCAAAATTACAAAAAACAGAAATTGGTTTTCCCGCTGGTCGATTTTTAAAGGCGATTAATTTTTTTACCGCCTGTTCATTTGTGGCATCACATAACAAACCATAAACAGTATCCGAGGGAAAAATAACCAGACCACCGTTTTTAAGAACTTTTAGAGTTTGATGGATGATTGTTGAAAAATTATTTTCTTTAAGGATTATGATTTTCATTAAAAATAAACAGTTAAACGGTTAAAACTTAAACAGTTAAACAAACTATTAAAACCTAAACATTTAAACGTTTTTGTTTAGTAGTTTAATGTTTAACAGTTTATTTAGGTTTTAACTGTTTGATACTTAGGGTTTAATGCATATTTTATCAAAATTTCTGCTAAAATAAGGCCTATGGCTAAAAAGAATAATGGATTTAAAGTTACCCAATTTAAATTCAATATAAATCTTCGTAATTTTTTCGTGATATTTTTTGTTTTTTTATTCCTATTCTATGCATATCGTTCTATAAAAAATGAAGTCAAACAAGTGGCGCCGGAAAAATCCATCACTACAATTGTCAAAGAAGCCAAAGATGGAAAAATTAAAAAAATTGATCTTATAGATAATAAACTTTTGATTTATTACAAAAACGATACACTGTCAATTTCATATAAAGAAGCTGGTGAAACTTTCATTAAAACTTTGAAAGAAGCCGGTGTTAATCCGGAAAAAATTGATATAAATATCAAAGATACGCAGGGAGCGACTGGATTAGCAAGTATTATTGGTAATATTTTGCCAACGATATTAATGGTGGCATTTTTTATCTTTCTTTTCCGCCAGGCCAAAGGTGCTCAGGATTCAGTTTTTTCATTCGGGCAAAACCGGGGAAAAAGATTTCAAAAAAGTATGACTAATACAACTTTTAACGATGTTGCCGGCGTTGATGAAGCAAAAAAAGAACTGGTGGAAATTGTTGATTTTTTAAAGAACCCTGGAAAATATAAAAAACTTGGAGCTAGAACTCCAAAAGGCGTTTTGTTGGTTGGTCCGGCTGGTTGCGGGAAAACCTTACTAGCTAAAGCGGTCGCAGGAGAAGCTCATGTTCCTTTCTTTTCAATTGCCGGTTCGGAATTTATGGAAATGTTGGTTGGAATTGGAGCGGCTCGTGTCCGAGATCTTTTTGCCACCGCCAAAAAAAGCGCTCCCGCAATTATTTTTATTGATGAAATTGATGCAATTGGCAGGGCAAGATCAGTTGGAATGATGCCGTCACATGACGAAAGAGAACAAACTTTAAATCAAATTTTAGTTGAAATGGATGGATTTAATCCAAATGAACAAGTAGTTGTTGTTGCGGCTACTAATCGCGGGGATTTACTTGATACGGCTCTTCTTCGACCGGGACGATTTGACCGAAGAGTCATCGTTGATTTTCCTGATGTTGAAGGCCGAAAAGCGATTGTTAAAATTCATGCTAAAGGTAAACCATTTGATGAATCTGTCAATTGGGACCGGGTTGCCAGGCGTACCGTCGGCTATTCCGGAGCTGATTTAGAAAATATGCTGAATGAAGCAGCGATTTCAGCCGCCCGAGTGGCGAGAGAGAAAATTAGTATGGAAGATATTGAAGATGCTGCCACCAAAGTCAAACTTGGTCCGGAAAAAAAACGCCTCCAATCTGATTTGGATAAAAAATTAACCGCTTATCACGAAGTCGGACACGCAGTTGTTTCTCATTTTTTACCCCATACTGATTCGGTTCACAGAATTTCTATCGTTTCCCGGGGGATGGCTTTAGGTTATACTCTAATTCCACCGGCCAAAGATAAACTTCATGAAACTAAAACTCATCTATTGGAAAAAATTTCTGTCATGATGGGTGGCCGAGCAGCTGAAGAAGTAATTTTTAATGAGCTGACTACCGGCGCATCTAATGATTTTGATCAGGCCACTTCAGTTGCCAAAGCTATGGTTGTTGAATATGGAATGAGTTCGCTTGGACCAATAAACTTTGGGCCAACCCGTGATGTCACTGAATGGGGGAAAACTTATTATGAACAGAATGTTCTTTCTCAGGAAGTAATGAATAGTATTGATGCCGAAATAAAAAAAATTATTATGACTGCCTACAATCAAGCGATTGAAATTGTTAAATCTAAAAAGAAATTGATGGACAAGGTGGCTGATGTCTTGATTAAAAAAGAAAGCATTGATCAGGATGAGTTTGAGAAGATTGTGGGAAAGAAAGAAATGATAAAATAATCAAATAAAGAAATAAACAAATGAATGATTAAATGAATAAATATATTTAATTATTTAATTTATTTTTTTATTTAGACATTTATTTAGTTATTTGATTATTTGTTTATTTAAGCATTCTCTCTATGCAAACACTCCTTCTGATAGACGGTAACGCCATCATGCACCGCGCCTATCATGCCCTTCCTCCATTTAAGTCTGCTGATGGAACGCCAACCAACGTTGTTTATGGCTATCTTTCGATGCTCAATAAAGTCGTCACAGATTTTAAGCCGGATTATTTGATTTCTTGTTTTGATACGCCTAAAGCTACCTTTAGAAATAAATTATTTAAAGAATATCAAAGTCAAAGACCAAAAATTGATGATGATTTCATTGTTCAAATTCCATTGGTTAAACAGGCGGTTGATGCCGCAGGAATTGAAAGAATGGAAAAAGATGGGTTTGAAGCTGATGATTTAATTGGAACAATCACAAGAATTTTTGAAATTAATAAATTTAGAGTTGTCATACTTACCGGAGATAAAGATATTTTTCAGTTAATCACTGATAATGTATTTGTGGCCGCACCTCAACTTGGATTGGCCAATATCAAAATTTTTGATAAATCTGAAGTGGAAAAAAAACTTGACGTTGCTCCAAATCAAATTATTGATTATAAAGCTTTAGTCGGTGATCCGTCCGATAACTATCCAGGAGCTTCCGGCATTGGACCAAAGACTGCTTCTAAATTAATTCATGCCTTTGGGACTGTTGAGCAAATTTATAAAGATATTGATAAGGTTGAATCAGAAAAAGTTAAAGAGATTTTGAAAAAAGAAAAAGACAGCGTTTATCTTTCCAAAAAACTGGCAACCATCATGACTGATGTCGAAATTGATCTTGACATCGAAAAACTAAGGTTTAAAGGTTTTAATAAAAAGTTAATTGACTTTTTAACCCAATATCAGATGAACACGTTAACAAAAAGAATTTTTAGTATAAAAGAGGTTGAGAAAAAAGAAGAAGCAAAGAAAGAAAAGCCGGATCAGATAGGTCTGTTCTAGTGTCATCCCCTCGTAGGAGGGGATCCAGTCTATAATTACATTTTAAAAACAAATAAGGTGATTTTCGTCTGGATTCCCGCCTTCGCGGGAATGACAGTTTTCTTATTTTTGATCTTTGATTTTTGATATTTGATATTATTACCATATGTGCGGAATTTACGGCATTATTAACGACAAAAACAATCAGGCGGCGACTACCGTCCTTGAGGGTTTGAAAAAACTGGAATATCGTGGTTACGATTCCTGGGGCATTGCCGTTATTCCTGAAAATAACATTGAAATAAATGTTGATAAACATATTGGGAAAATAGGAGAAGCGAAAACTAATTTGCCCTCGGGATTAATTGCCCTCGGCCATACCCGTTGGGCTACTCACGGGGGCGTCACGGATAATAATGCTCACCCTCATCTTGACTGCACTAAAAAAATCGCCGTCATTCACAACGGTATTGTTGAAAATTATCAAGAAATCAAAGAAGAATTAATAAAACAAGGTCATCAGTTTATTTCCGAAACTGATACCGAAGTGATCGCCCACCTTATTGAAGAAAAATCGAAAACAAGAAAAATTAATGAGGCAATTTTTGAAACCTTTAAACTATTAAGAGGGTCTAATGCGATTGCGGTTTTGGATTTTAATTCACAGACAATTATTGCCTGCCGCAACGGTTCTCCATTGGTGGTCGGCTTAGGATCCGATCAGTATTTTCTCGCCTCCGATGTTCCGGCCTTTTTGAAAGAAACAAATAAAGTATATTTCTTAAATGACGGAGAGGCGGTTGCTTTGAGTAAAGATGGAGTAAAACTTTTTGACCTTGAAACTGAAAAAGAAAAAAAACTTATTTCTCAAATTCTTGACTGGAAACTTGAAGATGCTGAAAAAGGCGGATACCCCCACTTTCTTCTTAAAGAAATTTATGAACAGTTGAAAACTATTCCTAAAACGACCTCTATCAATGAAAAAGAAATAAAAGAACTTGCTAAAAAAATAAAGTCGGGTTACAAAGTTGTTTTAACGGGATGTGGAACCGCATCTTATTGCGCATTAGCAACCAAATATTTTTTTGCCGAACAAGGTATTGATGCAGATGCTATTCCATCTTATGAATTTATGCCGTTTTCAAAATTTATTGATAAAAAGACTTTGGTCTTTGCCATCTCGCAATCAGGCGAGACAGCTGATACTCTAATTGCTGTCAAAGAGGCAAAAAAAAGAGGAGCGGAAATTGTTGCCGTCGTCAATGCTCGCGGATCAACTTTAGAAAGATTAGCAGACACAGTTTTGTCCGTCGGCGCCGGACCGGAAATCGCCGTCGTTTCAACTAAAGCTTTTACTTCTCAGTTATCAACACTTTACCTATTGACGACAGCCGTCACGAATAGGTATGAAGAAGGAAAAATTAAAATTAATAAATTGGGGGAAGTTTTAAAAGATTGGCTTAATCATGTATTAATTAATCAATTAATTGATACGGCAAAAAAACTTATGAATGAGGAGCATATGTACTTGATTGGCAAACATCTTAATTACCCGGCAACTTTAGAATTTGCTTTAAAGATTAAAGAAACCAGCTATATTCATGCCGAGCCGTTTGCCGCCGGAGAATTAAAGCATGGAGTAATTACTCTGATTCAAAAAGGTACTCCCTGTTTTGTCTTGGCGTCTAACGATGAAGTTCGCGACGAAGTCCTATCAAGCGCCGCCGAAATCAAAGCCCGCGGTGGTCTGATCATCGGTGTTGCATCGTTTGAATCAAATGAATTTGATGTTTTGATAAAAACCCCTGATCTTGGAGACTTGACGATATTTGGAAATATTATAGTCGGTCAACTGCTCGGATATTATCTTGGTGTTGGCCGTGGTGCAGATCCTGATAAACCTAGGAACTTGGCGAAGAGTGTCACTGTCAAATAAATAACTATTATCCCAAATCAAATAGCAAATTCAAATGTTCGAATATGTGCGTCTCTACCGTATGGATTTTCCCGTTTCTCATCGAATTTAGGAACAAGTCGCCACGGTCCCGTTGGGTTACCTCCTCTTCCTATAACCTGCTCATCAGTTACATCCATTAAAAAATGAGCCTCTCTTTTATATTGGCTCAATAATTCGTCTGGATGTTCTGTTATTAAAGCTAAAGTCAAGTCGCCTTTCGGATTTAATTGATTTGTGTCTGGATATCCGATACTTCTTGCATGCATAGCCAACACTGACCTTCTGCCTGTTACAATTCTTACGCATCTGTCAATAGTGAGCCTTAAATCAGCTACTCTTAGCTTTAATTCTACTGCCATATGACAACCATTGTACTACTACTACTACTATTTGTCAAGCGGCGCTGAAAAATATGTTACACCGTAACATTAGGGTGTAACAATTATCTTGTGGACGACCGTTTCACGGATAACTAATATATTAATGTAATATTCTGTGTCATTCCCGCGTAGGCGGGAATCCAGGCTAAAATTACATTATTTCTTTAAAAGAAGTGATTATAGACTGGATCTCCTTCTTCAAGGAGATGACATTTTGCTGAAAGTTTGGTTTCTTTTTCTAATGAATAATTTTGATATAATAAAAGTGTTAGCTGGATTAATATTTTCATTTATGTTTTGGACTGGCAGTGTGTTATTAGTTAGAAAAAAATAGTATGGATGATTTTTTGATGTTTTATCTTCTGGTAGGAGTTGCGGGAATATTTTTGGCAATTATTGCCGCCGCTAATATGTATTGGGGCTATAAGGCGGATACTAAAATGAAAAAAGCGTGACGGTAAAGTAGATTACGGAATTAATTTCAAGGCAGATGCAATTTTCACACCCGCATAGAGAATAATAGCAAATCCGGTAGTGAACACTAATTTTCCTCTTTCTGTCAGTTGATAATTACCATATTCGACTTTTTTCACCGGTGTACCAAGAGAATATGTTCTAACTACATTATGATATATTGCTGGTTCGACACTTTTAATACCATATTTTAATTTACCGTATTCGTCATAAACTCTACGAGGATTCACATTATATTTTTCTTTTGTAATTAAACCCATTCTAACGAATATGTTTTTATTTTCGGCCATATGACGACCATTTTACTACTACCACCCACTACTTGTCAAGAGGGGCTAAAATAAATTACTACTACGTAATATTAGGGAGTAGTGAGCCGAATTTGATACAATCAAATTAACAATGACTCGGACAAATAAAAAACTTTTAATCTACATCTTGGCGATAATTTATGCCTCGCTTCAGTTAATTTTTGGCAAAACTCATTCTCTTTCTAAGATTCCAATTATTCCAACAAATATTCCTGTCCCAACCTCGTTCGTCGGTGAAAAACAAACCGTCAAAGTTGTCCGTGTCATCGATGGCGATACGATCGAAATCGAAGGAAAGATTAAAGTTAGATATGTAGGAATTAATACACCTGAAATTTATCATGACACAACCGGCAAAAAAACCGGTGAGCAATGTTTTGCCGATGAATCTTACTTGGAAAATAAAAAATTAGTTGAAGGAAAGATTATTACTCTTGTTAAAGATGTTTCAGATAAAGATAAATACGGAAGACTTCTTCGATATGTTTATGTTGATCCTTCGACAAGCTCAGGACAAGCGATCTTTGTTAATGATTATTTGATAACAAATGGCTTTGCCAAAATTATGACGATAAAACCAGATATCAAATATGCTCAGCAATTTAAAGAAGACGAAAAAGCTGCAAAGACTAATAATCTGGGAATATGGAAGACATGTCATTAGTATTGTCATCTCCGATCTAGTCGGGGATCCAGTGTTTTTTGTCTGGATTCCCGCCCCTGCTTGCGCAGGCAAGTACGCGGGAATGACATTTGTTCTACTTTTTAATTTTGAATTTAAATTTTGACTTTTTACTTTAACTTTTGCCTTTTGATTTTTGACTTTTGATTTTTCTTTATGTATTCGTGAAGGCAAAAAAAGGCAATAAGAATAGAAGAAAAATTGTGTCAAAAATCCACTCTGTTTCCAATCCGGCTGTACTTTCCAAGATTTCGGTTGACATAGTTAATTTAACAACTGCCAACACCTATATTATATTACTATATCTTTTTAAAAGTCAAGTTTCTGGATTAGTTCGGGTAATGGCATTTCTTGTATTTTTTTCCGCTCCCACACCAACACTTTTCATTGCGGCCTAATTTTCCATGCGGTTTGGTTATTGGAATTTGTCCGCCAGCTGGCGGATTGGAATTTGTTTGGTTATTGGTATTTGTTGCTTGGTTATTATTTTTAAACGGATCGATAGCCGAAGCTGATTGCAGAATCATCTTTGGCTGTTCGTGATTGTGCACGTGCAAATCGTGATTAATCCCAATATTAATTTCAATTTTAAACAACCGTCTGGTTACCTCAAAATTAATATTTCCGATTAATTTTTCAAACATCGAATAAGCTTCGTTTTTATACTCGACCAGTGGATCAAGTTGTCCATAACCTCGCAGATTAATACCTTCACGCAAATCCTCAATTGCCGTCAAATGATCCATCCAAAATTTATCAATTGTAGATAAAACCACGGTTCTAATAACGTCAGTCCAAACTTCTTTACCAAATTTTTTCTCTCTAACTTTGTATTGTTTATCTATTATTTGATTCAAAAAGTTAATAATTTTTTCGCTGTTTTTTGATTGAATTAAAGATGTTAATTCTTTTTCTTCAAACGGAACTATCATATTTAATTCCTGAATTAATTTTCCTTTATCTTCATCAGTTAACTGATCAATATTCATCATGTAATTATTGACCAACACGTTAATTTCTTCTCCAAAAATATCTAAAATTGTTATCTTAAAATCATTATCATTTTTGCTACCAAAAAGTATTTTTTTCCGTAGCTCATAAACAATCTGTCTCTGCTTATTTAAAACGTCATCGAAATCAACCAAATGTTTCCGGATATCAAAATTAAAGCCCTCAACCTTTACCTGGGCTTGTTCAATTGCCTTAGTAACCATTGAATGGGTCAGAGGTTGATCTTCGGGAAAATTCAAGAAAGTCATCATTTTAGATATCTGTTCTCCGCCAAAAATTCTCATTAAATCATCCTCCAAAGAAACAAAAAATCTTGATTCGCCCGGATCACCTTGCCGGCCGGAACGACCGCGCAATTGATTATCAATTCTTCTCGATTCGTGCTTTTCCGTTCCCAGAACATAAAGTCCACCAAGTTTCACAATTTCATCATGTTTTTTTTGCCAATCATTTATTAATTTATTATTAACAGGGATAGCGCCGCCAAGTACTATATCAACTCCTCGGCCAGCCATATTGGTGGCAACGGTCACCGCCTCGCGCTCTCCGGCACTGGCAATGATCTTCGCCTCATGTTCATGATTTTTAGCATTTAATAGTTGATGAGGAACACCTTTATTTTTTAAAAGTGTTGATAGATACTCGTTCTTTTCAATTGAAGTGGTCCCGACTAAGATTGGCCGGCCTATTTTAAAGTTGGTAGCAATTTCCTCGACTACAGCGTCAAACTTTCCTTTCTCTGTTTTATATATCATGTCCGGCTCGTCTTTTCGCTTCATCGGCATGTGGGTCGGGATTGAAACTACATCAGCATTATAAATTTTATGAAATTCTTCCGCTTCAGTCGTGGCCGTTCCCGTCATTCCGGCTAATTTTTTATACATTCTAAAATAATTCTGTAAAGAAACAGTTGCTAAAGTTTTTGACTCCCTTTGGATGGTGACACCCTCCTTAGCTTCAATCGCTTGATGTAAACCCTCGGAAAATCGTCGTCCTTGAAGTAGGCGACCTGTAAACTCATCAACAATAATTACTTCGTTATCTTTGACAATATAATCTTTATCTAATTTAAAAAGCGTATTTGCTTTCAAAGCCGCTTCAATATGAAACAGAGTGTCAAAGTCTTTTTCATAAATATTGGAAACATTTAAGATTCCTTCAATTTTTTTTATTCCAAAATCGGTTAAATTAGCCGTCCTTAACTTTTCATCAATAACATAATCTTGCTTTTCAGCAAGCTGATTAATAATTTTTGGATAAAGATAATATTTGGAAATATCTTCTTCGTTTGGAGCCGAAATTATATGCGGAGTTCTTGCTTCATCTATCAAAACTGAGTCTGCTTCATCAATGATGGCATAGTGATATTTTCGTTGTACGGTATCATCTGGATTTTGGGCCATATTATCACGTAAATAATCAAATCCAAATTCGCTGTTAATTCCATAGGTAATATCAGCCTGATATGCTTGCTTTCGGGTAACCGGTCGTAGGTGTTGGAGACGCCAATCAACTGCGTCGGAATCGGTATGTTTTAAATCAAATAAAAATGATCTATCAGAAATCATCGCCGCTGTTGTTAATCCCAAAAAATTGAAGACTGTTCCCATCCAACCGCAGTCGCGGCGGGCAAGATAATCATTGACTGTGACTAGATGAGCACCCTGTCCGGACAGTGCATTTAAATATAGAGGCGGCACTGAAGAAAGAGTTTTTCCCTCACCGGTTTTTTGTTCGGCAATTTTTCCTTCATGAAGGACTAAAGCCGCAATCAATTGGACATCAAAATGACGCTGTCCTAATGTCCGACGAGCCGCTTCACGAGATAAAGCAAAAGCCCATGGTAAAATTTCATTGATTTTATTCTCATCTGCTTGAACAATTTTTTGAAGTTTTTTTGTTTCGGTTACAAATTCAGTATCTTTTAAATTTCTTGTTTTATCTTCAAGCTTATTAATCTCATCAACTTTTTTTTGTAATCGGCTGATTTCGCGCTGGTTATAGTTAAGGAAATTTTTGAATATGTTGAACATACTAATTATGAAATCAAATACTAAAATAAATTATTGTTACATTGTTTCATGGTTTCATTGTTAAAAAACAACAATCGAACAATGGAGCAATGAAACAATTATTTTATAAAGTATTCTTGTGGAATCACTAATATTTTATATGCGGAATAATTATTATCTTTTTCTGTCCCAGTTTTTTTAACAACAAAATGAACTGTATCTCCTTCTTTTAATTTGCTGAAACCAACCGTTTCTTTTAATAAAGTTTTAATATTAACCATATATTGCTTTGTACCTGTTTCTATGTCTAAACCGTATGTATTTTTATCACTGGTTAATACTTTAATATTATATGCTTCTTTGTTTATCTCAGTGATTTTTCCTGAGTCAACTAAAAAATTTTCATCGATTAAAACTACATTGGCCGTAATAATATTTCCTGCTACAACTCCGCTAATAATTACGTAGTCATTTTTTTTAATGTCACCAGTTTTAACTTCTTTCTTTGTCGTCCCTAATACCTTAAAAACTTTGGTTAAAGTATCATCAAATTTTACTTGGTTTACTTCGCCACTATTACTCAATTTCATTGAATTTCCATCAACTTTTAGGACAAAGCCGGAAATAGCTTTATTATTCTGTTTTCTAATTTCTGAAACTTTATTGGCAATTTTATCCTTTAGTTGTTGAATGTCTTTATCAACAATCGCTGGAGAAGCTGTAGTTGTATTAGAAGGAGTTTGTGCTGTAACAATGGAACTCGCTAATAAACAATAGAACAATAAAACAATGAAACAATTTTTTATGTTTTTATTCATAATTCGCTATCTATATAGTAAACTTTAATAAATTTTTCTTGTGGTCTAAACTGTTTTTCTTTTGGGTAAACAACAATTTTTATGGAATTTTCACCTAGCGCCAAAGGAAATTCCAAATCAAACTTTTCCTGAATATTTTTGAACGTTAAATCCTTAATTGGAGATTGAATGATAATTAACGAATCTTTGGCGGCAGTTCCTTTAAAACGAATAATGTCTTTATCAAAGATTGCATTGTTAGCCGGTTCAGATAATTCCAAAGACTGTATTTCAGTTCCAGTTAAATTTGGAGATAAGACATTTTCTTTAGGTGGGGCAATTACTTTGTTGGTTGAGAGTTCAATATCCTTACTTTTTAAGGAAATAAAAACAGCTACAACCCCACCGAAAAGTAAACCTAAAAAAATTGCGATTATTGTTTCTTTTTTCATACTTCGAATTTATATAAGGTCCGACCCTAAAGGGACGGACCTTACCAGAACTTCGGGAATCGTTTCGATGATATTACTTACATTATACCAGTATCCTTTTGAGTGAAAAAGTTTTTCTCCGGTTTTTTTTAGTAACAACGAGGCGCTAACGGCTGAAGTCAAAGCTGAATTACTTGTTGATAAAGCAGTTGTTAAACCTGCTAAAATATCTCCCGTACCTCCTTTTGTCAACCCGGCATTGCCTCCTTCAACTAAATATACCTCTTTTCCGTCGGAAATAATGTCAGTAATTGCTTTTAGCAAAATAGTCACTTTATATTTTTTTGCCATTTCCTGAACTAATTTAACTTTTTCTTTGACTGAAAAATTGAGAATAGATTTTCCAAATAAAGTTTCAAATTCTTTTTGATGAGGTGTTATAACCGCTGGTTTTTTTAAATTCAACAACCATTCCGGCTCCATCATCTGCAACGCCCCGGCGTCAAACACAAATTGCTTATCTGGAAAGTTTAGGATTAGAGACTTCGTCAAATCATAAGTATATTTTGCCTCTTTTCCTTCACGCATCATCCCGGATCCAACTAAAATTGCGTCATCTTCTTTTGCATACTCCATTAGTTTTTCTTGAGGGACAATTATACCGTTATGAAATTTTTTCTTTAAAGATAGGAATATTTTCTGATTTTCCACAGTTGATGAATAGTGAACCATATCACAAAAATGAGAAGCAACTTCGGCTGCCCAAAGGGACGCGGAATGAAAAAGAGAGGATCCTCCAATAATTAACACCCGACCATTTTGACCCTTGTGAGAGTTAGATTTAGGTAAGGTTAGTTTTGATAAAAAAGTTTTAACCGATTTAGTATCTGATGTTTTTATGAGCATAATGTATAATTTTACAATAATATGCTTACCCATGTCCAACTAAGAAATAAATTTGCAGAGTTTTGGAAAAAAAATAACCATAAAGAAATTCCTCCGATTCCGCTTGTTCCTCAAAACGATCCAACCACTCTTTTTACCGGTTCAGGAATGCAACAGCTAGTTCCATATCTTCTTGGTGAGCCGCATCCACAGGGTAAACGTATTTTTGATATCCAGCCGTGTTTTAGATCTCAGGATATTGAAGAAGTTGGTGATAATCGTCATACGACTTTTTTTGAGATGATGGGCAACTGGTCACTGGGTGATTATTTTAAAAAGGAACAGTTGATTTGGTTTTGGAATTTTTTAACAGTTGAATTAAAACTACCAAAAGAGAAATTATATGTAACGGTATTTGCCGGAGATAAAAAAAACAATCTTCCACCTGACGAAGAATCAATACAAATTTGGGGAAAAATTGGAATTCCGGAAAATAAAATTTTTAAATATGGTCCGGAAAGAAACTGGTGGTCAAGAGCCGGTGTTCCTGATAACATGCCCGCTGGTGAACCTGGAGGCCCTGATTCAGAAGTCTTTTATGAATTTACTCAAATCCCCCATGACAAAAAATTTGGAGAAAAATGTCACCCGAATTGTGATTGTGGACGATTTATGGAAATTGGAAATTCCGTTTTTATGCAATACAAAAAAAATGACGATGGATCTTTCTCTGATTTGCCGGCAATGAATGTGGATTTTGGCGGGGGATTGGAACGAATTCTAGCCGCTGAAAATAATGATCCAGATGTTTTTAAAACAGATGCTTTCTTAAAAATAATTTCAGAGATAGAAAGACTTTCAGGAAAAATTTATGAAAATAATAACAAATCTAAAATGAGAATTATTGCCGATCATCTAAAAGGAGCCACTTTTTTGATTACCGGGGGCGTCAGGCCTGGAAATAAAGAACATGGTTATGTCTTGCGTCGATTACTTAGACGAAGCGCTATCAAAATGCACGAGCTGACTGATGGAAAGACAACTGATTTTGCAGAAATTGCAGACATTGGTGTTCTTAAAACTTACGATGGAGCACAAGGAATTGAAAGAAAAAAACTTCAAAAAGAAGTTATTGCTATTATTGCTGAGGAGATAAAAAAATTTAATTTGAGTATTACAAAAGGCCTTAAAGAGATAAAGAAAATGGATAAAGTCGACGGAAAAATCGCCTTTGATCTTTATCAAAATTTTGGTTTTCCTTATGAGTTGACTGAGGAACTTTTTCGGGAAAAAGGACAGGAGATTGATAAAAAACAGTTTGTCTTGGAATTTAACAAACATAAAGACCTGTCAAGATCTGCTTCAGCTGGAAAATTTAAAGGCGGCTTAGCTGACCACTCGGAGCAAACAATTAAATACCACACTGCCACTCATCTTCTTCATCAAGCATTATTTGATGTAGTAGGATCTGACATCAGACAAGAAGGATCAAATATAACAACCGATCGGCTGCGATTTGATTTTGCCTCAACCTTAAAACCAACTGAAGAACAAATTAAAAAAGTTGAAAAAATAATTAATAACAAAATAAAAGAATCGTTGCCGGTTGAATATAAAATCGTTCCAAAAGAGGAAGCATTAAAGCTTGGAGCTAAATCTTTCTTTAGAGAAAAATACCCTGATATGGTGAAAGTATATTTTATAAAGAATTATTCTAAAGAATTCTGTGGAGGTCCTCACGTAAAAAATACCTTTGAAATTGGAAAAATACAAATCTATAAATTCGAAAAAATTGGTAGTAATTTATACCGCATTTACGCAAAATAGAAATATGATTAAGAATAAAATTATTTATAACAGTTTTTCTGAATATCAATTTAAAATTTCAAAAGCAAAAGACAGTTATATTTGGGATGATAAAGATCATAAATTAATTGATTTTACCTCGGGTTGGAATGTAGTCAATTTAGGTTGGAATAATAAAGAGGTTAACGATGCGATTGCTAAACAAACAAAGAAAAATATTTATACTTCAATGTGGCTGGCCGATCCAATCCAAGAAGAATATGCTGAAAAACTTACTGCCTCACTTCCTGAAAGTTTAAATACGATAACTAGAGAAGTTAGTGGAGTCACTGCCAATATTATGGCGATAAAAACAGCTCGTGCTTATACAGGTAAAAGAAAAATTTTATCTTTCAGGGATACTTTTCATGGATCCCTTTACCAGACTCTTCAACTTGGTTATTCTCCAGAATATCCAATATCAAAAGCCATTTTTCTCGATTTTAAAGATCATATCCAATTAAAATATCCACGAGTAAACTTTGAAGATAGAAATGAAGAGCAAATATTAAGTAATTTTTTATTAAATTTTGAAAATACTTTAAAGACAGAAAAAGATATTGGTGCATTTATTACTGAATCTGGAATTATCACTGGTTGGGGCTCAACTTTTATTGCACCAAAAGGGTTTTTGACAGAAGTCAGAAAATTAACAAAAAAATATGGGGTTTTGTTAATTCTTGATGAAGTTGGTACAGGATTTTCCCGAACTGGAAAACTTTATGGTATGAGTCATGAAAATGTAGTTCCGGATATTATTACATTCGCTAAGGGAATAGGAAACGGGGCAACTATTGCGGCAACTGTCACTACTCAAGAAATCGCTGAAAAAACTTTTTCTAAATCAAATCCTCAATCCACTTTTGGCTGGAGCCCTCTCAATGTTGCCGGAGCACTAAAAACTCTTGAGATCCACCAACGGGACAAAGTTTGGGAAAAAGCAGAAAAAGATGGAAATTATATAATGAAAACTCTAAGAACAGAATTAAAAAATACTTCTTATATTGAGGATATTAATGGAATTGGAATGGAGATTGGAGTGAGATTAACAAATGGTCTAAGGAATTTTAATATGGTTCGTTTTATTGAAAAAACTAAAAGCAAAGGATTGCATTTAGCTAACGCAGATAGTTTTAGTTTTCAACTCATGCCACCGCTAACAATCGAAAGAAATGTGTTGGATAAAGGATTAGAAATATTTATCAAAGAAATAAAATCCATTATTTAATCTATTACAGCCTCGCACATCTGGAACGGCCGTTTCAAATAGGTAAATTAAAATATGTTTTTAATTTATTTTCGTATTCAATTTTATCTGCAACGACATAACTTAAGTATTTACCACCTTCAATAATCTTTTTTATTAGAGTCACTTCCTTTTCACATTCATAAGGAAAAATATAAACACTCTGTTGATATTGGTAAAAACCAATTTCTTTTAAAAATTTTCTCAGATAGTAACGTTTATTCCTTTCAATTTCTGGTACATCAAATATTACCAAAAACCATTTACCCGTCCATTTTGATTTTTGTTTTAATTCAAGAAGACTCTGAATAGAATACTTTATAATTTCCTTATTCCATATATCTTCAACCTCAACATAAACTTCATTATTTTTTACCTCTAAATTTATAATCTTTCTTTTTTCAAGTTGTTGAAGCGTTCTCTTAACCTTAGTTTTTGGCAGTTTAATACCTTTTATTTCTTCAATTAATTTAATAAATGTTCCTAAAATAATGGGGAAATTAGGTGTTATTAATATCGTTCCTCCTAAAATCGCTCCAATCCCAAGTGTTGCTAAAATTATTTTAGTTATTTCGCCCTTCTTAAACTTGTTGAGTTTTTTTGACTTATTAATCATAATAGGTTTTACACATCTGTGACGGCCGTCGCAGATAGGTAACAGAGCAATATTTATAAATATTGTATGTCTAGCTTTAAAAACTTATAACTTTATATATTGTCTTTGTCAACCGCTTATAACCTACAAAATGGCTAATTTAGCTTGTTATAAAGGGAATAAAATCTCAATATATGGTTTTATATTTTTATCATTGATATTTAGATATCAATAGACTACTATATTTTAGTATGAAAAAAGATATTATTGCTTCTCCGGATTTTAACAAACTCGACCTTAGAGTCGGTGAAGTTAAGGAGGCGACCCTTCTTGAAGGATCAAAAAAATTAATTGTCTTAAAAGTTGATCTTGGCGAAGATTATGGTGTCGTCGAAATTTTATCAGGTCTTGCTCCGACCTATCAACCCACAGACTTACTTGGTAATAAATATATTGTTCTTGCTAATCTTGAACCAAAACAAATGATGGGCAAAGATTCTAATGGAATGATATTAGTCGCTGATGATCCGGAAAAATTGACACTTGTCCCCCTTGACAAAAAATTAAAAAACGGTACAGTTATTAGATAGAAAATTAAAAGTTAAGAATGAAAAATTAAAAATTTCAACAAAAATATGCCAAGAACTAAAAAACAAAGTCCAATTTCGGTTCAGCCCTCTGTTAATTATTCTCAACCAAACAATAACATTCTTTACGTAATGATGGGAGTGATTACTCTCTTTCTTATTTTCATGACGGTGAAAATGTTTTCGTTAGAAAAAAAAATTAACTCTGGAGCTACCGGAAGTGCACCTGTTGCTCAGCAAGAATCAGTAATTTCGGTACCTAATTTAAAAAAATATGCTAAAGAACTTAAACTAAATACAGGTAAATTTAATAAATGTTTGGATTCCGGGGAAAAAAAGACATTGGTCGATAAAGATACCACTTACGGACAAAGCCTTGGCGTTCAAGGTACACCAGGATTTTTTATTAACGGTCAATTTTTAGCCGGAGCTTTTCCTTTTTCATTATTCAAGGAAATAATTGATAAACAGATTGCTGGAACTGCTTCCTCTGATTGCACAAGTTATTCGACCGAGTTACAAAAATATTGTTCAGACCCAGCAAACAAAGCCTTTGATCCTACAGCAAAGGAAGTTGATGTTAAAAATATGGTCTCTACCGGAACAAAAAACGGCAAGGTTACAATTGTCGAATTCTCTGACTTTGAATGCCCATATTGCATTCGTGCTTATCCAACCGTTAAACAAATTTTGAGTGAGTACAAAAATGATGTCACTTTATATTACAAAAATTTCCCACTAGTTCAAATACATCCTAATGCCGCGAAAACCGCCGAAGCTTCTCTTTGTGCGGCCGATCAAGGAAAATTCTGGGAATTTCATGACAAGATATTTGAAACTGAGGCTAAAGCCCAAGCTCAGTAAAAAAAATGTGACCCCGACGAGATTCGGACTCGTGTCTTTAGCATGAGAAGCTAATGTCCTAGGCCGCTAGACTACGGGGCCTCACTTTTAGAAATTTGACTTTCAAAGTACTTTCTAGTAGTATTTTACCATTAATCCCCAAAAACATTGGGGGTTTTGTTTAAATATGTCAAAAATACAATTAACACAAAAAGGCTACGATGATTTGAAATTAGAACATCAAGACCTAATAAAAAATAAAAAACCAAAATCTATTCAACGATTAAGCAAAGCCCGTTCTATGGGCGACCTTTCTGAAAACAGTGAATATACGGCTGCCAAAGAGGAACTAGCTTTTGTTGAAGGAAGAGTCCGGGAAATTGAGGAAATAATTAATAATACTCAAGTTATCGAAAACAATAATACTGGAGACCAAGTCCGGATTGGATCTTCTGTTACAGTTGAAGTCAATGGAAAAAGCGAATTTTTCCAAATCGTTGGGGAATTTGAAGCCGACCCAATGAATAAAAAACTTTCTCAAAACTCCCCGATCGGCCAAGCTCTAATTAACAAAAAGGTTGGAGATTTGGTTGAAGTCAGCATTCCCGCCGGCAAAGTCCAGTACAAAATTGTTGAAATAAAATAACTGTTCCTGATATACTTCTTTATGTTTACTTTATAAACTTTATAACTTTACAAACTTTATAAACTCTTATGATCTGGGCAGACCGCGAAGCAAAAAGATTAAAGGAAAGAAATTTACCCCTTGAATGGGCAGATGATATGAAGACGCCTTCTGGTCGTATTCACGTCGGTTCACTTCGGGGTGTAATTGTTCATGACTTAATTTATAAAGCTCTAAAAGAAATCAGAGTCAATTCTAAATTTTCTTATGTTTTTAATGACATGGATCCAATGGATGGAATGCCTACCTATTTAGATACAACGAAATGGGGAAAATATATGGGACAACCCCTTTACAAAATTCCTTCTCCTGAACCAGGTTTCAAATCTTTTGCTGATTATTTTGCCCAAGAATTTATTTCTGTTTTTAATTCCATAAACTGTCACCCACAAATAATCTGGTCATCGGAGCTTCATCGCGCAGGCAAAATGAACGAAGTTATTAAGTCGATTCTTGATAAAGCCGATGTTGTCCGGGATATCTATAAAAAAGTTGTAAAAAAAGATCGTGCTTTAGATTGGTATCCTTACAATCCAATTTGTGAAAAATGCGGAAAAATCGGTACGACTCGCGTCTATAAATGGGATGGAAAATATGTATATTACCGCTGTGAACCGAAAATGGTCGAATGGGCGGTCGGTTGTGCTCATGAGGGAAAAGTTGAGCCGATTAATGAGAACGGTAAACTTGTTTGGAAGTTGGACTGGCCGGCCCATTGGAAAGTGATTGGTATCACGATTGAATCATCTGGAAAAGATCATATGTCATCTGGCGGCTCCTATGATATGGGTATTCATTTTTGTAAAGAAGTATTAGGAACCGTTGCGCCGGATGCGCTTGGAGGCTATGAATGGTTTACAATCGGAGGTAAAAAAATGTCATCATCAAAAGGAATCGGTAGCTCTGCAAAAGATGTATCTGAAATATTACCACCAGACCTACTTCGTTTTTTATTAGTTCGTACTCCAATTAAAACCCATCTTGATTTTGATCCAGTCGGGGATACTATTCCAAATCTTTTTGACGATTACGACCGCTGTCTGAATGCCTACTTTTTAAAGTTGGAAAACAAATTACCAAAAGATAAAGCCGGCGAAGTGGCTTCCGATTATGCCAGGATTATAGAACTGTCCGAAGTTAATCCTTTACCTAAAAAAAGACTTTATGTCCCGCGGTTTAGGACTATTGCTAATTTACTAAAAGCCAGAAACGAAAACCTATTAGCTTTTTTCGAAACCCAGAAAAAGGAAAGTTTAAATAACGAAGAAAAAATAATATTAAAAGAACGGATAAAATATGTAAAAATATATTTGGAAAAATATGGTCAAGAAAAAATCGATTCTGTAAAAACAGAAAAATTTGCTCCGTCGGAATTACAAAGTAAATTTATTGTCCAGTTGATTAATCAACTAAATATATTAAAAAACAAAGAAGACAAAGAACAGATCCAACAGGCCGTTTTTGACAGTATTAAATTATCTGATATCAAACCTAAAGAAGCATTTGCCGCTTTTTATCAAATTTTAATTGATAAACCTTTCGGACCTAAAGCTGCCGATCTAATTTTGGAATTAACTGTTAAAAAAGTCATTGAAATAATTAATGAAAAGACTTCTGATCGCCACCACTAATTCTGGAAAGATTGAGGAAATAAAAATTGGATTAAAATCTTTAGAAAAACAAGGAATCAAGGTCCTTACATTAAACGACGTAAGAGTGGGGGACAACGAGCCGGAAGAAACTGGAAAGACTTTTCAAGAAAACGCCTTTATTAAAGCCAAATTTTATGCAGATCTGACTCACCTGCCCGTGTTATCAGATGATGGCGGATTAATAATCCCCTATCTCAATAATGAACCCGGAGTCAAATCGCGCCGCTGGTTAGGATATGAGGCAACTGATGAAGAGCTTATTAAATTTGCCCTATCCAACCTACGAGGTTGTACAGGCTCAAAAAGAACTGCTTATTTAGAAACCTGCCTTTATTTTTACGATCCACAGACAAATAAGGTTGTTTACGAAACAGAAAAAATATCCGGTCGTATTTCGACATTTCCTTCTTTTAAAATAGTTCCAGGATATCCGTACCGGGCAATATTTATTGTTGATAAATTTAATAAATATTACGACGAACTAACTGAAGACGAACATCATGAAGTTAACCATAGACTGATCGCTCTCAAGAGGTTAACAAAAAAGATTGAGGATTTGATATGATAATCAAATATGTTATCACTCGACTATATTCGCAACAACAAGTCCAAAGTTATCGAGGCGGCAAAAAACAAAAACCGTAAAGTTGATATTGATAAAATCTTAGAACTTGACGATGAGCGTCGAAAATTAATTCAAAAAATTCAAATTCTTCGTGAAGAAAGAAATAAAACTTCGCATGGCAAGCCTGACGAAAAAACTATTAATCGTGGCAAGGAAATTAAAGAAGAATTGAAAAAGTTTGAGGAGTCTCTCAACATCACATCAGTCCAATTAGACACATTGGTCTCATTCGTTCCAAGCGTCCCATTGCCAGAAGTTCCCGTTGGCAAAGATGAATCTGGAAACGTCGAAGTCAAAAAATGGGGAAAAATTCCGAAATTTGATTTTGAATTAAAGTCACATCTTGATCTTGGATTGTCTCTTGATTTATTTGATCTTGAACGCGGTTCAAAAGTCTCCGGTTTTCGCGGATATTTTTTGAAAAACCAGGCTGCTCAACTGCAATTTGCCATTCTTTTTTATGTTTTTCAAAAACTAGTTAAAAAAGGTTATACGCCTATCATTGCCCCGTCAATTGTGAAAGGCTTTACCCTCTTTGGATCAGGCCAGTTCCCCTGGAGCGAACAAGACACTTATAAACTTAACGATGAAGACGCATATCTGGCTGGAACAGCTGAACAACCAGTTACTGCTTATTATTCAGGAGAAATTTTAAACGAAAAAGACTTACCAAAAAAATTTGTTGCTTTTTCCCCTTGTTTCAGAAAAGAGGCCGGTGCTTATGGAAAAGACACTAAAGGTTTATATCGTGTCCATGAGTTTTGGAAAATAGAACAAGTAATAATATCTGATAATAATATTGAGGAAGCCAAAAAACTTCATGAAGAACTTCAAAAAAATTGTGAAGAAATTTTACAAGATTTTAATTTACCTTATCGAGTTTTGCTGATGTGCACCGGTGATATGGGCGAACCGCAAATTAAAAAATATGATACTGAAACCTGGATGCCATCCCGTCAGGCTTATGGTGAAACCATGTCTAACTCAATTATGGGTGACTTTCAAACAAGAAGATTAAAAATAAAATATCGGAAAAAAGACAGCTCAACCGAGTATTGTTTTTCTTTAAATAATACTGCATTAGCCTCACCAAGAATTTTAATTGCCGTTTTAGAAAACTATCAGCAAAAGGATGGAAGCATTAAAGTGCCGGAAGTACTGCAATCGCTGGTAGGATTTAAAGAAATAACTCCAAAGATATAGTTTGTCAAGTTATAAAGTTTGTCAAGTTTATCAAGACAATAATCATTGTATCCCTCTTTATAACTTTATAAACTTGAAACTTGATAAACTCTTTATGGAGTCGGCGTTGGCGTCGCCAGTGAGGCCTGATTACAATTAGCGCTATTCTCCGTTCCGCGAACAAAGTATTCTTTTCTTCCATAATAACAATTTTTTTCTACAACGTTATCTGGTTTTTCAAACCATTTATTACCGGTTCCATAATTTTTTAATAAATAACTCATTACTCGATTCCAAATTGGAGCCGCTCCGGTGATCCCTGATGTTAAATAAGGATTCATTGGAGTATTGTCATTGTTCCCTACCCAAACGGTTACTAAAAATTCCGGAGTATAGCCAATTGTCCAGTTGTCTTTTTTATCATTAGTTGTTCCAGTTTTAACGGCCACTTTATAGCCAGGAATTTCCAAAAATGAGCCTGATCCAAAAGCAAAAATTCTGGCAAAATTATCAGACAAAATGTCACTGATAATATAGGCAATGGCCGGATCTATTTCTTTTATTTTAAAAGGTGTCATTTCACGCAAGACGTTATCTTTATTATCTTCAATTTTTTGAAAATAATTAATTGGCATTTTGTATCCCTGATTAGCAAGGACTCCGAAAGCTTCTGCCATATCAACCATAGTTACTTCTCCACCTCCTAAAGTCAAAGATAATCCGTACTGAGATTTATCATTCCAGGTACTAATGCCCATTTTTGTGGCAAAGTCAATGAAACTATCAACGCCAAGATTATTTAATGTTTTAACGGCAGGGATGTTATAAGAGTTTGCCAAAGCATAGCGTAAAGGGACTTTGCCATGAAATTTATTATCATAATTAACTGGTCGGTAAGACTCTGATCCGGCAATGTTAAAGACAACTGGCGAATCGTCAAGGATAGATGCAGCCGTATAACCTTTTTGTAAAGCTAATGAATACATAATCGGTTTGATTGAACTTCCCGGTTGACGTAAGGCTGTAGTAACGTTAAAGGCACCAGATGGTTGATCAAAATAATCAACTGAACCTACCATTGCTAGTATTTCTCCTGTTGAAGGCCTTGTCACTAAAATTGCCCCGTTAGTAACGTTTAAATAGCTAATTTTTTCTAACTCCTCTTTGAGAATTTTTTCCGCTTCTTCCTGGATTTTGTAATCTAAAGTTGTTTTCACTTTTAAACCGCCTTCTTCAACTGTTTTAATTCCGTAATAATCTTCCAGTTGATTTTTAGTATAAAAAACAAAATGAGGAGCCCGAATCAATGTTTTTGGTGGTAATACTTCAACTTTTAATTCTTCATTCTTCACTCTTAATTCTTCGTTGATATAGCCCTGATTTTTCATCGAAGTCAAAACTTCACTTTTTCTTTTTTGAGCTGTTTCAGGATTTATATATGGCGAATATATTGATGGCGCTTGTGGTAAACCAGCTAATAAAGCGGCTTCTTCTATTGTTAAATTTTTTGCTTTTTTTCCAAAATATGTTTTAGATGCCTCTTCAATACCATAGGACGACCCGCCATAAGGAACTTGATTTAAATACATCTCAAGAATTTTATCCTTACTATAAATTTTTTCCGTCCATAAAGCTAATATCACTTCTTTAATTTTTCTTGCTATTGTCCTTTCAGGAGTCAATAAAGCTGTCTTAACAAGTTGTTGAGTAATCGTTGATCCACCCTGCAAATTTTTATTAATAACCATTTCCTTGACGGCCCTAATTATTCCTGAAAAAATTGCCACGCCTTGGTGCCGGTAAAAATCTTTGTCTTCAATGGCAATCGTTGCTTGAGCTATGTAAACAGGTAATTCTTTTAAGTTTATCGGAGTTCGATTTTGCTCCCGGTATATTTCATAAAGCAAAGTGTTGTTGCGATCATAGATATGGGTTGATAAGGGATAGTTGATCTTACCTATACTATAAGGTGATGGTAATTCTTTTATAAAAAAATATGATTGAAAAATAGAAACGATAATTAAGGTAATAAAACAGCCAAGTAAAAAATATCTAATTTTTTCTGAAATTAAATATTGAGATCTAGACAACCTCAATATTGGAAATTTAATTGTTGGAAACTTGTTAAAACCCATCAGGATAATTTCCTTTAACAAATAGTAAATTGGTTTAAGAATTATTTTTTCTGTAATTTCTCCAACAAAAATAAAGAAGGCAACAAAATAATATAGTCCTTGGCTCAATTTCATGAAGTGAATTTTATCATATATTATAGGTTTATTCAATTACAAATGTCACCTATAATTGAGTGAGTTTAGCTGTTACTACCAATCTTTCCCAGTAAGTACCCGGTGGTGTGCAAGTTATCAAAGTTAAATAAGAAGCATCTTTTTTTTGCTCTAAAACCGAGATTTCACTTGGTTTAACAATAAAACTAGTGGTTACTTCGTACTGATATTCTAACTCTCCAATATTAATATAAATTTTATCGTCTTTATCTAAAGAAGAGAGATAGGTAAAAATTGTTTTATAGTCCTTAGGATTATATAACTGCGGTAAAGTCGAATGACCAAAAATAGCTACATTACCATATTCGCCAGGTAATGATTGGGGTAAATAATGAACAAGGCTCTTAGTCAAATCTTCTCCTGCAACCACAACTTTAGCTTTTTTAATATTTAGTTTAGGAATCGACAGGGTGTATTCTTTAACGGATAGTTGAGAAGGTTGATTAAGTTTTGGTGATGCAGGAAACCAAATACTTGCCTGAGTATAGTCCCGAAGATTATTAGAAAAAATATTAAAGGCTCCGAGTATAGAATTTGCTTCTTTTAAGGATGAAGCAGTATTGTTATTAGGAATTGGAGCATTAATATTATTTTTTATAAATAGGCGCGAATAGATTGTAGAAGATAAAATCGGATAAAACGACCAAAATAAAAGCATTGCCCCGGCAATTAAAAAAATATAGGAGAAAAAATTAACTGTTTTTTTTTTGCCGGAATAATGTTTCTTTTTTAGATAAACGTGAAGAGCCATATTTATAAACTAGAATTTTTCAAAATAATATTTTTTAAGAAGAAAGGTAAATAATTGTTTAAAAAAGGTAAAGGTTCGTTAATGTTCAGATTATAGCCGTCAATTTTATACTGACTTTTCAAAATTTCCTTAATTTTTGATTGATTCTTTCCAAGAATACCCTTTTTAATTTCATCAGTTGATATATTAATTACTGCTTTTGCTTTTATTTTTGCGTCAACTTTTAAAGACTTATTTTCTCTAGAAATTTTATTTATAGTGTAGGCAATGTTTTCTTTTTCTAAGCGGTAGTTATTCTTAACTTCCGGTTTAAGTGAAACCAAAATTTTATCAATAAATAATTTTTTACTGTATAAATATTGGGTTGTGTAAACCGTTGCCTGAAGAGTTAATTTGCTACTTTCTTCGCCGATTTCTTTCGAGAAAATTGTTTTATTAAAGTCAGTTGCTGATAAAAAAGAGGCTATTGCTTCATTTGGTAATACTTTAATTGAAGGAATTTCTTTCTTTGCTTTATTAACAATAGATGTTTTTAAATCTTCTTGATCTTTTTTAGAGACAGTTTGAATTTGTTTTTTGCTTCCTCCGGAAAAAGAAGCATCATTAATGGCAAAATATGTTGTTGGTGGCAGACCATCAAAAGTAAAACGTTGACCTTTGGTTAAGTTGCTGTCAGGGCCAATCATCGTTGCTGTCACTGACCCGTTGCCTTTACCCGGTAATTTAGCCGAGCCATCAACAGCCAAACTGGCTGAAGCAATTTTAACATCATTATCAAGAATAAATTTGAAACCCGTTTTTTCAAGGGCCGAGCCTTTGGCAAAAGTTTTTTCTTTATCGTCAAAATTGTGGATTGTCACTAATCCTCGAGCTTTATCACCTACCTCTTGTTTGCCTGTCGTATTTATCGTTTCAGAAAAATCTGCTGAAGCACTGGCTAATCGATAATCAATATCTAGCTTGATATTTTTTTCCAATATCTGAGTCGGTAAATAAACAATCAACTGAGCCTGATGAAAAAAATATTCATTAATAAATAGTCCTAAAAGAATTATTAAAATACCGGTCATCATAAATATCTTTCCCGAAAAGTTAATTTTAATGACTAATAATTTACTGGTCAAGTCTTTAATTTTATTTTTCCAATTTGTCTTAGGTAAGATATTTTTGTTCTGATATATTGCTTTTTCTCCAATATCTTCATTGATCATAAAACCAAAATTTTCTCTATCTTGATATTCCTCTTTTTTTACTGAAGTTTCATTTTTTATCTGTTCACCAAAAATATTCATTAAACCATTAACTACCTCGTCTTCTGACAGGATATCGACTTTAGGAATTTGAATAAAAAAATCACTACTCCAGCGATGCCCCAATATTTTTGCAGCTGTATCGTCAAGATTGCCTGAGTCGTAAAGAATAATACGGGGCGGTAAAATATTTGATTTTTTCTTGATTTCTTTAAAACCTTCTGTTAAATCAGCAATTATATTATCTGTACGACTTAAAAAAATTTTTGATTCAATCCTGTCACCTTTATAGGTAAATATTCCTATTTGAGTCTTGTCAATTTCAATTAATATTGCTGTTAATAAAATTTTGTCTTCCTTTTGTAGATAAAAACTAATTGCTTCAAAACATTCAATGTAACCCATCGGTTGAAGATCTAAAGACTTGATTAACTGCTTAATTTTTTGTAAATATACAGGTTTAATATCGCCTATTTTTTCGTCGACCAGATGTGAGTAAACAAATATAATTGTTTTTTTTATTTCCAAATCAAGATTTTTTTCTACTTTATAGAGAGCTTCATCAACATCATTAGTCAAATTTTCCCAACCATTAGTGTAATCAAATTTTTCTCGATCAACCAATTCTAATTTATCATTTTCTTTTAAAAAGATCATCACAATTCCTTGACTCTCTTTTAAAAATATCCCGAGGTATAATTCTTTTTGTTTTTTATTCGAAAAAAAAGGTATATTCATAAGAAAAAATACGGTATCAAGCTTTTAATTACTGATGTTATATTTTGTAAAAACCTGATTTATCCCTGCTTTGGCTGTTCCTAATGCTTCCTTATACGAGACCCCCAAAATTGTACTGTTAATGGCATTTTCTATATATTTTATTATCTCATCATTTAAACCATTATCCATCGTTCTAGAAATTATCGGTAATGAGACAAAATTATTTGCCTGCTTTATTATGGCTCCAAGATAAGGATTTTGAATCAAAAGCGGAGCTAAATCGACTCTTGAATATGGTTCGCCAAAAGGTCTTGTTTTGCTTTGAATTTCGTAAAGTTTAGTCATATTTTCTTTTTCAGTCAAAAATCTTAAAAATTTCCAGGCTTCTATTTGATTTTTGCTAAATTTTGATACTCCTTCAACCCAGTAAGAAGCAATTGATATCAAAGCTGTTCCGGGAACGACCGGCACCGGCACAACCTTCATATCAATATCAGGATTGGTCAATTTGATTGATAAGATTACCCACGAAGGAACAATAATCATGGCCACTTTTTCTTGAATAAAAGCGGTAGTCGAATTGGCCATCTCTTCTGTCCAATATCCTTGTGGTGGTTCGCTGAATTTTCGATAAATTTCTAAAGCTCCTGACGCCTCTTCTTGATCCAGTTTATTTAGCAACCCTCCGTTTTGTAATAAAAGCAATCCAAAAATATCAGAAAAATGATCAACATTGGAAGCCGTTCCCAGCGCGATTCCCGAAGTGATTAACTGGCCCGATCGATCTTTAACCGTAAGGCGGGGCACTATTTCCGTAATATCATCCCAAGTGACCGGAATCGTGGCAATACCGGCTTTCTTAAAAAGGCTTTGATTATAAACTAAGACCAAGCCGTCAATTTCTAGAGGCAGTCCATAATAATAATTGCCCACCTTAAGGTCTTTTTTATGAACTGGATAAAAAGTCTTGTCAAACTCCTCCCCGCTCATAACAGTTGGAGGAAGCGGAGAAACAATATCTTTTATTTCCGGCAGCCAAGTATTATGAAATCGAAAAATATCGGGTTTCTCTATTGCGGCCGTTCCGACTCCGTCGGTCCCTTGAGTTTTACTCCGACTGACCAATTTTTCGCGATAACTTTGAGGTTGCATTTTTTGATAAGTTATCTTTATGTTTGGATTTTTTTGTTGGTAAGACGCAATTAACGGTTCCATCACTTCTCTATCTTCCCATAAACCCCAATAAATTAGATTAACTGGCTTGTTATTTGGCTTGCTAAAAAAAATTGCTCTGATAATTACAATAAATAAAATTAAAAATAGGATTGCACCTCCAATTATGAATATGTATTGGTTGTTATTCTCTTGATAAACTGGCGGCGCCTGGTCATCTGGCGGCGGTAACTCAACATTGGGAGTCGTCATGTCTTGAGGAGCTTCTTCAACCACGGGCTCTTCTTGGCGATTTACCTCAGGTTGATTTTCTTCGGGGATTATTTTATCATCATCCATACTATCATGATATCAAATATTAAGAATTATAGAGGTAATTTTTTATTATTTTTGTTGGCCGTTTTTATTTTAATTATCTTCTGTTCAACGGTTTTTATTTTTTTAAGACAAGAAAAAGATATTGGAGGTAAAATTTACCCCAATGTTTACTTGGATAATCAAAATTTCGGTCTAAAAAGCAAGGATGAAATAGTTGATTTTTACAAAAAAAAATCTTCTAAATTGAATAATTCTTCTGTGACTGTTTTTTTTGTAAACGAACCGGTGGCCACTTTTTCCGCCCAAATTCTTGGGTTAAAATATGACGGGAAAACAATTGCGGAAAGAGCCTATTTGATCGGCCGGTCAAGTAATTTACCTTCTAGGTATTTGCAAAAGTTTTTGACTATTTTTAATTTAAGAAGATTTTATTTTGAAAGCCAGATTGAATATGAAACTTCTGGGCTTAAAGATTTTTTGACTTTGTCTGAAGAAAAATATAATCTGCCAGCGAAAAACGCTTTGTTTAAATTTGAAAATGGAAAAGTAGTTCAATTTAGAAAAGAAACCAACGGCTTGAAGATCGATTCTGATCAATTTTTGCTTGATTTTGATAAAATCATCAACAATTTTAAAACCGATATTTCAAACAAGAAGATCTTTTTAAATTCCGAAGTCATTAAGCCGGAAATAAAACTATCTGATATTAATGAATACGGGATTGAGGAGTTTATTGCAGAAGGTAAATCTGATTTTACTCATTCAATTCCTCAAAGAGTCCATAATTTGACTTTGGCCGCTTCAAAATTTAATGGAGTTTTAATTCCCAAAGGAAAAGAGTTTTCTTTTAATGAAATCGTTGGAGATATTTCTTCGCTGACTGGATATCAACCTGCCTATATAATTAAAGATGGAAAAACGATTCTGGGTGACGGTGGTGGTGTTTGTCAGGTATCAACAACTTTATTTAGGGCGGCTCTAAATGCCGGATTGCAGATTATAGAACGTAACGCTCATGCATACCGTGTGGGTTATTATGAAAACGACTCACAACCCGGTTTTGATGCGACCGTCTATGCTCCAACAGTCGATCTAAAAATAAAAAACGATACTCCGGGGTATATTTTAATCGAAACAGAAATAGATGAGGAAAATAATCTTTTGTATTTTAAACTTTATGGGAAAAAGGATAGTCGCCGGGTTGAAATTTCTAAAGCAACTGTCTACGATGTTGTCCCACCACTCCCGCCAAAATATCAAGATGACCCAACTCTAAAAAAAGGGGTGACCAAGCAAGTGGACTTTCCGGCCTGGGGAAGCAAGGTTTTCTTCACTTATAAAGTTTTTCAAGGAGACAAGCTGACGATTGACAATAAATTCTTTTCCAATTTTCGCCCCTGGGCCGCAGTTTATCTCGTCGGCACCGCTGACTGAAAATAAATAGTTGAAATTTATATCAACACAATGTTACAATAATGTTACTTATTTATGAATGCTAATTTGGGGGAACTTATTGATCTGTCAGAACAAATAAGAGAAAAGCCAGAAGAGGCTCGCCTTGGTATAAAGCCAAAAATGAAAGTCTATCCTTCGACTCCGCTAGGTGCAAAAGGTCCTATGGGAATAACCACAAAAGGTCAAGATACAACCAAAGAACGAGAAGAATTCGTAAAAGGTTAACCTTACCTAAACCATCTCGCTCTTCCGAGTTTATAATGAAGGTCCTTATTGCTTCTTTCCCCAATTATTTTTGCCGGGACTCCGCCCACGATTGCATAAGGAGGGACATCCTTGGTGATGACGGCGCCGGCCCCAATTATAGCTCCGCGACCAACCGTTACTCCAGCTAAAATAATTACCCGCGGACCGATAAAAACATAGTCTTCAATTTTTACTGGTGCAGTTGTGGCAGCAAAATTTTCGCTGTTGACATCGTGCTGACTGTTATAAATCATTACCTCAGTGGCAATATCGACGTGACTGCCTATCGATAACTGATCCCGTCCGTCAAGGACGACTCCCTCTCCGATGATTGAGTCCTCGCCAATCAAAATATTTCTTGGATCATAAAATCTGGCCCCGGTATGAATGGTTGAGCCTTTGCCGATTTTTATGCCAGCTAATCGATAGAAAAAACGGCGGCAACAATGAGAAGGAACCAAACCAACTAGATGGAGCAAAAACACCTCAAATTCAAGAAAGACATTTTTTATCCTATTAATGACTTTTCCAAAAACCTCGCCCATTGTCAGCGCTTTTCCGTCTTTATCTTTCATCATGATATTTCCATTATAGCAAAGACTACAACTTGTATTGTATATCGTCTTTTATATCACTACTGGACAGTCTAAAAACATACTTTTGTAGGTTATAAGCGGTAGACAACTATAATTATTCTGTTATTTTTTTATTTAATGATCTATAAGGTTGTGTATTTTCAAACAAATAGCCACAATCCAATCGAGGAATTATTGATTAGCTTAGATAGTCCAACTTATTCAAAAAGCCTAAAAACCATAAATTTGTTAGAAAAATACGGTTTAATAATAGGCATGCCATACGTTAAGAAAATCAACAAAAACCTCTATAAATTAAGAATTAGAGGAAAAATTGAAATACGGATTTTGTTTGCTCATAAATATAATATTTTCTATTTACTGCATGGTTTTAAGAAAAAACGACAAAAATTATTATCAAAAGATATTATGATTGCAGAAAATCGCTTGAATTTTATATAACACGTATGTTATATTATAGCTATATGAATAAATACTTTTCTGATTATAGAGATTTGAGAGAAAAAGCTTTAAAAAATCCTGAGATAAAAAAAGAGTACGAATTATTAAGAGCAGAATATGAAACAATTGAAAAAATAATTGGACTGAGGATGAAAAATAAACTAACTCAAAGTCAACTGGCAAAAAGAATTGGGACAAAACAATCAGGTGTTTCAAGATTTGAAAAGGGTCTTATCAATCCCACCCTTTATTCTCTCTCAAAAATTGCTGCGGTTTTCGGTAAGAGATTAATTGTCGATTTTAAATAAAAAGCAATCAAATTTTGAAGATTATATATCATTAATTACATTAGCTAATCTTTTGACGGCATGAGCTGTATTACCGTTTAAATCTAGTCCTTCTAATTCACTTATACTACCAGTTACCCTGCCTTCTCCTGTCGGAACTCCAAATTCAAGGTCCTCATATTCACATGCTTCTTGCAAACTTCGAATTAAATATTCTGCCTGGCTTACCGTAAACCCACCTTCTTCTGATCCAAGAATATCAAGATAGATATTTTCTTTGTGACCCTCTGGTTTAATATTAGTCAGTAACGATAAACTATCCTTTGGGAAGGTAAATTGATGTGTCGCCAATTCAAAATTATATATGATTGGATATATTCTAGAATATTGTTCTACTAAAAACTTTTTTTTCTCTTTTAGTAACTCATTTTCCAAAGGTCTCAAAACCCCTTTTCTTTTTCTTAATATTAATAAGGAATCAATTTGTATTCTTAATTTTTCTAATTCTTTAACCCTTTTTTCAAATTGTTCGGCAGTAATTCTGGCTGTATAAAGAATTTTATTAAAATCCTCTAGACCGGTGGCAATTATTGTTGAAAAGGGGCTATAAGCTGTAGCGGTAATTTCTTCACGTAAAAGATTTAAACTGTCCATATCTAGTGATAATAAAACATACTTAATTTCCCTCTTTTTTAAATTCTCAATTTGTTTTTTTACTGTAACATCAATAATGCTAAGATTATTTATTTTTTTTTGTTCTTTGAAAATACCAGTTCCTAAAAAAAATCTTTCTTTGAATCTTAAATATAATTCATGAAGATCTGATGCTCCTTTTGATGATTGTGCTAAGAGAGCATTTTTTTCATAATCGTGATCATCGACTTCTTCTTTTCCCAATTCTCTTTTTTTTCCAGAAGAGACCATTTCAAATTGTCTATCATACATTCCAATAAGCGAAATCGCTCCAATTCCCTGTTCTAATATATATCTAATAAAATTTGCTTTATTAATAATTTCTTGTCCAGCCGGATTTTCTTTTCCCTGGCTATCTATGTGCTGATCGACAAAAACAACTCCTATTTCGTTCGGATTAATTCCAATTCTTCCTAATGCTTCAACCAGATATAAATCGGATTCATGACTAGGAGATAATATGCAAGTTCCCTTAGATAATTGTTTCAATTTCTCAGTCAAATAATCAGTTGTTTGACTGGGAAATACTTTTCCTGAAATAGTTACTCCAAGTTCTGAGAATAGACTTTCTTCAATTTTAGGGGCATCTTGCAGTCTTTTTATTATTTCGATTGCTTTTTTCGCAGAAATATCTCCTATCGGATTAACAATTTTCTGCGATAAAGTTGAGGACTTTTTTGAAAAAGCTAAATTTGCCTGATGACTTAATTTTATCAATCTGTCATTTTGTAGATAAAGATTTGGCTCAAAATAGTGAAACAATGGCAGTATAAAATTAGGTAATTTCGTATTAATCATCGGTACCATCATTACTTCTGGGTTTTTGATTGAAGTAGCTTCTTTAAACCTTGTTTTCTCTCCTTCTTTAGGCATAGGGAAATATTATATCATACTATAGGTTGTTTTTGAACTCATCCGGTGATTTTGAGCCATTATACAAACTATTAATTCAATTAAATAAACAGGTTATCGTAATTTACACACACGGTCATTTAGGTAAGGAAATATGGAGTGTCAAAAAAGGAATTTATAAGAAGGCAGTTGATCGCTTGGAGGTAGACTTATTCCTTAAAAAAAATGCCCCCTAACAAGTTTGTCAGGGGCGCGATTAGATACAATATAACAAACCCCAGGATTTCTGTCAAACGAAAATTGTTATCTATCTCTCTTGTGGCAAAAGTTTTAACCCTGAACCCAACGTGATTCACGGGGAAAAGACAAAGTCAAATTTTGAAGTAGAAATATTTATTTATTTCTAGGAAGTTCTCTACCAAAAGGAAGTTCACTTCTGTCAGTCATCCTTACTGCCCAAAAAGAAGTCGAAAAAACATTTAATCTTCTATTTCTCATTCCGCTGACCAATGTTTCCTTTGCAATATAAGGTTTGAAAGTTGCCGGAAATGTAAAAAAACCGGCTCCAGGATTTTGATTCACATTGAGCTTCATAATTCCATAAAACTCTTTCAGGTTTTGTTCAGGGTATCTTTTATAAACATAAGATGTATCGGCATTTTTCGGGGCATTAAATGATGCCTTTTCATTCCTCTCAAGTCCTTCTATCATTCGCATTTCTCCTTCAACTTCCATAAATATTTCCGCCGCTTCATTGTTCCATTGAACCGCAATCGGTGAAGTTTTTCCATCTGCGCCAATAACAAAATCATAGCTTTTTCCTCCGACAATTTTTTTATACGTTAACCAAACAGCATTTTCTCTGGCTGAAAAGTCTATTTTGGGGTTTTCATTATTGGAATCTTTATGGGAACCAAAATTTGCCGTGATTATGGTTTGCCCAAAAGGAAAATATGTTTTAATTCCAGTTTCTTGAAGGTTTTTAAAATCGTGTCTTGGTGGTTTAAGATGGTTTTCTAAATAGTCTAATGTTCTTTCTAACATAAAGACTATTATACCAAGCTAAAGTCAAAAAAGAGGTCAAATTTTGAAGATTATTTTTCTAATTGCCATTTAAAACGGCGGTAAAATAATTTCCATTTTTTAAAGTCGCATTTTTTTTCAAATAGTAGGAAAAAACTGTAACTGTGTCTAAAGCTTTAAATCTGTGATAACCATTTGCGCATCCATTGGGTTGGATTTCTCCGACCAGCGGACCAGATAAAAGACACATGCCAAAGCCATTTGAATAAATAATAGTGTTAATATTAAAATGACGTTGATTTTCGGCAAGAGCCCCTTTTTTACGTTTATGTAATACCTCTACCCTATTCATTTAATGAATAATTATACTAAAGCTTTAGCTTTTCTCAATAATATTAATTGTAGATTACTTATTTTAACTTTCCATTCTGCTTCTGAAGAATTTTTCGGTTTCTTTGTCCTATAAAAAAATGTGCTTGTAATTGAACTTTCGTTCACCTAGTATGAATATATACATATGTTCAATTATTTTAGGTAAGATTATTAATATGATTAAGAATGATTTGTTACTAAATGAATTTGAGGAACTAACGATTGATTATATAAAAAATGCTAATTTAGATTATAGAAAATCTAAAGGTCAATATTTTACTCCTAAATCAATCAGAGAAGAATTATTAAGAAAACTACCTCTAAATCAAAAAAAAATAAAAATTTTAGATCCTGCTTGTGGAACTGGGGAATTTTTGCTTTCTGCCTCTAAATTTTTTAATAAAGCCGAGCTATATGGATGGGATATTGATAAAAAATTGATAGAAATAAGCTCAAAAATTTCTCCAAAAGCAAAACTTGAGCTAGCTGATTCTTTAACAAAGAATGTCAAAGAAGAATTTGATATTGTTATAGGAAATCCTCCTTACTTCGAATTTCAACCTAATGAAGATATAAAAAATAGATATAAAGAAGTGCTTAATGGACGAACAAATATATTTAATCTTTTCATAAAATTAGGTTTAGATTTGGTAAAAGAAAATGGGTACGTCGCCTATGTTGTTCCACCCTCTATGAATAATGGGGCTTATTTTAATAAGCTAAGAGAGTACATAATAAAACATTCTAATATAGAAAGTCTGTCAATTTTAAAAAGTCCAAAATTATTTCATGGTGCCCAGCAAACAGTAATGCTCTTGGTGCTTAAAAAAACCAAGAATAAACATGATTATATTTTTAAAAAGAACGGAATTACTATCTTTACTGAAAGACCAAATCATTTATTAAATGCTTTTAAAGGGAAAAAGACTTTAAAGGAATTAAACTATTCGGTCAAAACAGGTAGACTTGTTTGGAATCAAAATAAAAGCTTACTTACAAATGATCCAGAGGCAGGTACTTTGTTAATTTGGGCAAAAAATATAACTTCAACAGGATTAAAATTACATCTCAAAGATAAACTTCAATATGTAAAAAGTAATAATCATGATATTGGTCCGGCTATTGTTGTAAATAGAATAGTAGGATCGGTTGGAAATAGTCAACTTAAAGCAGTCCTTATTTCTGAAGGAACAAAGTTTATTGCTGAAAATCATGTTAATGTAATTTATCCTCCAGATAAAAATGAACAATTAAATTTTATTTTGGTTAATGGTAAAGACAGCAGTATCAGCCTTGAAGAAATAACTAGTCAATTGAATTCAAAAGAAAAAATAGACATACTACAATACCTCACTGGAAATACTCAGATATCAAAAAATGAACTCGAAAAATTATTTCCTCTAGATATGTAGCTTTTATAAAAAGGCTCTCTCGCAAAAAGCACTTATACCTATTCCATTAGTAAAATTTACATGGATTCTTATTATTTTTTTATCGTTAGACACTATATGATATCCCCTATCTCCTTCATTAATAGCTTTTAAATTATCACTAACCAAAGTACTTAGACTTATATTCCAATAAATATGAATCTGTTCTCCTGAAACAAAAGCGTTTAATAAAAATTCTTCGTTTCTAACACCAAGTATAAAATTTATAAATGCCTTTTTCTTATTGGGAGTAAGTTTGTTAAAAAGTTTTACGCTTTCTTTCACTGCCAGTTGCTGTAACGGAATACCAAATTTTTTCCCAATTTTTTGTATTATGGGAAATTTATATTTATTATTTTTAATAAAAGTCATTCCCTTTTTAGCAATTGTTTTTAATTTTTTATTTTGGATGGCTACTTTTGATATTATTTTATTTTTCATATCAACTAATTCTTTATCAATATTTAAACCTAAATATCTTTTTAATTCCTTTAGTCCAATATTCTTCTGCGTTCCCTTGCCAGACCTTGTTGATTTAGTTGATACTCCTATATTATTTCCTGATAAAAACTTTATATTAATATCTGATAATGTTTTATTTGCCTGCCACTTTCTTCCAATCCATCGCACTTCTATTGGTTTACCATCTGTTATTATTAATTTATCTAGCTCTTTAACTAAAAATGGTAGAAGAGATTTTACTCTATTTTTTTGTTCCTCAATCCTAACTAATCCATCTTTAAAATTCATAATTTTACTAATTAGCTTCTTAATTTCTACTTCTAAATCTAGGTAAGGGAGTTTGTAATATCGATTCAATTCTACGGCTAGTAGCAATTCAAAAAGGTCTGCTTTTGATCGACTTGATTTTTGACGGCTTCTATCAAATAAACCTGAATCGGCTTCTAATAAAATTTTTTCGTCTTGTGATTTATACAATGAATCATCGGTCATGGTTTATATTTTATCACTTTCCCAAATTTTTATCGATATAGACTGTCTACTGAAGTTTCATACATTTTCCTCATAAGTTTTCCAAGGCTCTCGATTGATCTATGAAAATCATTATTTCGAAAAAGTTCAATTCCATATATACTTCTTGTCTCAAGATAAAGAAAAGATGCCAAACCTATATTAAGATTTCCAATCAATAGCGAAATCTCTCGGGGAACCTTTCTAAAATCTTGACTAGCCAAACCCATAGAATCAATAACAAGTTCTTCCGCTAAATCTTTAAACATAAAATCAAATTCTTTAGTTTTTTTTATTATTTCATCAATATTTGGATAAATACTTATTAAATATTCCCAAATTTTTGGATTTCTTTCCCTATATCTTGTTAGACAGTCTTCTTGCGCTTTATCTTTACATGCATGAATCTTTTTTCTTAGATCAATATATTGATCTAATTTTTCATCTGTTATTCCTAAAGACGAAAAGGGTACGTTTAAATGATCGCTCCCCATAACTCTATTTTTTGCATAGCCTGTCATGTCCCCGTCACCACCATATTCAATGCCACCAATCGTACTTGAAACCTTATCATATGGTTTTAAATAGGATCGTTTACCCTTTACAAATACCGGAAGCACAGAAAACTCACCAACTCGCTCATAAGAAAAATGGTCTCTTCTTGTCATAGACATTGCGTCGGATAATTCTCCCCAATAGGCTGCCTGTAGACCTAGCTTTGCCGTTGCACGAACTTCTTGAGGAGTATTCTCGTTATTGTATAAATAATCAATGATGATTGGGTCAAAAAAATCAGGATTGTCCGGATAGGGATTATTTAAATCTCCAAATATAACCGCCACTGGTTCTTCTTCTTTATATTCTTGGTATCTTAACATTTTTAGTTGTAGATTGATTTGAGGTCGAATTTCTTTCCAAGGTTTATAAAAATCAACGTCTTTGATCGGTACAAGGCCTCGAACAAATTGTTTGACTTCTGGTCTGACTGTTTCCGCCATACGTAGTATTATACTATAGGTAGGATGTTTTATCACTTTTTGATAAATTATTATTCGAATCCTACTTTTTGCTATACTATTTTTATATGAAAAATTTCATGTTTATAATAGTTGCCGCTCTGCTTGCTACCGGAATCAATTGGGGATATGGTAAATACCAGGTCTTAATGCAAAAAGATGATCTTACAAAAAAAACTGCTAATGAAATCCCATCTTCAACCACGGGAGATTTTTTAAATAAGTAAAATTTTATTCAAAAGAACTTTGCTCATCTGCTATAAACCTTGACGGAGTCGAATAACCTTGAGAACCAAAGATAAATCTTTTTCTTGTATTAGTAATGTAAAGAGCTTTTTTGGCACGGGTAATCCCAACATAAAATAGACGGCGCTCTTCTTCAAGTTGAAACTGATCATCAATTGAGCGTGAATGAGGTAACAATCCTTCTTCGACGCCGACGATGAAAACATGGTCAAATTCAAGCCCCTTGGCTTGATGAAGGGTCATTAGAACTAAACGCCGGTTGTCCTTCGTCTCTTTTTCATGCTGAGAATATTCGGATTCAACTAGGGCCACCTGTTCCAAAAAATCCATCAACTTAGGAAAGCTGACGGCGACCGATTTTAACTCTTTAATATTTTCCAATCGACTGAAATCTTCTTCGTCTTCAACATCATACAGTTTTAAATAGTCAACATTTTGAAAAAGTTTTTCAATGATTTCATCGGTTGAATAAGTCTCTAATCTATCTTTTGTTTCTTCATAAAGTTTCTTGAATTTTTCAAAACGATTCTTGCCCAGTTTTTTTATTCGCTCCAACGATACCGATTCATTGGGATTGATTAACAATTTAAGATAGGCTAAAACATCTTTAATTTCTTTACGTTCATAGAATCTCGTTCCTCCAACCAGAACATAAGGCATCCCATACCGAAGTAACACTTCTTCAAGGACCCGTGACTGAGCATTGGTACGATATAATATGGCAAAATTTGGAAGTTCTGCCTTACTATCAACGCTGATTAATCTGACTATCTCTTCGGCCACATATATTGCCTCCTCCTGTTCATTACCGGCCTGATAAAAGGTCACATCTTCCCCTGGTTTATTATCTGTAAACAAATGAAGAATCGGGTGGGTGGAATTTTTTGAAATAATATTAAAGGCAAAATCAAGGATCTTTTGGGTAGACCGGTAGTTTTCTTCCAAATAAAAAGTTTTAGATCCGGAAAAATCTTTTTCAAATTTTTTGAGATTGGTAATATCGGCTCCTCGCCACGAATATATACTTTGAGAAAAATCGCCGACGACGGTAATATTTTTTGACTTTTCTGCCAGTAACTTGGTCAATAAATACTGGACAAAATTAGTATCCTGAAATTCATCGACGAGAAAATATTTATATTTATTGTGATAATAATCCAGGACGTCATCATTTTTCTGTAGTAGATAAACGGCTTTGATCAATAGGTCATCAAAGTCAACCCCCTTATTTTTCTCCAGTTTTTTCTGATAATGATAGTAAACGTCGGCAACTATGGCGGCCTGATGAAATTTAAAATTTTCCAAAAATTTTTCCGGAGTAATCATCTGATTCTTGGCTAAAGAAATATAATAGGCAAAATAACCAGGTGTTTTTTTGTCTAATTTCTTTTCTAATATTATTTGTTTAATTAAAGTTTTTTGGTCACTGTCGTCGTAGATAATAAAATTTTTATTTAATTCGGCCGGCTCCCAAAATTGGCGAAGAATCCTGACGCAAAAAGAATGATATGTGCCGATAAAACCTAATTTGACAATTCCTCCAAGCTGGCGACTGATCCTCTCTTTCATTTCAGCGGCGGCTTTATTGGTAAAAGTCAGCATCACGATTGATGAAGAACTGATCTTCTTCTCTTTGATCAGATAGATAACTTTAGTAACCAACACCCTTGTCTTACCCGATCCGGCACCAGCTAAAATGACCGTCGGTCCGCTATAATTAATCACCGATTTCTTTTGTTTTGTATTTAGATGTTTGAGAATATTGAGATCCATGAAGTATAATTATAAATTATTTATGACTATAAAAACAAAGCTCTTCATATTTTTTAGTGTCGTCGGGGCTGGATTGATTTTCTTGATCTATCCATACTATATTTTTGTCACCAAAACCCTTCACGTCTCCCCTATCAAAACTTTGTTTTCTTTAGACGGCCTAAAAACTTACAATAATCACGTTAATATTCTTTTTCTTGGAATCGCTGGGGCCAATCATGAAGGGCCTAATCTTTCCGATTCGATCGTTGTGGTCAGTTATGATCTAAAAGTCAATCACTTGACGACCATTTCCATCCCTCGTGATGTCTGGAGCGAAGCCCTAAATGACAAGATTAATTCTGCATATGCTTATGGAGAAGCCAGGAAAAAGGGAGCCGGATTTATTTTAGCTAAAGCTGAAGTGGAAAGTATTATTGGTCAACCAATCCATTATGCGGCCGCCATTGATTTTGACCAGTTTGAGGAACTAATTGATTTTCTTGGCGGAGTTGAGGTTAACGTTGAAAATTCTTTTGTTGATAAAGAATTTCCAATTGCCGGAAAAGAAGATGATCTTTGTGCTGACGACCCAGAATACAAATGCCGCTATAAAACAATTTCTTTTACAAAAGGAGAGTCCTCTATGGACGGTCAGACTGCTTTAAACTTTGTCCGATCCCGCAACGCTCTCAGCTCCGAGGGCACCGATTTTGCCCGGGAAAAAAGACAGCAAAAAGTCATTGAAGCCATCAAAAATAAATTAATTTCTTTTGCTAAAAAATCTGATCTAAATCAATATAAAAAACTTTATGATCTGACGGATAAACTGGTTAAGAGAAATATTGATAATCAACAGGTGGCAATTATCTTAAAGAATATTGTTTTTATGAAAAATTTTAAACAGGAAAAGATCGTCCTTTCGGAAGATTTTTTTATAAATCCTGTAACAAATCTTGAAAGATACGACGGACTTTGGGTCTTGACCCCGATTAATGACAACATTAAAATCGTTCATAAATATATTGATTGCCGATTAAGTAAAAAAACTAACTGTGGCGAATTAAAACCAAAAAGAGAAAAGAATCGCTGAGATTGCAACCCCAATAATAAGAAATCCTTTTTTCCAACTGCCTGTTTCTGGAAGAACTTTGGGCACACTATCGGTGATTTTTTGACCATTAGTCGGATTTAATGTTGGTGTAGAGCTAGGGGCTTGTGCCAAAATGATTTCAGTGGGAACGATTGTTGGCGATGCCACGAAAGTTGGTTGTATCTGTGCCGATGTAACTGTTGGTGAAGGTAATAGACTTATGGTCGGCAAAGGTGATAAAACAGCCTTTGTTGTTGGAATTATCGGTTTAGCAGTCGGCACTTGCGGAACAACTGTTGGGAGAACAATTAACGCTTGATTTTGAGTAGAAATATTTTTCCTTACCAGTGATACTATAAAAACAACAACTATGATCGTCAATAAAGAAATAATTAAAAAGATAGACTTTGAATAGTTAACCGTTTTTAGTTCTTTTTTTGTTAAAGAACTTGGAAGACTAGTAAAATTAGCAGCTACATTAAAGTTATTTTTTTCTTTGAAATCCGGAATTTTTGGTGCTTTTTCTCTAGATTTTTCTTTTTTTAAAATATAAATTTGATAGCCAACAACCAAAGTTGTAATAAAAAAAGCAAACAGGCTTACTTTATTAATATAAGACAAAAGATTAAAAACATCCATAAAATCATTTTAACGAAAAATTAACTCAAAAAGCAAGAAGAATTCCTCCACCAATGATAATTAATGATAAACTGCCAAAAATCGTCCCAAGAAAATTATTTCCACTGACCGGTGGAGTCGGAGTCGTTGTGATACCCGATGGAATTGTGGGAATCGGTGAGTTAACAACCGATGGGGCAAGGGTAGCTGCTCCTGACGCAGTTCCTAAAACCCTACCTTCGTTACCTTGCTGAGCAATCATAGTGAAATTTCTTTTTATCATTACTTCCTTCCCTTCTTTATCTTTTGTTTTTATCACAATCGTATGTGGCCCCAATTCCAGATCTTCCGGAAGAAGGTAACTCCAATTACCATTGTTATCACTGGTTACTATGGCGGAATAAGTTTTTTTAGAATTAACCGTAATTTCTATAGCTGTTTTTGGCAACCCTACCCCCTTAATCAAAGGAATTTTCCCGGGAATTAGTTTTCCTTCTTCTGGATATTTAATATCTATTAGATCATTTTTTGATTTAATAAAGTCGGTCATCGCTGATAAGACATTGTCTTCTTCAACAAAAGAAAAGTTTTTGTCTTTAATAAAAACTGTCGTTTGCGGTAAAGGGGAAATCTTAGATTTAACAGCTGTAATCGTCAATCCCTCTCCCTCGCTAGTTATAATTTCTATTATTATTTTATCTTTATCAGATAATGATAAAATATTTTGGCTATCTTTACTGTATATTTGATTTAAAGGAATAAGCCAGCTGCCATCGCCCTCTGACTTTATTTGAGTCAATAGCGAGTAACTGCCTTTGACACTTAAAATAATATAAGAATTAATTAAAGGATCAACGGAATTTGAACGTAAAACCTTGCCAAAAGCCGGACTGATATTCTGTAAGCCGTTAAGATTACTTTGAGGTGTTATAAAATTAAATGAATTTCCATCAGGTTGAACTATAATTTGATTATTATCAGTTATAATCTTAAAAAAATATTTTTTACCTGGTGTTAATTCTTTTAATGTTGCTAAATGAATTATATATTTACCTTTTTTTTCGCCTAAATTATTTAGATCTTTCTCGTCAAAGACGATTTTATTTTCTTTATTTTCTGTCTCCCCGTAAAGAACCCAACCCGACTCTTTCTGATCTGTTTGCCAAAAAATACTAGTTTGAGTTGGTGACAAATTTACTATTTCAACTCTTTTTGCTACTTTTAATGATGCCTTAGAGGAACCAGCCAAACCTAAGAAAAATCTTGAAAAAATAACGGCAATAAAAAATATAAATAAAAAACCAATCACGGTAGGTAACTTATTTTCTCTAGGTATATAAAGGTCGGAATATATCATAATTATTCAGTTTTATTTTTTAATGTTTCCAACAGATCTTTACTTATTTTATATTGATATACTTGAGGCAGGCTAATCCTTGATTTTATTTTATCCTCAGTTGAAGCGTGATAAATATCCGCAATTAACCACGCAATTACTGTCAAAAAAACTCCTATCGATAATAATAATACTTCTTTTCTGTTCATAAATAATAACCATCAATTGTTAAGTTAACTTTTAAACCTCCGGAGTTACTTGAATCTTTATCCCGGCTAATTATCAACTCATCAATTAATTTCAATCTTCTTTGACCAAGTATGTCTGTCATAAATTTTTTTAAGTTTTCAAAGCTGGTAGTCACCTCCATCTTTAATTTAACATTTTGTTTTTCTTTGTTTGCTTTGGAAAAATTTATGTCAACTATACTGGCTTTATTAAGCGTAAGAGAATTTTTATCGGCCATTTTTTTTATATCTTCAATGATTTTATTTACTTCCGGGTGTTCAGAAATTGACTGATTGAATAAAGGTAGATAATCCCTATTTTCTTCTATTTGTATTTGAACTAAAGTAATATTGTTTATCTTCTCTTCATAAACATTATTAATGTTTGCTAAATCAGTTACCTCTTTTTTTAACGAGTAGGCTGTAGTTAACGATGGTTTTATTGCAAAAATAATAAAGACCGAAAAAATAAGGAGGAAAAAAATAATAAAAATATAATCTCCACTTTTTTTTTCAAAAACTGACTTTGATATCACACCTAAGTTCATAGTTTTTTCAAGTATTAATAAATTTTTCTAAAAATAATACAAAATTATATCCTGTTTCGGTCTTTTTTATATTTTGAAGGCTTACCATTTTGAATCTATTTTCCTTTTTTAATAAGGTATAAAAAGCTTGTAGATGCTGTGCATTTATGGCATCACCTGTAATTTTTATAGACTCATTTTTTACTTCCATATTAGTTAAAGAAATTGTTTCTGGAAATGAAGCAATAAAATAATCAACCATTTCACTGAATTTTTTTTGCTTAAGGAGAGTTTCATTTATGATTAATGTCTTTTTATCAATTTTGGCTATTTCATTTAAAAGCGGTAAAACTATTTTAACTATTTCTTTTTTTTGTTCCACTCCCTCCTTTAGGTCTATAATTTTTTGATCGATTTGGAACCTATAAAAAAAGACTCCAATTACAACTAATTGGGTAATAACAATAATATATCGTAAATAATTGAGACTGAAAAAAGTTAATTTGTCCAAGAGACCAATATCTTTTTTTTCTAACAAATTTATTTTGTATCTCATTTCTTTTTTAAAATTTTTTTACTGACTCGTGATTTTAATCTTGTAGCTTTATTTTTATGAATCACATGGTGTTTAACGGCTTTATCAATCTGAGAATAAAATAAACTGACCAATTTTTTTACATCGGCACCCCCTTTTCTAATCTTTTTTAATGTGGTTTGATAAGCCTTGATATAAAGATTATTTACTTTGGTTCTTTTTTTATCTTTTCTAACTTTTTTTATAGCCGATTTGATTATTGGCATAAACTAAAACACCCCTTTCTGTTTCTAATTTACAATTTATATTCTTTAGTAAAGTACCTTTCTCCATAATCTCCTTTAAAAACCAATTCTACTTTTATTTCGTCTTTAATATTATGATAAACACACGTCCCAGATGAACAAGTACCCAAGGTTATTTTTTTTTCAAAGTCTTGTTCAGTTATTTCCGCCGTGCTGTTAACCCCCTGCAAACCGCCTTCAACCGTTTCATACGATAAAATATATTCCAACTCGGTAGTATTGGTGGGAATATTTTTTATAGAAAGTAATACTTCTTTTTTTCCCGTTAACGCCGTTAGACTGATCTTCACGGAGCTATCTATCGTCGGTATCACACCATCTAGAGGAGCTGTTTGTTCGTTTTTTTTGTTAGCCGAAGATTTTCTTCCAATAAGCAACCAGTAACTGGACAAAAGAAAAAGCACTAAAAATATTCCACCCAAAACCATCATTGTCTTTTGATTTAGTTTCATAAAAAAATTAAATTTCTAACTTTTTAACCAAATAATCTCTCAATTTCTTAATCTCAATTCTTTCCTGTTTCATCGTGTCTCTATCTCTAACCGTGATCGTCTCATCCTCAATCGTCTTATAATCAATTGTAACACAAAAAGGGGTACCGATTTCATCCTGGCGCCTATACATCTGACCTATATTTCCAGAGTCGTCAAATTCGCAGATATAAGTCTTTTTTAGATCGTTAAGTAAGTCTAAAGCTTTCATTTTTAATTTCTCATCCTTTTGCAAAGGAAATATAGCTACTTTAACTGGTGACAAACTCGGTTTTAATTTCAAAACAATTCTTTTTTTGCCGTTCACTTCTTCTTCATGATAGGCATTTATAAGAACTGTGATTAATAATCTTGACAGTCCAAACGTTGGCTCAATTACATGAGGGACAAATTTTTCATTGGTTTTTGGATCTCGATAATTTAAATCGACACCGGAATTTTTTATATGGTTTTTTAAGTCATAGTCAGTCCTGTAAGCCAACCCCCACATTTCTTTCCAACCAAAAGGAAATTTATATTCAACATCCATGGTTTTTTTTGAATAATGGGACCTTTCAAAATTTTCATGTTCACGCCAACGAATTTTTTCCTCTGATAATCCTAATTCAAGAGCCCAATTCCACATTTCTTTTTTCCAAGTTTCAAAAGTAACTTCCCAATCTTCGGGTTTAATAAAATATTCAAACTCCATTAAATCAAATTGAAGTGTCCGAAAAACTCCCTGACCTAAGGTAATTTCATTCCTAAAACAGATCCCTTGAGAAGCAATTCCGAAGGGCATCCTAACCCTCATTGTATCAATCACGTTTTTGAAGTTCATAAAAATTCCCTGTGCCAATTCACCTCGTAAATAGGCGGTTGATTTGCTATCTTCGACCATACCGATCTTTGTTTCAAAAAGAAGATTAAACTTCCTAACGTCAGTTAAGTCAGACGATCCGCAATGTGGGCATTTTAATTTATTAGTTTTAATTATTTCAGTCAATTTTTCAACCGGCAAACCCTCTACTTTAATATCTTTTAACTTAGCCTCAATCAAATGATCGGCCCGAGTTCGATACTGACAACTTTTGCAATCAACTAAGGCGTCATTAAAACCTGTCACATGCCCTGAAGCCTCCCAAACTTTTGGATTTAAAATCACCGAAGAATCAACCATGACAATATCTTTTCTATCTAAAACAAATTTTTTTATCCATAAATCTCGAAGATTGTTCTTGAGCAACACACCGTAATGACCAAAATCCCAAGTATTAGCTAATCCTCCATAAATTTCCGATGAAGGGTAAAAAAACCCCCGCCTTTTTGCCAGAGCAATAATGTTTTCCATAGTAAAAATTAATAAAAGCGAAGATATTAAATTTTTTTCGGTTTATTGTTTTCCGATAAAAAATTTCGATATCAAGCTTTTTCTAATCGATATTAACATTATAATGGAAGCGAGGGAATTTTTTCATTAATAATTTCCTCTATAAGAGATTTTAATTCAGGATAACTGACTTTTTTATCCAGGTACCCTAATTGCATCATAATATTAGTTAAGTACTGGAACGTAATAATATTCGACTTAACTGATTTGGACAAATCAATTAGGAAATTTTTAGTTAAATTATAGGTTTTTGTTTCCTTTTGCTGCTCTGGTAAAAGTCGATCCAAAACAAATAACAATGAATATAATTGCCTAACTTTTTTCTCGTCTTTTTTTAGTTCGGAAAAGCCGGAAACTATTTGACTTTCCTGTAGATAATAATGGTCGTTTTTATGACTAATTAAAACATTAATTAAATTACCGGTCTGAAGATGGGGTGAACGACGGCTGGTGATTTTTTTAACCCCTTTAGCGAATATTGTCAAGCGACCTAAATCCTGTGTAAATAGACTGATTAAAACATCTTTGTTTAAAAGATCTTTCTTTTTCAAAACAACCGCCTCAGTCTTTAAACTTCTGGAATTAAAACTCATTTATTTTATCACCTTATCCATTCTCAACATTCCGTCAAATAAAGATTTGTTGTTAAAACTCACTTTTAATTTTTGTTCCTCTACTCCCGGTTGTTTTTGAATTAAGAGAGAATAATTATTTGTATCAACATTTGAAGGTAGGGTATATTCAACAATTACCGTACCCTGTCCTTTGGGCACAATTTCTAAATAACCCTCAAAGACCGTTTTTCCTAATTCGTCGTATGTTTGGACTTTTTTAGTCGATCCTTTAAGACTAACTAATTTTGAGCCTAATGGAACATAAAATCTTATCCAATTGCGAAGCGTAGCGTTTAGACATAAGCCACCCCGCTCTAAATTACAGTCTGAAGCCGGATATGGATTTCGAAAAATAATAGTAACTTCTCTAGTCTTCCCATTGGTTTTTGAGTCTATGCTTTCACTGACAAACATATTCGATTTGGCTCCGGCAAAATTAACGTTGTTTATATGAAGATAGTCTCCTTTATAATCTCTGATCTTGCCGGCAAAATTCAGCTGTTCCAAAGATTGCTGAGTTTCCGGATCAACAAAATAAACTAAAATATGTTTTTCCTCAAGATTTTTAAACATGGTTTGCATCAAAGTTCCCCAATATTTTGAAGGCGAAAAACCAATTGCGTTATAAAACAGCCGGTACATTAAATCACCTAAGATTCCTTTTCTATTTTCTCTAAAATAGCCGACCGGTCTGTCAACTAAATCAAACAATGTATAAATAACCTGCGGACAGTCGCATCTTTGATCAATCTTGGCACTAAATCTAATTCCATTAACGTCAACGTCCCCGAATATTGTTAACATATCAACTAAGATTTTTGAGTCCAGTGCAATAATCCCATCATATTGAACTTTGGCTCCACTTTTTTGATAAAGACTTTCAAATAGTTTGACTGACTGGACAAAATCCGGAGAGAGGTTACTGTCACGAATATAAAATTGGCTAACTCTTTTATGATAAGTTAATATTTCTGGAGGCGCCTTTGGATGATCTGCAATAGAGGCATCTAAGGAATAAATATCATCAGATCTATATATATTCATCTTGCCATTTCTTACCTTGAATATTGCGTAAAACGTCAAAAATCCGCCGGTTGCTCTTCTTTCTTTATCATTCTGATACAGAATTAAGTAGGTTTTTTCTTCACGACTACCAAGAATTTCCGGCAGTTTTTTTATTAGTGGTTTTGCGTTAACAAAAAGTTCGGTCATTCCCTTAAATTGATCTTTAATGTTAATAATTTTATCGCGAAGAATTAGTTTACCCATTTTTTTTGGATAACGATTAGGATTTATCTTTGCGATACTTTTTCCTGCCTGATCGATATCTTCTGCTATTGGATCAATTTTCTGAACCATTTTATCTAAGGTTAAAACTGCCGTCTGTAATCTATCTTCGGCTGATTTCTCGGCAAAAGATTTCTCCCCTTTTTTAAAACCAATCAAATCGGCATAAGGCTCAATCGTCGTAACCGTTTCTTTAGCTGCTTTAATCAAATAATTGCCGGCGGTCAATCCATTTTTCAGGTCAGAGATATACGGAATAAAAGAAGCCCAGTAAATTGATTTTGATGCTTTTTCAAGATTTTGGTATTTATTAGAAAAATCATCCAATCTCATTCTTAATAACTCAATATCATTTTTAGCAAAAATTGATTTCATCTCTTTAGCAGACGCAATAACAATATCTGCTTTTGCTTTGATATTAATAATCGGCCTATAAACGAAAAAATAGCCAAAAATTATTAATAAAATAATGAAAATCAAACCGTTTTTGCCTTTGTTTCTTTTCATACTTACTTTATAGACTTTACAAACTTTATAACTTTATAAACTTAATTATACAGCACCTTTCCCGCTTACCATCACAACCGGAGTTAAAAAAATAATTTTTAAATCACTCCATAAAGACATATGTCTTACATAATCAGCATCAATCATAATTCTTTTATCAAAATTTATTTCCGACCGACCGGTCACCTGCCAAAGACCAGTAATCCCTGGTTTTACAGAAAGAACGTCATTAACTAACTTTTTTGTGTGAGGATATTCACTTAATTGATTTTCTAATTCATCTGGATAATATGCCCTTGGTCCAACTATACTCATTTCACCTTTTATCACATTTAATAATTGTGGAATTTCATCTATTGAATGACGTCTTATAAATTTTCCAACATTAGTTACTCGAGGATCTTTTTTTAGTTTGTAACTGCTTCTTTTATATTCATCAAATAATTTTTTAAAACGGGGATCAGTTCGAAGTAAATAATGAGCATTATTAATCATTGATCTGAATTTGTACATTTTGAATTTTTTTCCTTTTTCGCCAATTCTTTCTGGAACGTCGGCGAGGACAGGTCCTACTGAATCGATTTTTATCAATATTGATATTACTAATGTTAGTGGTAGAAATAATATTATTAAAAAAACAGCTCCAACAATATCAACAACCCTTTTTAAATAAAAACAATATTTTTTTCCTGTAAACATATTTGTCATGTTGTTTATGTCAGTTTATCGTATTCTGTACCTGCAAAATTTTCAACCAATTTTTTAACTTTAGACATTGAGCTTTTTTTGGCAATTAAAATGACATCTGCGGTATTGATTATTATATTTTCTTCCAAATCAACTCCAACAATTAGCTTACCATTATCATAGTTATAAACCAGGCTGTCCCTCACATCTTCCAGTTGAACCTTGCCTCTGACAATATTTTCGCTTGGAAGCGTTTGAAGAGCTTCCTTTAGTGCTTCCCAGCTGCCTACATCACTCCAACCAATATCTTCAACCATAACTTCAGCATCAGATTTTTCTAAATTTTCAAGGATGGCATTATCAAAACTAATGCCTTCCATTTGGTCATATTGTTTTCGAAGTATTTCATCATAATCTCTTTTTTCATAGTGTTTTAAAATAACTTGGGTTTTTTTATATATTGAAGGAGCGTATTTTTTAAAAGAGTCGTTTAAAAACTTTGGGGTTGTAACAAAATAACCTAAATTCCAAGCATAATTGTTTGATTGAAAAAACTTTTTAGCCAATTTTTCGTCCGGACGATATTTCCAACTGACGAACTCAAAAAAATTAATTCCGTCTAAGTTATCAATTTCATCACCAAAATTAACATAACCCAAATTGACCGAAGGAAAACGAGGTTTATGCGAAATAAATATTATTTTATTGGGATTTTTTTCAATTTTTTTCTGGGCAACTCTTAACATCTTTTTAAATAAATCTACATTTTTTACCAAGTGATCACTCCATAATATAGCTACTGGCTCACTTGATTGAAGTTTGCTTAAAATTCCCATTGATAAGGCAATCGCAGGTCCTGTATCTTTTTTAAATGGTTCTAAAATAAAATTTCTTTCTGGAATATTAGGAAGTTGCTTTTGGATAAGTTTTTTATAAAAAGCATTGCTCGAAATATAGATATCTTTATGATCAAAATCAGGAAGTAATCTTTCGACCGCTAGTTGAAGAGTTGATTTATTGCCCACTATTTTTTCAAATTGTTTTGGAGATTTTCTTCTTGATAAGGGCCAAAGTCTCGTTCCCGTTCCACCGGCAAATATAATTGCTTTCATAAAATTTTTAGAAAATTGCCAACAAATCTTTCCTTACCAAATCTTTCAGTATTTTTCATCCCAAACTCTCTTACTTTAATCTTTAGATTGTACTCAATTTTATTAAATTTTTCAATTGCTCCAACTAAACTAATTTTCTCTTGACGGTTAAAAAATATTCCTGTTTTTCCATCAATAACTGTTTCCAACGCTCCTCCTTTTTTATAAGCAATCACTGGACAATCAAAAAACTGGGCTTCAACTGAAACATAGCCAAAATCCTCTTCCTGAGACATAATTAAAGCTTGGGCATTTGTATAAAAACTTCCTAACTCAACGTCAGATAGTTTTGATAGAAAAGTAATGTTTTTTCCCGCCATTTGTTTTAGCTTCTTCTCTTCACTCCCCTCTCCAACAATAACTAACGGTTTATTTAATTTATTAAATACTTTAATTGCCAAATCAATTTTTTTGTATGGCTCCAGTCTTGAAACAACCAGAAAGTATTTAGTATTTAGTATTTTGTATTTAGGATTTATTTGTGATTTGGAATTTATAATTTTAGATTTTATTTCTTGCCAATAATTAGTATCAAATCCCGGATAAATAACTTCCGAATTTCTTTTATAATATTTTAAACAACGATTCCTCACTGTTTCTGATATTGAAATAATTTTGTCAGGTCTTTGAGCTGAAATAAAATCCCATTTTTTAATAAAGCTCAGATAACACATAACCCAACTTCTAAGTAACTTATTTTTGAAATATTCTTTTTTATGACTCCATAAATATCTTGTTGGGGTTAATAGATAACAAATGTGCTTTGTTCCTGGTTGAGTAATAACTGCCTTCGCAAAAGAAGATGTAACAGAAATCACTGTATCATATTTAGAAAAATCAAATGATTCAAAAACAAAAGGATAAAAAATAAAAGACAAAATTCTGCTTTTCTTTATAAAACTTGGAAACTTTTGCAAAAAAGATGTTTTAATATTTAAATCTTTTGCCCAGTCAGCTTTTTCTTTATCAAAATATGAGGTATAAAAAACTGCTTCTGGAAACATTTCATGAAGTTGCAATAAAATTCTCTCCACCCCACCCCACTTATCAATCCAGTCATAGACGATGGCGACTCTTTTCGACTTTTTCATAGTCTCTATTATAGCAATCTCTTCTATGTTATAGAATTTTATTGTGATAATGAAATCGTTGATTATAATGTTGGAGACATTATTATTATACCGGACCGGCAAACACGAAGCATAAGATTGAGGTACTTGGTAACGAAACCAGCGAATATTATTTCTTTAGGATTAAGTGTAAATAAATTACCTACAGCCATAAATTTCCAGAATTATTTCTATCTTCATCCCAATTTATTGGATTATCTCTGATATATTGACGAATTCTGTTTAAATCAAATTCGTTGCGGATTATGTGATCGTAAAATGAACGTTGAAATATTTGTTTGATTATTGTTTTGTTCGTAGGGGTCGGGTTTCCCGACCCTTTTATAAAAATATTAATATATTTTGTTGATTGATATTTAAAATATCCAACGATTTGCCCCAATATTGGACGAAATTGATTCATGGGGCGGGGAAACCCCGCCCCTACATATTGATTTACATTTCGAATAACAATAATTCCATGAATGTGATTCGCCATGATCTGGAATTCATCTAATTCAACATTGTTAAAATGTTTTGGAATCTCCGACCAATATTTATTTATGATTTCGCCATATTTGTTTAATACCATTTCATCATCAACTATGTTTCCAAAATATTCCAACCTGTCTTTTGTGCAGATTGTCACAAAATACCATCCAAAATCTGAATAATCGTATTTATTCAAACGGATTTTTTTCCTTTGTTTCACAACCATGAAACAATCGAACAATAAAACAATTTTTCTGTCAACCGCTTATAACCTACAAAAGTAGGTTTTTGGATTATTAGAACAGTGTATTTTCTTCAATAGATGTATCGATACATCGAAGCTAATTATTTTCTTTCTTTTTTATCTTTATCTTTTTTAATAATTCAGCGTAAATCTCTTTTGATCTGGGACTGGTTAATACCGGTATGCCTCTATAAATACTTGTCAATACATGAGCGGTAGATGTATATATTCCCAATGATGGAACAATTGGAATCGTTAATGCTTCGATTGTTTTTACACCTCCAGAAAAAGTTCTACCAAAGCGATCAAAGGTACCGAAGGCTTTATGAGGATGATCTTCCTGTAAATCTGTATGCGAAAACGCATTATATAATCTTAAAAAATCAGTCATGGCATTCCGGGCTGTCAATATCCAAGGAACTTCTTTGGGAATAGCGTTCATGTCATATGCAAATTCAAACATTGTCATAAGCTCGACTATATGATCAGAGAGAATATCTATATGTCCTCCAAATTCAGAATTACCCAGTCCTCTTCTCGCAACATATCCATCAGCCGCGTCCAATGAATAAATGACTCCCAACAGCGCTGATAAAAGAAGCGGGTTATCTTTAGCGATTGCAAATGAAGTGAAAAGAAGCGGAATTCTAGAAATTGAAACGATATTGGCTGCCGTTATCTCGCTGATCAATCTTCTATTTAATTGTTTATTATAATCCTTGTAAAAAGGTAGCTGTCCATCTTTCTCTAATACATGGTTTGACGGTCTACCATTAAATCCCTGATGGTTACCAAGATATGTCCAGCTTTGATGTTTTTCTGCCCAACTTTCAAAAAATTCACTCCACTCCATTCGTGTCTTTCTTATTTTATGGGTGGAATCCCAATCAAAGGCCGGAACATCGATTTCATGAACCTGGTGGACCATTCCTTTGCACAGCGGTGCCATTCTATCAAAATAAAACTCAATCATTTCTTCATTTTCACAATGTTCCAGTAACGTATGAGAAACTCCTAAAGAATAATTGGTGTTTGAATCTGCATTATAATCCGGCTGGTTTAAGTTCATCGTCGTTGTTTCGATGCCATACTCTGTTAAAGAAGGAGCAAGTCTGGATTTGTCATCAACTAATTCAAGAACACTGGCTTTATTGGTCTGCGGATCTGTCAAAGAATTAGCAATTATCAATTCCAAAATAAATCTGGACCGGGCTTTGGTAAGAAAATTTTTCCAAGCATCAGCTTCCAATAATTTATCAAACTTAATGTTCAAACTATTAATTTGGACATTTTTTCTATCAAAAAATTGATTATGGAAAGGGTTGCCGCGTTCTGCGCTAAAAAGAATTAAATCATTCAAATTCAAAGTTATTGCCTGATTATTATTCATTTGAAAACAAAAGTTTATGATAAATCTTCAGGGTTTCATCGGTCATTTTTGCAAAAGAATATTTGTTTATGATGTTTTTGTAATCAAACTTTGGTTTATTTTCAATAAAACCTTTTATTTTTTCAGCAATATCATTAACATCGTTTGGATCAAATGATAGATAATTATTTCCAAGTAATTCTTTAAAAACTTTAATATCTGATGCAATGATTGGACAGCTAAAATAAGCCGCCTCAATTAATGGTAATCCAAACCCTTCTGATAATGATGGATGAATTAAAGCACGTGCGTTCTTATAGAAAAAAACCAAATCTTTGATCGTTGAATTGTTAATAAATAATATCCTTTTCCCCTGTTTCAATCTATTGATTAATTGATACAATCTATTCTTAAAGAAATCGTTAGGTCCAAGAAGAAGTAATTTACTTAATGTTTTAATTGTTGAAAAGGCCTGGATTAATTTCTCAATATTTTTATGTGGGTAAAAATTGCCAACATAAATAAAAAAATTATTGTATTTTTGACTTAGTTCTATGTTTTCTTTTGAGTCAATTATTTGATAATTTACTCCTTCGTAAATTGGTGTAATTTTATCTGATATTTTTTCATTGTAAATATTTTTTAACTGTTCTTTAACAGTCTTTGTGGGGGTGATAATTTTTATCGCCCTCTTAATTTGACAGCAAAGAATAATTCTAAAAAATAAATGCTTAATATTATAAACCAGTTGATTCTTTGTTGAGGCTTTTCCCGTTTTGAATAATAATGGAGTAGCATCATGAACCGTTGCTACAAATTTTTTTAGATATAAAATTGGATAACTAAAATAAGTAAAATGCATTAAATCTAAATTATCTAAATTAAGCTTTATAGCGAAACCTAATTGCTCTCTGACACTGTGCCAACGATAATTTGCCTCTTTTTTAATTATATTTTTGTTTTTGAACGAAACTTGATTATAGTCTTCAGTCATCAGATAAATATAAAATAGCTTATCTTTTAATTCTTTTTTTTCCAAATAATATATGAGATTTTTTAGGTAAGTTCCTACTCCGGTTTGAGAATACAATCGGGCGTCGATTCCAATTTTTTTCATTTATTTAAAGATTTTTTAATATCTATTGCTAAATAAACTAATTTGTTAGTCAACCAGTTGTGATTTTTAGCATAATGTTTATCATAAAAAATCTTCATAGAATCATAAAAATAATAATTAGTTTTTTTGCGAATATTATTGTCTTTTTTCTTCAAACCGGAGACGGACTTTAAATGAAGAACTTTCCATAGAGGATAATAAATAATTTTATAACCTAATTTTTTTATCTGAAAAGCCATCTCAATATCTTCACCGTAAGCAAAATAATCGTCATCGAATCCTCCAAATTTATCAAGGATTTCGCGTCGTGTGAATAGAAAGGCGCCGGTCAAAACATCAATTTCATGAATATTATTTAAGTTCAAATTTACCAAATGATAACCTCCAAATAGTTTGTTCAATACCGGTATGTTAAAAAAAACTTTTTCCAGTCCCAAGAAATATGTCAATGATCTCCAAATGGTTGGAAAACCACGATGTGAGGCCGGATCAATTCCGCCTGTTGGAAGAACAACTTTGACTGTCAATGCTCCAATATTATTTTCTGTTTCTATGACCTTGATTAAATCGCAAAAATCTATATCCGAAATTATTGCATCGGAATTAAGATATAAAACATATTTTCCTTTGCTCTTCTCTAAACCAAGATTATTGCCCCTACCAAAACCTAAATTTGTTTTACTTAAAAATACGTGTAAATTGTCAGATTGTTTTTCTAAATTCAAAAGAAATTCTACAGTTCCGTCGCTCGAATTATTATCAACAACAATTATTTCATATTCTAAGGGATATTTAATAAAGTTTTTATTTAATGAAAGAAGACATTTCTTAGTTATCTCTTTTGTATTAAAAGAAACAATAATAATAGAAAGAGGAATCATAAATAAAAGATAAATTATCGCTTAGGTGATTGCTTCATTCTTCTTGCTTTTCCTCCCGTACCTACTTTTCTTGTTTCTTTCTTTCTTGGATCTCGCGTTAACAAACCATTGGCCTTCAATAAAGGTCTATAGGCATCATTATCAACAATCAATAACGCTCTCGATATTCCGTGAACCATCGCATCTAATTGGCCGGTTGTTCCGCCGCCAGATACTATTATTGAAACTGCAAATCGATTTTCATTTTTTGTTAATGTGAGAGGAAGAGATAAAAACATCTTTTTATAAATTTTAAAAGATGTTTCATCTACCGATTTACCATTAATAAAGATTTCTCCCGGTTTTATTTTTAATTTACCCACTAATACTTCTGCACTTTTTTTTGTCAAATAAAGCCGTACACGAGCCACTGACTGTTTTCTTCGGCCAACGGCTTCGTAATAACTTATGTCTTTAGCTTTTTTTACCATGTTCAGTTAAATATAAAATTTATAAAAATTATAATTGTTATAACTATTATTTAGCAAACTTACTCGCAAAACTATGTTCTGCATTTGGAAAAACATTGACTCGATTTAATCTGTCACCACGAAATTTATTTTTAGCCAACATTCCCGAAACGGCTCTTTTAATAACTTCTCGTGGATCTTTTTTAAGCAAATCAGCAAAATTAATCTTTTTCAACCCCCCCGGATAACCAGAATAGTTGGTATATTCTTTGGACAGGGACTTTTTTCCGGTAACCACGACTTTAGACGCGTTAACAACAACAACATAATCTCCAATGTCCATATTGGGAACGTAGCTTGTTTTGTGTTTTCCTTGAACAAGTTTAACAATTTGTGGTGTCAGTCTACCTAAAATTTTGTCCTGCGCATCGATTAAGTGCCACTTCCTGTCAATTTCTTTTCCTTTGGTTGGCTTTGTTGATTGGGTTAATTTATTCATATTTATTTTTGTTTTATAATTGGATAGACCCACTCAATACGGCCTACTTCAGCCCCATCAGATTCTCGCTGACCGAGTTTGATTACTCTTATATATCCTCCATTTATCTTTGCTATAACCGGGCTAATATCTTTATATGCCATCTTTATAACCTCTTTATTATCTAATTTTTGTTTCAAATAATTAACATTTGATTCTGTCTTTATTTTCATCTTCTCAATTAATTTTTCAATTACTGGCTTGATTGCTTTAGCCTTTGACAAAGTTGTTGTTAATTTTCCTTTTAAGAAAAAATTAACTGCCAATTTTCTGACTAATGCACGATTAGCATCAATACCATTACTAAATTTTATTTTTTTTACTCTATGTCTCATACTTGATGAACTTGACAAACTTGATAACTTGATAAACTTGCTTAGCTCAAACTTATTTCCATCTTTTTTAACTCCTCTTCTATTAATTCTATTGATTTCTTTCCAACACCCTTCATTCCGGTCAATTTTTCCTTTCCAGTTTGGACCAAATCGGCAACAGTTTCAATTTTTTCTCGAAGCAATGCATTGATCACTCTTGAAGGCAAATTCAATTCATCAATAATGATCTCAAATAACTTTTTATCAATTGCTTCTTTTTTCTCATCCGCCAAGTTTGTTTGTTTTTTCAATTCTGGTTTATCTTTACCGGAAAGAAGGTACTCAAAATATTGGGTTAACAACTCTGATGCTTCTTTAATGGCTGTTTCTGGTTTGATGCTTCCATCAGTTTCTAGTTCAATTATTAATCTATCAGAATTATCTTTCCTACCAATTCTGGCTTCTTCAACTTTAACGTTTACTTTTTTTATAGGAGAGAAAAATGCATCAACAGGAATATAGCCGGTCTTTTTTTCTTCCCGATCTTCAACTGTCGAATAACCAACTCCCACTTCAACAATCGCCTCAAAAGAAAATTTAGCTTTATCATCAGTCATTTCAGCAATATAAAAATCTCCATTAATTGGCTTGATTTCGCCTTCTAAATCTTTTGCAAATATTTTTTTTTCACCTTTACCTTCAAAGCTAACTTTATAAGGGCCTCCTTCTTTGACATCAAATTTAAGCTGTTTTAGATTCAACATTATTTCCAATATTGATTCTTTTACTCCAGGAATCACCGAAAAAAGATGAGGGGCTCCATCAAATTTAATATTTGTAACCGCTACACCTTTTAAAGAAGAAAGAAGGGTTCTTCTTAAAGCATGACCCATACTCTGGCCAAAACCTTGTGGCAACGGTTCAATAACAAACTTTCCATAATTACCCTCTTGACTTTTTTGGGTGAAAAAAATTGGACTAAACATATGTTTTAAAATTCGACTTTACGTCGAAACTATTAATTATCGAGAATAATATTCAATGATTAATCTCAGATTTATCAATTTTTCAATTACCTCTTGGGTTGGTTCTTTTATCAATTTTCCTATAATGGCTTTTTTTTCTAACCATGATGGCAAAATGATATCTTTATTATTGAGACAACTTTCAATATATGGAATTTTTGTTGTCTTAACATCACTAAAACTTATTTCTTCCCCCACTCTAACTAGGTAAGAAGGAATCGATAGTCTTTTTTTATTAACAATAATATGTCCGTGAGTAATTAATTGACGGGCCGACGCACGAGTCGGAGCAAAACCTAAATGAAATACTATATTATCAAGCCTGCTTTCTAAAGAATGTGATAAATATGAAGCGGTGTTGCCTTTTTTCAAACTGGCCTTTTTAAAATAATTTTTTAATTGTTTTTCAGTAATTCCAAACATGTATCTTAATTTTTGCTTTTCTCGAAGCTGCGTACCTCGTTCCGATACTTTTTTTCTTTTTCGCAATCCGTGTTGACCCGGAGGAACATTAAGCTTTTTTAGCAAACGCGCATGAGACTTAGAACCGACTGTCTTTAACTCCAAATCAACTCCTTCTCTTCTTGAAATTCTGTTTTTTGGACCTAAGTAACGCATATTTTTGATTAAACTCTTCTAATCTTCGGTGGTCTCACGCCATTGTGAGGAACCGGTGTAATATCTATAATTCGATTAATATCAATCCTCGACGCTTTAACTGCTCGAAGTGACGCTTCCCGTCCCGGACCAATTCCTTTAACTAAGACGTCTGCAACCTGAAATTGATATTTTTCTTCTGCTTTTTTTATGGCACTTTCAGTCGTTACAGTAGCCGCATAAGGAGTTGATTTTCTTGTGCCCGAAAATCCATGCATCCCAGTTGATCCGACTACTAACGGATTACCTCTCTCATCAGTAATCGTAACTAAAGTGTTATTAAAAGTAGAAGTAATATATATCTTACCTTTAATAACAGTTTTGTTTGTTTGTTTTTTTATCATATTAATAAATAATTTTATTTAGTGGTCTTAGTTTTAACGGCTTCAGCTGTTTTATTTTGTTCAAGTTTAGCCCACATCTCTTTCTTTAGGGCACCAACTGTCTTTCTTTTTCCTCGCTTCGTTCTAGCGTTAGATTTTGTTCTTTGACCATCCACCGGCAATCCCCGAACATGTCTTATTCCTCTATAGCTTCCAATCTCTCTTAGTCTTTTAATATTTTCATTAATCGCTTCTCTCAAGTAACCTTCAACTTTGTAGTTTGTTTCAATAATTTCAAGAATTTTTTTAAATTCCTCTTCTGTTACTTCTTTTACTTTTTTATTAGCGGCCACTCCTGTTTGTGATAAAACATCTTTAACATTAGTCCAGCCAATACCATATAAAGTTGTTAACGCATAATCAATTCGCTTTTCATCCGGCAATGTTACTCCAAGCATTCTCGCCATAAATTAGTTTATAAAGTTATAAAGTTCATAAGCTTATCAAGACATTTTTTCTTGAAAAACTTGACAAACTTGAAACTTGACGAACTTAGTTAACCTTGTTTTTGTTTGTGTTTAACATTTGAACAAACAACATATAAATTACCTTTTCTTTTAACAATCTTGCACTTTGGACAAATTTTTTTTACTGATGAGTGAATCTTCATAATTATTTTCTATAAATAATTCTTCCTCTATTTAAATCATAATGGGTCATTTCTATCTTAATCTTATCTCCTGGAAGGATTTTAATATAATTTTTCCTCATCTTTCCTGACAAATAGCACAAAATTACTTTTTCCGAATTTAAAAGCTTTACTTTAAACAAGGTGTTGGGAAGATTCTCTACCACTTCTCCCTCGACCGTAATCACGTCATCCTTCATAAAGTCTATATTTTAACATAAAATAATTATATATTCACGTCAAAATTATTGGTCCTCGATCCGTAACGGCTATAGTGTGTTCAAAACAGGCTGATATGCTCCTATCTTTGGTAATAACTGACCAATTGTCCTTTTCATAGACCATAACATCAGTTCCCATTGCATAAATAATTTCTATTGCTATTACTAAACCTTTTTTTATCAGCAACGATTTATTTATTGGTTTATCTACGTAACCGAAAATATATGGATCTTCGTGCAGTTTTTTTCCAATTCCATGACCGGTTAACTCTTTTATAATAAAATATCCGTTACCGGTAACTTCTCTTTCTATTACTTTAGAAATTACCCCGAGTCTATTCCCTATTTTTGCTTCTTTAATGGCTAAATAAAGAGTATCTTCTCCTATTTTTAAAAATTTATTAACTGTTGCATCTTTGCTTTCTCCTCCGACTACTTTAGTGATTGCATAGTCAGTGTGCCAATTTTTATACAACATTCCAATATCTAGAGTTAGAACATCTCCTGGTTTCAAAACTCGATTACTGGGTTTTGTATGGACTATTTGCTCATTAACAGGCGAACAAATACTAAATAAATATCCGGGAACAGTTTTAAAAGATGATTCGCCCCCTTGTTTCTTTATTAATTCCTCAGCTCTTTCATCTATTTCTTTAGTAGTAATTCCTGCTTTGATTAATAGTAGCAAATCTTTAACCACCGATCTTAATTTTTTACCGCCTTCTGCCATTATTGCAATTTCCTGGATCGACTTTAGATTCATCATTTATGAAAAATAAATTGTTCGATATGTTAATTCCAATTTGTCATAAAATTCTTCTTTTGAATAGTTGTTTTTTATCACGTGATCGGCGTAGGCAATGGTTGGGCCGGCATTGATTCCAACTATCTCATTAATATCTCTTTCTTCTCCGTAATGCTCGGACATATCATTTCTTTTTGAAATCCTTTTATATCTAAGGAGCTTTTCAGAATATATACAAACTATCACTAGCTTAACCTCTGGCAGAACTTTTTTTAAATACAGATATTCTTCCCAAGAACGCATCCCTTCAACGACGATGATTAAGTTGTCCTTTAAAGCTGTTTTTATCTTATCAATGTTCAAGACCGCCATCGCTTCCTTTCCATATTTTTTTCTTAATTCTTCCCTTACCTCTTTATGGGCTTTTTCGCTATGAGGCAGATTTTTTTGATTAACCTGGTCAATAACTGTTTTACCGAAAGAGATAATCGGCAGACCTTTGCTTTTTAAATAGGTCGCCGCATCAGTCTTTCCGCTTCCCGGCAAACCGACGATCGCAATTATTGTCTGTTGTTTTTTCTTCCAATCCGTCACCTGGTTTTTGATCAGCTGCTTGCCTAACCCTTTAAGGATTTCACCGTTTACATCCTCAATCTTCATTGTTCCATCTATATCAACTAACTTATTTTCTTTTCTGTAATATTCTATTACCGGCTCTGTATATTTGTAAAATAAAGCTATTCTCTTTTTTAGGGCTGGCAAAGTTTCGTCACTTCTTGTATTGTCATCTCGATGGAACAACCTCCAAATAGCTTCTTTTTGAGAAATATCAAGATAGATTATTTTATCAACATTGTTTTTAAATTCTTTTACTTGTTCTAAAGTTCTGGGAAATCCGTCCAAGATATATCCTTTTTTATATTCTGGGCGTGTTAGATAAGAATTAACAATTTCAATTGTTTTTTCGTCGGGAACAAGGAGTCCGGAGTTAACCGTTTCTTTTATATACCGGCCTAATTGCGTCTTCTCTTTGGCAATTTCCCTAAAGATATGACCAGTTGACAGATATGGTACTTTTAGCTGTTTAGATAATAAATTACCTTGAGTTGATTTACCAGATCCTTGGATACCAATAAGAACGAGCTTCATATAGTTTTAATCTAACTTCTTTTTTTCTTTATGGACTGTATGTTTTCGGCACTTCTGACAAAACTTATTCAACTTTAAACTACCGGTTGTATTGACTTTGTTTTTTTCAACCACATAATTAACAGATTGACACACTTCGCAAACTAAACCAATATCAATTCTTGAACCTTTTTTAGCCATAATAGTAAAAGTTTAAAATTATAATTTACTTTACAAATTTATCATAGTTCCTCATCACTAATTGAGACTCAACTTTTTTAAAAGTTTCTAAGATTACTGAAACAACGATTAAAATACCGGTGCCTCCTATCACTAAATTTGTCATACCGGTTATTTTTGAAACTAATACCGGCATAACGGCAATAACGCCCAAAAACACGGCCCCAACCGTTGTAATTCTATACAAAATTCTTTGTAAATATTCTTTTGTAGCAATGCCGGGACGAATTCCGGGAATAAACCCTCCTTGTTTTTGGATTTCTTCAGATATTTTTTGCGGATTAAAAACAATAATCGTATAAAAAAAAGTAAAACCAACCACAAGAAAAAAATAGAAGAAATTATAAAAAAATCCTGTTGGTGAAAAAACTGTTGAAAGAAAGTTCCCTATATTAGCCAAGGCAGGATTTTTTACATATTTTAAAAAATTACCGATTAATTGAGGAAAAAGAACGAATGAAACTGCAAATATAATTGGGATAACTCCGGCCTGATTCAGTTTTAAAGGTAGGAAATTAGTCGCCCCTTGATACATGCGGTTTCCCTTAATTCTTTTTGCGTATAGCACCGGAATCCTTCTCGTCGCCTCGTTAATAAAGACAATAGCTGCGATTACAAATAAGGAAAGCGCCAGAAAAATAATCACGTTAAAGATAATTTCTTGATTAAATATCGTCGCAGTCCTTCCAAGTAAAACATGAAGTCGTCCAACGATTCCCACAAAAATTAACAATGATATTCCGTTTCCAAGACCAAATTCGGAGATTAACTCACCAAACCAAACTAAAATAAACGTACCGGCGACCATAGTGACAATAAATGAAAAGAATTCGAGTGGACTTAAAACTCCAATTACTTTCTGGTTTTTAAGAAGCATAAATATACCAATCGCCTGAACTATCGTTAATGGAACGGTCAGCATTCGAGTGTATTGATTTATTTTTGCTCTTCCGTATTCCCCTTCTTTCGACAAATTCTCTAAATGAGGAATCATCATTGTTAACATTTGTAAAATAATTGAAGCATTGATGTAAGGATTTAAACCTAAAGCCATAACAGAAAAATTAATTAAAGTTCCTCCGGAAAATATATCTAGTAATGAAAGAAACTGATTCTGTGAAAACAAAGCTCGGAGTTTTACTAAATTGATGATCGGAACCGGCAAAAATGCAAAAAATCTAAATGCTAAAAAAATAAACAAAGAAAATAAAAGTTTTTTCTTCAACTCAGGATCTTTGAGAAGAATATTGATTTTTTCGATTATTTTTTTAATCATTTTTTAGGGTTCAATCTGACCGCCGAGTTTTTCGACAGCTTCCTTAACTTTTTTAGATACGGGCAGTTTTATTATCAATTTTTTTTTCAACTGACCATTGGCTAAGATTTTTATTGGTAAAGTTTCTTTTCCATTAGTGATGATATTTTCTTTGATTAATGTTTCCCTGTTAACTATTGAGTTGTCTTTTAACTTATTCAAAGATTCTAAATCGATCACAAAAGTTTTCTTTCTAATAGAATTATTCTTTCCTTTTCCTCGCAATAATGGGAATTTTTTAACTATTCTTCCTTGACCACCTTCAAAATGAAGAGGGATGCTTTCGCGAGCTTTTTGATGCCTGGTCGTTCCCCGTCCTGATTTAGATCCTTTTCCGCTTCCTAGACCTCGACCAAGTCTTTTTTTCTTTTTAATATTTATTTTTGGTAAATTAGACAAAAAGTTTTTCATATTAAAATTTTGTACGTAACATGCTTAAAGCCTTCATAACTGCATAAGTATTAGCAATTTGATTTCTGGAACCTATAATTTTCCCAGAGGCATTTTCTATCCCAGCTAAATCCAAAATTACACGGGTAACGCTACCCACTTTTAAGCCTGTTCCTTCCGGAGCCGGTTTTAATAATATTCTAGCTGCTTTAAATTTTACCCTAACCTCATGAGGAATAGTTTTGTTTCTCATTGGAACGTTGATCATATGTTTTTTGGCATAGCTGATGGCCTTTTGAATTGCTGGAGGGACTTCAAGGGATCGTCCCAGTCCGATTCCGACCTTACCTTTTTTGTTTCCGACGACGACTAACGCAGAAAAAGTTACATAATTTCCACCGGTCGTTTTTTTAGAAACTCTTCTTATCTTAACGACTTTCTCTTGGTATTCTTTATTTTCTTGTCTGAATTTATTAAACATTTTTAAAAAATTAAATTTTTAATCCACCTTCTCTAAGACCTTCGGCAACAGCCTTAACTCGACCATTATATGCGTAAGATCCCCTGTCAAATACTCCTATTAATATCTTCTTCTCAATAAGTTTTTTTGCAAGTCCGACGCCGATCTTTTTTGAATCTTCGCTTTTTTTATTTTTCTTAAAATCAGCTTCTTTTTTGAGATCTGAATTAGAAAAAGATAAAATTGTTTTTCTGTTCACATCATTAATTGCTTGAATATAAATATACTTGCTGGAGCGAAAAATTGATATTCTCGGTCTATCACTCGTACCATGAATATTTGCGCTAACTCTTCTTTTTCTTCTCAATTTACGATCTAAGTTTATATTTGTCATATTTTTTATGCAACAGCCGCTCCTGCTGCTTTGGCTTTTTTGCCCGGTTTAATTCTTAATTTTTCTCCTAAATATCTTATTCCTTTTCCTTTATAAACGTCAGGTTTTCTAATCATCTTTATTTGATAGGCAACTTGTCCGACCATCTGTTTATCGTATCCTTCAATGGTTACCTTATTATTTCCTTCAACCTTATATTTTATTCCCGGCTGCTTTTTAAAGGTTACCAAATGTGAATATCCAATTTTAAAAACCAGATCCTCACCTTGCAATTTTACCGTGTAACCGGTTCCGACCACTTCTAATTTTTTCTCCCAAGGCTTTTCAACACCAATTATGGCGTTTCCAATCAACTGTCGATACAAACCATGTAACGATCTGATCTTTTTTTCATTATTATTTCTTTTTATGATCAAATTCTTTTCTTCTTTTACTAAAGTTATTTCCTTAGGTACTTCAAAGGACATCTCACCTTGAGGGCCCTTGATGGAAATTTTGTTATCATCAATGGCTAAGGTTACTGCCGATGATAAAATAATTGGTTTTTCTCCGATTTTAGACATAAAATTACCAGAAACTAAATAATAATTCTCCACCTAACTTTGCTTTTTTCGCTTCACGGTCTGTCATAATCCCACTTGACGTGGAAAGGATCGAATATCCAAAGCCACTCAAAACTGGTTTTAAGTTCTTGTAAGATATATATAATCTCATTCCTGGTTTTGAAAATATTTTTATGTCCGTTATGGCTGGTTTACCTTCTTCATAACTTAGATTGATGACTATATTTTTTTTAACCTCACCTTCGACCGTATAACCTTCAATAAATTTTAAACTTAGTAACTTTTTTAAAATAGCTTCTTTATATTTTGAATGAGGCGACTCAATAGTCTCTTTTTTCGCCATATATCCGTTTTTAATTCTGATCACTAGATCAATAATTGAATTTTCCATATTTTTATGTTGCCTCAACAACTTTTTTTGTAACTTTACCATGACTTCTAAATGTTCGAGTAATCGAAAATTCTCCTAATCGGTGACCAACCATATTTTCAGTTATAGAAACTTCTATAAATTTCCTTCCATTGTGAATTCCAAATTTATGCCCTACAAAGTCTGGTGGAATCTGACATGCCCGTGACCAGGTTTTAATAGCTGTATTATCATTCGTCTCCTTTTGCTTAAGGACTTTTTTCATTAATCGATCGTCAATATAAGGACCTTTTTTTCTTGATCTTGACATATAATTTTTATAATTGTTATAAACTTTATAATGATTAATTACAAAGAGATTTTCCGTACACCGGGAATATCTCCCTGTAATGCTTTTTCTCTAAAACAAATTCTGCATAATCCAAATCTTCGCATATATCCTCTCGATCTTCCACAAATAGAACAACGATTGTGAAATCTCACTTCAAATTTTTGTTTTTTTAAAAATTTAACTACACTTGACGTTTTTGCCATAATTATTTCGTAAATGGAATTCCTAACATTTCAAACAATTTTTTTCCTTTTTCTTTATTTTTTGCGTTAGTGACTACTGTCACTTGTAAACCTCTAATCTTATCAATTTTATCAAAATCTATTTCAGGAAATATTATTTGTTCAGGAAAACCAATATTGAGGTTGCCATTTTGATCAATATTACTATCAGGGATTCCTCGAAAATCTTTTAATCGAGGAATCACTATTCTAATCAATTTTTCCAAAAAATGATACATTCTGCCTCCTCTTAGAGTCACTTTAACTCCAATTGCCAAACCTTTTCTGATTTTAAACGCAGAAACAGATGTTCTTGCTTTAGTAATTATTGATTTCTGTCCTGCTATTGTAGATATTTGCTCTTGAATTTTTTCAATGACATTTTTATTAGTCACCGCCTCACCGGCTCCAACATTAATGGCGATTTTAATTATTTTAGGAACAGCCATAATATTTTTTACACCTAATTCCTTTGTTAGTTTTGGGGCTACTTCCTGATTGTAATAATCTTTAAATGACATATTTTCTATTTTTTTATTACGGATTACGTATTACGGATTAATTCGTAATTCGTAATTCGAAATTAGTTAATTTTGCTCTGACACTTTTTACAAACTCTTAACTTTTTACCTTTTTCAATAATAAAACCGACTCGAGTTACTTTTCCACATTTTGGGCAGACAAGATTCAATTTTGAAGCATCTATCGCCCTTGGAATTTCAACAATTCCACCTTGTGGCATTTTTTCATTTTTCTTCACATGCCTTTTATAAAGGTTCATCCCTGTCACCAACACCTTGTTGGAATTTTTATAGACCTTTTCTACTACTCCAGTCTTACCTTTATCTTTACCAATTGTTATTTTTATTTTATCGCCCTTTTTGAGTTTCATATTAATAAATTTCTTCTGCCAAACTTGCAATCTTAGAAAAACCATTTTCCTTTACTTCTTTTCCTATTGGACCAAAAATTCTAGTTCCCTTGGGATCCTTGACTTCTTTACTGGCAAGTAGCACACAGGCATTTTCATCAAATCTTATATAACTGCCGTCTTTTCTTCTTACTTCTTTTCTTGTCCTAACAATAACTGCGCTGTGAACTTCACCTTGTTTTACTAAGCCAAAAGGTTGTGCTTCTTTGACAGTAATATTTATAACTTCACCCAAATAGGCAAATTTTCTATTCCCCATTTTAGCCATACCGATCATGGAAACCTTTTTGGCACCGCTATTATCCGCTACATTTAAAATTGTTCTTAATTGCAACATATTTTTATTTTATTTTCTCAATAACCTTAAAATGTTTGTCCTTTGAAATTGGTTTTGTTTCTTCAATCTTGACTACATCTCCTAATTTTAAATCTAAACCTTCGTTGTGGGCTTTAAATTTTTTGTGTCTGATAATGACTTTGTGATAAACTGCGTGTCGAAATTTTCTCTCAACTAAGACTACGACTGTTTTCGTCATTTTTGTCGAAACTATTTTTCCAATCATTGTTTTTTTCATACTTCTTTTTTTTCTGATAATACTGTTAATAAAACTGCTAATTGCTTTCTTTTTTTTGTTAGGCTATTTGTATCCTTTGGTGGATTGCTTTTAAAAGACAGTTGTAATTTAGCTATTTCTTCTCTCATCAAACCAACTTCCTTTTCAAGTTCTTTACTGGTCTTTTCACTATATGTCTTGGTAATTTTTTTCATAGTTCGACTTCGCTCACTATAAATATTTTAATAATTTATATTTCTTTACTGACAATTTTTGTTTTTACCGATATTTTGGATGCAACATCAGTTAACACCTTAATCGATTCTTCTTTTGATAATCCGTCAATTTCAAATAAAATTCTTCCCGGTGTGACGCTGGCTACAAAATATGCCACATCCCCTTTTCCTGAACCCATCGTTACCTCTGGCGGCTTTTTTGTAAATGGTTTATCCGGAAATATTCTAAACCAATACTTGCCACTCTTTCTCGTTCCTCGGGCAAAAATAACTCGAGCCGATTCAATTTCCCGGTCTTTTATCCAAGCACTTTTCATTGCCTTAAGACCATAAAAACCAAAATTTAATTTATCACCTTTAACGGCAATTTTTCGGAAAGTACCTCTAAATTGTTTTCGATATTTTTGTCTTTTTGGTGCTAACATATTATTTTTTACAGATCCAAACTTTTACTCCTACATACCCTGATCTTGTAAGGGCTGGATATCTTGCCAGGTCAACGTCTTCTCTAATTGTTGATGTTGGAACTGAACCCAAAAAATATTTTTCTCGTCTAGAAATTTCGGCTCCGCCGACTCTTCCCCCTAGTTGAATTTTAACTCCCTTAGCACCTGCTTCCATCACTTTGTTCATAGCATTGTGAACGGTAGAACGATGAGGAAAATTCTTGACTAATTTTTCTGCAACCAGTTGAGCTACATAATAAGAATTTAAAAATGGTTGTTTTACCGGTTCGATTTTAATATCAATTTTTAATTCTTTGACTTTTTCTCCTTTTTTCAAATTATCAAGGACAAACTGTTTAATTTCTTCCAACCCTTTTCCACCCCGACCAATTATCATACCGACTTTAACAGCATAAATTATCAAAGTAATTCTGTTTATGGCCCTCTCAATATCTATTTGAGTTACTGAAGAAAAAGCTAATTTATCCATCAGTACTTTTCTTATTTTCAAATCTGATATTAAAGAATCTTTGAAAGCTCTTTTATTAGAAAAAAACCATCTTGAATTCCAATTGTATATTATCCCAAGTCTTAAACCTCTTGGATGAACTTTTTGTCCCATAATTTTATTTACTTTTTATTTTTAACTTCAAGAATAATTTTAATGTGGCTCATTCTTCTATTGATAGGCTTAGCATTTCCACGGGACCCCGGTCTAAAACGCTTTAATTTTTGTCCCTGTTCAACGCTTAGAAGTTTAAATTCTAACAGATTATCTTCGACTTTCAATATCTGTCGAGCACTACTGATCGCCGATTTAATAGCCTTGTATAAAATAACTGAAGCGTCAGTACTTTCATACATAAGATATTCTAAACTTTCAATAGGTTTTAATTTTTTTATTGCCGGCAAATAAAAGCGAGCTTTCTTCGGAGAAACCGGCAAATTGATAAAATACGCTTTAGTTTCCATAATTATTTTCTACGTCTTTTTATAATTAATGATCTGCTCCATTTATTTTTGTTTCTTGTTCTTTTTCCTCGAGCTGGTTTTCCCCAAGGAGTCTTTGGATGCATGCCCTCTCCAGATCTTCCCTCTCCCCCGCCATGTGGATGGCTACGAGGATTTTGAGCCGTACCACGTACAGTTGGCCTCACTCCCATTAATCTTTTTCTTCCGGCGCTCCCAATTATTTCATCTTTAAACTCTATGTTCCCCAATTGACCAACCGTCGCCCAACAATCTTTAAAAAATCTCTGCACTGCCCCAGACGGTAATTTAAGATGAATATATCTATCTTCTTTAGCAATGACTGATGCGGCAGTTCCGGCTGATCGGATCATCTGTCCGCCTTTTCCAATATAGAGCTCAACATTGTGGACCAATGTTCCGATCGGGATATTTTTTAATTGTAGTGCATTACCGATCTTTATATCAGCATTTTCACTGGCAATAACTTTATCACCCACAGACAATTTGTTTGGGCAAAGAATATATCTTAGTTCATTGTCTTTATATTTGATCAAGGCAATAAATACGTTTCTGTTTGGATCTCTTTCAATTCTTATTACTTCCGCCTCCATATCTCGCTTATCTCTTTTAAAATCAATAGTCCGGTAAAATCTTTTCTGTCTTCCACCTTGATGACGAACTGAAATTTGACCGCTATTATCACGGCCTGACCTTTTTTTTAAAATAGTCATCAAGCTTTTTACAGGTTTAACTTTTTTAGATAATATTTTCTTATTCATAATTATTTTTGAGGAAATAAATCGATTTTACCTTCTTTTAATTTAACAAAGGCAATTTTTCTGTCAGAGGTTTTTTTCAACAATCCTTTTTTTCCAACTTTTTTTTCTTTTCCTTTTCTTATCATCACTTTCACTTCGCCTGTTTTTACTTTGTAAAGTGTTTCTAAGGCCTGTTTTACTTGATGTTTATTAGCTTTCTTATCTACTTCAAACATATAAACATTATTTTGAACTAAATTAGTTGCCTTTTCAGTCAGAATTGGTTTAATCAAAACTTTATTTATTAACATTTTTTGGTTTGCTTGTAAAAACTTCTAATGCGTTTTCAACAAAGATCAAGCTGCTGCTCTTTAAAACCATATAAGGATTCAGGGAATTGACATCAACAAAAGAAATATTTGGTATGTTTCTCATTGCCAGTACTAAATTATTTGTTTCCAATTTTTTCAAAATCATAAGATTGTTTTTGCCGATTAATTTTAATTCTTTTAAAAAATTAGCAATGGTTTTGGTTTTTGGGCTCATAGTCAAAGCTTTTTCGTCCAGTCCAAATATTTTCTTATCTTTTAATTTTGATGATAAAGCTCCATATAAGGCTATTTTTTTCTCTTTTTTATTAAACTTTAAATTGTAGTCCTTTTGTTTTGGTCCATGAGCAACTCCTCCACCAACAAAAATTGGGGCTTTAATAGCACCGTGTCTGGCTTTTCCTGTTCCTTTTTGGCGATAAATTTTTCTAGTTGATCCAATTACCTCTCCTCGTGTTTTTACTTTAACATTACCTTGTCTTTGATTTACTAAGTAGACTCTTACCGCTTGAGCTAATAAATTTGGATTAGCTATAACGGCAAAAACTTCTTTTGGAAGTTCGATTGTTTTTTGTTTTTTACCTTCAATATCATAGATAGGTAAAGATAGATTGGATTTTTTTTCTGTTTTTTTTGTTATTGTCATATTGTCTTATTGTACGGGTCGGGTTACCCGACCCCTACATTCAAATGATTAACCGCGAACCTCTAATAACCCACCTTTGGCTCCTGCGACTAATCCCTTAATTAATAGACCATTTTCTTTTACTTCAATAACTTCAATATTTTTGATTGAAACTCTGTCTCCACCCATCCGGCCGGCCATTCTTTTTCCTTTAAAAACTCTTCCTGGAGTAGTTGTCATTCCAATTGATCCTGGAGCTCTTTCATCTCGAGATGCTCCATGAGTATGAGATCTACCTTTAAAACCATGACGTTTGACTCCTCCTTGAAAACCTTTTCCCTTGGATGTCCCGGAAATCGTTACTAAATCACCAGGTTTTATAAAAAGCGTTGGATTGATTATATCCCCAGAAAAAATTTTAACTTCCCCAATTTGAAGCCCTTTTTTATTTCCCTCTTCAATTAATTTAACTTTATCTTTATGGTCCTCAAGTCGAAACTCTCTTAAAAAACGAAGCGGGGTCTTTATCCCCGCTTTTTCTAATTCACCTTTAACAGGTTTTTTAATATTTTTAGTTTGAAAAAATCCGAGCTTAACGGAAAAATATCCCCGTTTATCTGGAGTTATAACGCTGATTAGATGACAAGAAGACGTATCAATGAAAGTTGTTGGGATCCTGTCTCCATTTTTATCAAATTGTTGGGACGAAGCCGATTTTTTTCCTAAAATAAACGCTGGCATAAATATTTGGCAAAAAAAATGCCCCAGATTGGGGCTAACATTCCAATCCGCAAAAATTTAAATCCTTCGTTCCCGAACAAGGATAATTAACATGTAATTAGCATTATATAACAACGGTTTAAAATGTTCAAGCAGAATTTTTTACTTACATTTTTACTTCAACCTCAACGCCGGCAGGAAGTTCAAGATGCATTAATGAATCTATCGTTTGATTGGTGGGATTTAAAATATCAATCATTCTTTTGTGCGTCTTCAAACCAAAATGCTCTCTTGCATCTTTATCAATAAACGAGGATTTATTAACCACAAACATTTCATTTTTAGTGGGTAGTGGAATTGGTCCAACCACATTTGCGCCTGTTCTGATCGTTGTGTCAACTATTTTTTGACACGTTTCATCAATCAAACGATGGTCATACGACTTAAGCCTAATTCTAATTCTTCCTTTCGGCATAGTATTAAAGTGCAAATAAACAACTGAGTTTATCAAGTAGCAAGTTTTTCAAGTTTATCAAGATTTTTTTCTTGACAAACTTTATAACTTGACAAACTTGATGAACTTACTTAATGATCTTGGTTACAACTCCGGCCCCTACCGTGTGCCCGCCTTCACGAACAGCAAACTTCAATCCTTCTTCCATGGCGACTGGATAGATTAATTTACCTTTGATCTTAACATTGTCTCCCGGCATAACCATTTCAACACCGGCAGGCAGCTCTACCTCTCCGGTAATATCGGTGGTCTTTATATAAAACTGAGGTCGATACCCTTTAAAGAATGGTGTGTGTCGCCCGCCTTCATCTTTAGTTAAGATATAAATTTCCGCATCAAATTCTGTGTGAGGAGTAATTGATCCTGGTTTGGCGATTACTTGACCACGTATTACATCGTCTTTTTCCACTCCTCGAAGCAAAAGACCAACGTTGTCACCGGCTCGAGCCTCATCTAAGGTTTTTTTGAACATCTCAACTCCGGTAATGACGGTCTTTTTAGTATCTTTGATTCCAACTATTTCCATTTCTTCATTTACTTTAGCGATGCCTCTTTCGACTCTTCCAGTGACGACTGTTCCTCGTCCCGAAATTGTAAACACGTCTTCAATCGGCATCAAAAATGGTTTATCAACCGGTCTGACTGGATCAGGAATATAATCATCAACTGTCTTCATAAGGAGTTCAATTGCCTTTAGTCCTTCTGGGTCATCAGCCAATGCTTTTATGGCAGATCCACGAATAATAGGAATTTTATCTCCGGGAAATTTATATTTAGTTAATAAGTCTCTTACTTCCATTTCAACTAAATCTAAGATTTCTTTATCTGTAACCATGTCACATTTATTTAAGAAAACGATTATGGCCGGAACGTTTACCTGGCGTGCTAGTAAAATATGTTCTCGAGTTTGAGGCATTGGACCATCTGGAGCGGAAACAACCAAGATAGCTCCATCCATTTGAGCGGCACCGGTAATCATGTTCTTGATATAATCTGCGTGTCCTGGAGCATCGATGTGTGCATAGTGTCTTTTATCCGTTTCGTATTCTGAGTGATGAAGGTTAATGGTCACTCCTCTTGCTTTTTCTTCCGGAGCTTTATCAATATCTTCGTATTTTAAGAATTTTGCTTGTCCTTTTTTTGAAAGAACATAATGAATTGCTGAAGTTAAAGTTGTCTTTCCATGATCAACGTGACCAATCGTACCAATATTTAAATGAGGTTTGTTCCTCTTAAAAACGCCGTCTGCCATATATTTATATAAAATAAATTAATAATAAAAACAACAAGCCTTACTTATTATAACCGAAAAAAATAAAAAAACAAGAAGGCTTTTTAAGCTTTAGAATTCATCTTACGAATTAATGGTATAAAAGTCAAGGGGGATACATGATAAAATGTTTGACATGAGTGGCTATGTTTTAAATAAAGAACAGCAATTGGCGGTGAAATATAATAAGGGTCCCCTATTAATTATTGCCGGGGCGGGAACGGGAAAGACTTCTGTTATCGTTGAAAAAATAAAATACCTCGTTAAAAAGAAAATTGCCAGGCCGGAACAAATCCTAACTCTTACCTTTACCGAAAAAGCCGCCTCTGAAATGGAAGAGCGGGTTGACAAAGCGATGCCATACGGATATTTTCAGATGAATATCTCAACCTTCCATGCCTTTGCCGACCATATCTTAAAAGAAAATGGTTTTCAAATTGGCTTATCACCAAATTACCGATTAATGACGGAAGCCGAAACTATTATTTTTTTAAAACAAAATCTTTTTCTTTTTAATCTTAAGTATTTTCGACCATTAGGTAATCCTAATAAATTTTTAGAAGTCTTATTACAGCATTTTTCAAGACTTAGAGATGAGGATATTTCTCCTGACGATTATTTGAAGTGGGCAAAACGAAATTCGCAATCCGTAATTCGTAATAATGATGCTGACGAACAAGTGGAAATTAATAAATATCTTGAATTAGCTCAAGCCTATCAAACTTATCAAAAACTTAAAATCAAAGAGGGCCTAATGGATTTTGCTGACCTAGTTTATTATTCCCTACGATTATTTCAAAAACGCCCAAATATTTTAAAAAGATATCAACAACAATATTCTTTTGTTTTGATCGATGAATTTCAAGATACTAACATCGCTCAATATCAACTGATCAAACTTCTTTCTCCAGTAAAAAAAAATCCCCGATTAACAGTTGTAGGCGATGATTCACAGGCCATATACAAATTCCGTGGCGCATCTGTTTCCAATATCATTAACTTTATCAAGGACTACAAAAAAGCCAAACAGATAACATTAAAAAAGAATTACCGTTCCAATCAAACAATTCTTGACGCAGCTTACAAACTTATTAAAAATAACGACCCGGACACATTGGAATTCAAACTTGGTATTTCCAAAAATCTAATTGCTTCCAAATCCGTAATTCGTAATCCGAAATTAAATAATCCAATTAATTATTATTTAACCGAAAACGTAGAAGATGAATCCGATCATATTACCAGGGAAATCCTTAATCTTTCTAAAACATACAAATATTCCGATTTTGCCATTTTAGTTCGGGCCAATAATCACTCGGATCCTTTTGTAAAATCTCTGACCCGTACTGGAATTCCTTATCAATTCTTAGGACCGGGGACACTTTACAAACAACCGGAAGTTAAAGATCTAATAGCCTATCTTAAAGTTCTCTATGATTTAGAAGACTCCCCTTCTTTTTTTCGCCTCCTGTATATGGATATATATAGTGTTGATAAAAAAGATGTTTCATTGTTACTTTCTTTTGCCAAAAAAATTAACCAATCTTTATTTCAAGCTATGGAGATCTATCTCTCATACTTCAATGTATCGATACATCGAAGTGAGTTTGATATTTATAAACCGTATCTACCGTTATTAAAATCCGAAACAAAGCAAAAGTTTTTAATGATTTATAAAATGATTGTTAAGCATCTTGGTCTTTTGAAAACAAATACGGCTGGACAAATTCTGTATTATTTCTTAGAAGAGTCAGGATTGTTATTAACATTAACAAATTATAAAACTGAATCTCAAGAAAAAATTGCCATAAATATTTCTAATTTTTTTAATAAGTTAAAAGTATTTGAGTCGGAGCATGAAGACTCTTCAATCTTTGCCGTCGTTGATTACATAAATATGAGTATTGAAATGGGAGAATCTCCAATCGTCTCCAAAACAGATATTACTTCTTTAAACGCTGTAAATATTTTGACCGTTCACTCAGCCAAAGGATTAGAATTCCCTGTTGTTTTTTTGGTTAACTTAACCGAGGAACGCTTTCCAACCAGACATAAAAAAGAGATCATAAGCATTCCTGATGATTTGATTAAGGAAATATTGCCAACCGGTGACTACCATATTGAAGAAGAGCGCCGGCTTTTTTATGTTGGACTGACCCGGGCCAAAGATCAAGTCTTTCTATCATCTTCAAAATTTTACGCTGAAGGAAAACGAATACGAAAAATCTCGAGATTTATTATTGAAACCTTGGGGGAAGAAATCGTTAATAAACAGATAAATATTAAAAAGGAACAAAAATCCCAACTTTCAATTTTTGATTTTAAAACAACAAAACAAACAAATAAATTAAATGGTACGGGCATTGCGCGCAATGCCCCTACAGAGCGATTGCCTATCACCAACAATTTTTCCTACTCCCAACTTAACTCCTACAAAACCTGTCCGCTTCAATATAAATATCTATATGTTTTAAAAATTCCAACGACCTCAACTGCCGCTGAATCATTTGGGACATCAATTCATAAAACCTTACAAAATTTTTACAGCGAGTTTCTGCAAAATAAAAAGGTCAATAAAAACAGATTGTTAGAGATTTATAAAAAGTCTTGGATTCCAATCGGCTATTCCTCGAAAGCTCACGAAGATCGAATGAAAAAGGAAGGTCACAAAATTCTGGTTAATTATTTTGATAAATTCCATTCTTCAAATTTACAGATACTGGGATTGGAAAGACTCTTCAAAATAAAAATATCCGAAGATATATTTCTCACCGGAAAAATTGATCGTATTGATTCTTTAAATAAAAATGAAATAGAAATTATTGATTATAAAACAGGAAAAAAGCCCAACGAAAGGGAATTATTAAAAAATTTGCAGTTAACAATCTATGCTTTAGCTAGTCAAGATAAAAATTTTCTTAATAAAAAACTCGTTGATATTAATTTAACTTTTTATTATTTACAAACACCAGAAAAAATTACTCTCAAGAAAACAGAAGAGGATTTAATTGAAACTAAAAATAAAATTATTGACATGGTTGGAGAAATCAGACAAAATATATTTCCTGCAAATCCGGGAATTCATTGCGACTTCTGCTCCTTCAAGATCATCTGCGAAGCCTGGCAGTAGTTTACTGTAGTATAATATCCCCATGGCTAAACACCTTATCCAAACAAGATTTTTTCAAAGGTTACTAGAAATTATTGTTCCGATCAGCTCCTGGTTTTTAATTACTCTTCCACTATGGCTTTCTCCTTTTCATCCGGCCCTTGTGGCTTATTTTATCATTGCTTTTGATCTTTATTTTTTTTCTAAATCGCTATCTACCACATATTCCTGTGTCGTTTCTTATAACGAAATTCTTTTTCACAGTCAAATTAAATATTATAAAAAATTACTAAGTCAAAAAAATTATAAAGATTTAAAACATTTTATTATTATTCCCAATTATAAAGAACCTCTCCATAAATTAGAAGAAACTGTCCAAGAATTAATCAAAAACGATTATCCGGTTAAAGAAAATTTATATTTAATTCTTGCCTTTGAAAAACGAGAGACTGATGCGTCAAAAAAAAGCCAGTATATTTCTGATAAGTATCAAAACTTTTTCAAAGAAATTATTTCCTATTACCATCCGTTAAAAGCGAACGAAGAACCTGGGAAAGCCAGTAACCAAACATATGCCGCAAAAATTGTTGACAAATATGTAGAAGATAATAATTTTGATAGAAAAAATGTTTTAATTACGATTTGTGACGCCGATAGCAAACTACCAAAAAATTATTTTTCTTATCTTAGTTTTGAGTATCTTAGAGATAAGAATAGACTTTTCCATTTTTACTGGGCTCCGGTTCTTTTATATAATAATTTCTGGCAACTGCCATTTCTTGTCCGCATACAAGCAACTCTATCTTCAATACTCCGACTAGCTTTTTTATCACAAAAAGAGAATCTTATTCAGGTTTCGACTTATTCGACCAATCTTTGGTTGCTAAAAAAAATAAATTTCTGGGATACTGATATCATACCCGAAGACTGGCATGTGTTTTTTCAAGCTTTCTTTACCTTTGGTGAAAAAGTGCGAACAATCCCACTTTTCACAATCGTCAATGGAGACGCCGTCTTATCAGGTGGAACAATGAAGACTTTAGTCAATCGATATGAGCAAGAAAAGCGTTGGGCTTGGGGGGTTACCGATGTTGGTTATGTTTTAAAAAGATTTTTTCAAACGCCTCATATTGAATTTTGGCAAAAACTTAAAAAAATCATCTTTATTATCGAAACTCATCTTTTCTGGCCGGTATCTTTTTTTATTCTAACAATCAGTGCTTCAATTCCACCTTTGATTAATCCTTCATTCAGAAGAACCGTTCTTGGTTTACTGTTACCAAAACTTTCAGCCTTGATTTTGACCTTGTCATCAGGCATGCTAATACTGTATATTTATTTAGATATTAAACTTCGGCAAAAAGTGAATATGAAAACAAGCGCTTCAAGTCTTCCCCTGTTGATTGTTCAGTGGTATTTGTTGCCGGTAGTCTCTTTCTTTTTTTCTTCCCTCCCGGCTCTTGACGCCCACACTAGAATATTGTTAGGGAAGAAATTAAAATATAAAGTAACGGAAAAGGTGTAAAGAGTTCGTCAAGTTTCAAGTTTGTCAAGTTTGTCAAGAAAATTCACTTGATAAACTTGATGAACTTTACAACTTGATAAACTTAATTATGCTTACTTGGCTTTTTACCAAAACCCCCCTTCTTTTCCTTACTCAGCCATTTTGGAGAGATGAAGCTTTTTCTTATTTTATGGCTAAAAAAAATATTATTGAAATGATTTTTTTAACCGTCAAAGATTTTAATCCTCCTCTTTATTATTTTATCTTGCATTACTGGATGAAGATATTCGGAGGTTCGGAAATCGCCTTAAGAAGCTTATCTATTGTTTTTTTCTGGGCAACTATTTATGTTGCTTTTTTATTTCTAAATAAAATTTTTAAAATGAAAGAAAGAAAAGCATTTTTTTATTTAATTTTATTTATTATTAATCCGTTATTACTGTATTACGCTTTTGAAGCCCGAATGTACTCGATGTTGGCATTTTTTGCCAGTCTTTCTTGTTATGCTTTTTACAAAAAAAATAATCGGCTTTATCTGTTCTCAACAATCGCCGGACTTTTTACCCATTATTTTATGTTATTGGTCGTTTTTAGTCAGATATTTATCTTAATCATCAATCGAAAGAATATTAAATTTATTAAAAATAAATTCGTTTATTTATCCCTATTGGTATTTTCTCCTTGGTTAGTTTTTTTCTTCAGTCAAAATAAATTGCAAAGTTCCTTTTGGATCGAGAAGCCCCATCTGAAGGATATTTTCGTCCTGCTCGGGATCATTTATACCGGCAACGAGTCTGCTTTTTATCCTGGCGAATTGGTCGTAAAAATTCAAAATAATGTAATGTATTCTTCCCTTGTCCTATTATTCATAACTGCAATTGGAATTTACTTGTATATAAAAAAACTTTCAAAAAAAGACCGTCCTCATTTTCAGATGCTTTTTATTTGGGGAGTAGGAATTTCTTTAATCGTTGGTTTAGTTTCATTTATTAAACCTTTGTATTTTCCACGCTATCTTATTTTTACCACCGTTGGCCTTTTGCTGTTGATAATTTTTATTTTGGAAAAAATAAATATATATCTGCGCGCCGTATTGTTTGCCATATTAATAGTTTTAACCTTCAGTTATCAAAAATTACAGATAGAGTATCGAAAAAAAACTGACTTGAGAAAAGTATTAAGAGAAATACAGGTGATTGCTAATAAAAAAGATTTTATATATACCGATGATTTGGATTTTTTTACGGCTCAATATTATTTAAAAAATAATAATGTTTATATTTACGGAAAGAGTTATCAAGACATACCGGCGTATAACGGAAAAGTACTCATTCCTAAAGAAAACGTCGCTACCAATCTTCCCTTTTATCCACAGAAGGCTTTTATTTTAAAATCAAATGGAAAATATTCTATTCAAGCAATGTATTAACATCCTTGAGGATTTCTTCTGCATGAATCAATGGGTTGACCTTGTCATAGACCTTGACGATATTGCCCTCTTTATCTATTAAATAAGTTTTTCTTAAAGCGGAAACACCCCAGGCTTTATATTTCCTAATAACTTTTTTTTCTACATCGGAAAAAATTGTGAATCTTAAATTATGTTTTTGAACAAATTTTTTATGAGAAAGAATCGTATCTTTTGAAACGCCTAAGACAACGATTCCATGTTCTTTAAATTTTTCTTGGTTGTCCCGAAAACTGCAGGCCTCGACCGTGCATCCAGGAGTGTCATCTTTAGGATAAAAATATAAGACAACGAACTGACCTCTATAGTCAGATAATTTATGAATGTCCCCATTTTGGTCCGGTAATGAAAAATCAATTGTTTTCATAGTTGAATTATATATGAAATGTCATTCCCGCGGAGGCGGGAATCCAGACTAAAATTACCATTCAAAGTTCTTGTGTACAATCGATTAATCGATTGTACATTTTGTATTACTGATTAATCAATTAAACATTAATGCCACAACTTTTTAAGTCATCAATTAATTTCTTGTTTGTGATAAAAAGTAAAGATTTGATTCCTACCTTTTCTCCACCATCAACATATTTTTGACCGTCATCAATAAAAATTGCTTCATCAGGTTTGATTTTTAATAATTTAAGTGTCTTCTTAAAAATCTTAGAATCTGGCTTATGTAGTTTATGTAACGATGAAATAACTTTTAGGTCAAAATAATTTTCTAAATCATATTTAATAATTAAATCATTTAATGGTTTATGGTGAAAGTTTGTTAAAATAGCTATTTTATAATTTTTTTTAAGCTTATAAATAATTTTTAATAGTTCTTTATTGACTTTTATTTTATTAAATATTTTTTTCCAAATAACATCCTTCCCTATTCCCGATTCTTTAGATATTATCTCAGTAAATTTTTTATGCGTGATCATCCCTAAATCATATTTATCGGATAAATCATCATAAAATAATTTATTCTTTTCGAAATTTGGAATTTCTTCCTTCATCCAAAGTAGATATCCTCGCGTAGTAATTACTCCACCAAAATCGAAGATTATTGCTTTTATCATACGAGTGGAAAAAACGGAAACTTGGCAAATTCAGCTTTATTTCCTAGTTCTCGTTCTATCCTCATCAACTGATTGTATTTTGCTGTTCTTTCACCTCGAGCTGGTGCACCAGTTTTGATCTGACCCGTTCCCATGGCCACCACAAAATCTGCCATAAAAGTATCTTCCGTCTCGGCGCTCCGATGGGAAACAACCGCCGTCATTCCGGCCTTTCGAGCCATGAGGATCGCATTAACTGTCTCCGTCAACGTCCCGATCTGATTTAGTTTGATAAGAATTGAGTTGCAGGTTGCCTCCGCAATTCCTTTTTGCAAACGTTTGATGTTGGTGACAAAAAGATCATCACCCATCACTTGCATCTTACCTTCAGTTTTTTGATAAAGTTTTTTAAAACCATCCCAGTCGTCTTGGTCAAAGATATCTTCCATGGAAACGATCGGATATTTTTTCCAAAGATTTGAATAAAACTCAATTAATTCATCAGTTGATAATGTTAGACCTTCTTTTTTTAGTAAATATTTGCCATCGCGAAAGAATTCGGAAGCGGCACCATCTATCCCCAAACTAATATCTCTGCCAGGAACGTAACCTGCTTTTTGAATTGCCTCCATGAGTATTTGAAAAGGTTCTTCATTGGATTTAAACTGTGGAGCGTAACCGCCTTCGTCTCCTACCGCAATCGCATAACTCTTTGATTTCAAGACTGATTTTAAAGCTTGGTAAACCTCAGCTCCCATTCTGACTGATTCTTGGACGTTCTTCGCACCAACCGGAAAGATCATATACTCCTGGATATCACTGGCCCAATTTCCATGCTTGCCGCCATTTAAAACATTCATCATCGTTAATGGCATCGTATAAACACCTTTAAAGTCAGGATTAAATTTTGAAAGATATTGATATAGGGGTTTTTTTTCGCTGGTGGCTTGGGCTCGGGCAGCACTCAAGGAAACTGACAAAATCGCGTTGGCTCCAAGATTGGCTTTATTTTCCGTGCCATCAAGTTCGATCATTGTTTTATCTAATTTATTTTGATCTTCTGCATCAAGCCCGGCAACGACAGATTGAATTTTGGTATTTACATTTTCAACCGCTTTTAAAACTCCAGCTCCACCAAATCGTTTTGGATCATTATCTCGTAGCTCAACTGCTTCATACTTTCCCGTTGAGGCCCCAGATGGAATAGCCGCCCAACCGGTTGAACCATCATCTAGTGTAGTCACACATTCTATCGTAGGGAATCCTCGACTATCTAAAATTTCTTGAGCTAAGAGAGACTTTATTTTCATAATTTTATTATACCAGTTTGGTTGCCCAGCCTCGATTTGAACGAGGATAAATAGATTCAGAGTCTATTGTCCTACCGTTAGACGACCGGGCAAAACTATGAGTATATTTTACCAAATATTAAACGGTTAAACTGTTAAAACTTAAACTGTTAAAAAAACTTCTAAACTTAAAACTGTTAAACTTAAGAAAGCGTTTTTCTGACATTAGAAATTATTTTTGAAAGAATCATTCCGATTTGTTTTGCCTCGTCCCAAAGTTTAATAATTTCTTCTTTTAAATAATCGTCAGTTTTATTTAACAATCTTAACCAGTATTGAGTTTCTATAGCTTCTTTTTTTGAAATCGCTATCTTATTTATAAAATCTCTTTTACTTGATGAACCATTTGCTTCAAAATAATTAGCTCCTATGCTTGTGGCAGATCTTATCAGCTGCTCGATTATATTTTTATTTGTAATATTTATTCTTACTTTTTTTATTAAATCAATTATGTTTTCTGCAAATCCTCCTACTCTTTCTTCTAAAGCATATTTCATAGTATTTAAGGTTTTAACCGTTTAATAGTTTTTTTAGGTTCTAACAGTTTAATGTTTAACTGTTTATATTATGAAGTCAACCGCTTATAACCTACAAAAGTATAAATTTAGACCAATAGAACAAGATAAAAACCTCGAAGTACTATCAACCTTAATACTTTACGAAGTAGTTGATCTTTGCTTTGGCTTTAAGGTCAGCCACGAAGGTTTGAATTTTTGTCTGAAGTTTCTGTTGTCTAAGCGTTGATTGGGCCTGAGCTCTGGTCATTTCTGGAGCCGCTTGAGTTGGATCCAATGACTGTGAAGCTTGACTTTTTTGATTGGTTAAATAATCATCTATTTCTTTTTCTGTAATTGAAACATTTTTTTCAACCATCTTGGTAACCAAAAGCTGGAGTTTAATCTCATTCTTCAAATCATCTTTCGTCATCCCTTGTTGAAGTAATAAGGCATCAAGAGTTGTTCCTTGAGAAGTAACATTTACTTCAATCTTGGTTAATTCCGCTTCCAATTCTTTTTGAGAAATATCAATTTTTCTTTTTTTTGCTTCCTGATTAATCAAGGTTTTTAAAACAATCGTTTCAAGTACCTTTTTTCCACCCTGTTTTTCCAGATCTTTGATAACTGTAAAACGGTTTATCAACTGTCCGTTAACTGATGCAACAAATAAAACTTTTCCTCCAAAATAAATCAATCCGGCAACAATAAGCAAAATAAAGACATAAAGAAAAATTTTCTTGGGAAGCTTGACTACAGCTTTCGGAGACATTTCTTCGACTGATTTTTGTTTCATTAACTTTTTCGCCATATTTAATACTACCTAATATTTATTAGAAATCAACGGCAATTAATAAAACTACGGTATTGGAAATCTGAGAGAGAGTTTTTTAACTCTTAAATGAATTTCTTTCATTCTTTTGTTGATTCTCATCTCCTTTTCAAACTTGGCAATATAATCTTTTCTCTCCTCTTTAATAGCCGGCAAACGATATGGTTTGAGTAAATTAATTACTTCAAGAATAACGCCAGCGATGAACTTCATTTCCTTTTCCTTCATTCCCCGGCTGGTTGAGGCTGGTGTCCCAAGTCTGACTCCAGATGGATAAAAAGGTGACGAAGTCTCATCAGGAACGGTGTTTTTATTTAAAGTCAATCCAACTAAATCAAGAGCTTTTTGAGCAAATATTCCCGAACCTGTTCCAAGTATTGAAGTCAAGTTAACAAGTAATAAATGGTTTTCACTGCCTCCACCGACTAATTTCAAACCCCCATCCATTAAGGTTTTAGCTAATACTCTCGAGTTTTTAACTATCTGTGCCGCATATTTTTTAAAAGACGGTTGGGCTGCTTCAAATAAAGCTAGGGCGATTCCGGCTGTCGTATTATCATGAGGACCTCCCTGAAGGCCCGGGAAAATAGCTTTATTAATTTTGTCACCTAATTCTGGGTCTTTTTTTAATCCCTTATTTGTAACCATTATCATCGCCCCTCGCGGACCTCTTAAAGTCTTGTGAGTGGTCGTTGTCACAATATGAACATAAGGAACCGGTGATGGATGAGCTCCCCCTGCGATCAAACCGGCAACATGGGCAATATCAGCAACTAAGTAAGCGCCGATTTCATCAGCAATTTCGGCAAACTTTTTGTAATTAAATTTAAGTGGATAAGCAGTTGCTCCAACCCAAATCAACTTTGGTCTGTGTTCTTTTGCCAATCTTCTGATCTCTGCGTAATCAAACAGATCTTCATTTTTATAGGTATTATCTTTTCTTAATGAATATTGAAATGATTTATAAAAGATACCTGTTGCCGAAACCGAATGACCGTGTGTTAGATGCCCTCCGGCGATCAAAGCCTGACCCATAATGGTGTCGCCAGGGCGGCAGGTTGCTAAATAAACAGCTAAATTAGCTGGCGAACCTGAATATGGCTGGACGTTGACGAAAGGAACATCAAAGAGTTTCTTAGCTCTTTCCTGACATAATATCTCCAACTCATCAACATTTTCATTACCACCGTAATAACGTTTCTTTGGGTAGCCTTCTGAATATTTATTAACAAAATATGAAGATAAAACTTTTCTTACTTCGGACGATGCATAGTTCTCTGAGGGGATCAACTCTATTCCTTCTTTCTGTCTTTTCTCTTCCTTTTTAACCAGATTGTAAATTTTTATGTCTTTCATAAGTGTCCTTCCCTCATTTTAGGTAACATGATAAACAAATGATTTTTCTATTTCAAGGGCAAAAATATAGAGAAGGAAGTATAATATGACTATGATTAAATTATTACTAGGAGCAGATATCTTAATGGTTGTTACCTTCTTGTTAAAATTTAAAACGATGCCTCCTCAGATCCCACTTTTTTATTCCCAGCTTTGGGGAGAAAATCAGTTAGCTGATTCATTGATAATTTTTATTTTACCAATTTTTATGAACTTTTTATTTTTTATTAACCAATATATTTTTAATAAATTTTATGCTGAAAATAATTTCACAAAAAATATTTTTTATTACCTTAATTTTTTTCTCATTACCAGCTTTACTTTAATCTTTATCAAAATTATTTTTATCGTTTCTTAAAATGAATTTTTTTATACTTTTATCCTCTACTTTAATTTCTTATCTTTTAACTATCCCGACCATTGCTCTAGCAAAGAAATTTCATTTAGTTACTGATTCAAAAACTAGAAATCATCCTGCTCATACTCATGTAGGAATTATTCCTCGAGCCGGTGGTTTGCCAATATATTTATCAATTCTCTTTACATCCCTAATTTTTTTACCTATCAGCAAAATTATTTTAGGTATATTAATTGCGAGTTTTTTTTTAATCATTCTTGGATTACTTGATGATGTTTATGACCTTTCTCCTTATTTAAGATTTATTGCTAATATTCTTATTTCTGCTTTAGTAATTGCATTTGGCTTAGGTATTCCTTACATTTCAAATCCCTTTGGAGGAGTAATCAGACTTGATTTTTGGCAGATACCTCTTAATTTTTTTGGGGTTCACTATATTTGGGTAGTTGCCGATTTATTGGCTATTATTTGGCTTACTTGGTCGACCAATATGATTAACTGGAGTAAAGGAATTGATGGGCAACTCCCGGGATTTGTTGCAATTACGGCAATATTTTTAGGACTATTATCACAACGATTTACCGGACATGACATTTCGGCTTCGTCTGTAACGATTTTAAGTTTTATTGTGGCCGGGGCCTATTTAGGTTTTTTACCTCATAATTATTACCCTCAAAAAATTATGCCGGGTTACGGTGGGGGTGCTTTAGCGGGATTTTTGCTGGGAATTCTTTCTATCCTTTCTTTCGGTAAAGTAGGAACCGCTGTCCTTATTCTGTCGATTCCCACAATTGATGCTATTTACACAATGATCAGACGGTTGAAAAAAAGACAGTCCCCTTTCCGAGCTGATTGGGGACACTTTCATCACCGACTCCTCGAAATCGGCTGGGGAAAAAGACGAATTGCTGGGTTTTATTGGTTAATTTCTTTGATATTGGGAATTGCCAGTTTGTTTTTGAAGGGAATTGAAAAGCTGATTGCGTTTATTATGATTGGGGTGCTACTTTTGGTCTTCATATTTATAATTGAAGAGATGAAGAAACAGAGAATATGAAATATTTCATTAAAACCTTTGGTTGCCAACAAAATCATGCCGATTCGGAAAGAATAGAAGCTGATTTTAAATCTCGTGGATATACAAAAGCCCGCAGTTATAAAAGCGCAAACTACGTCATTATTAATACCTGCATGATTAGACAGTCTGCTGAAAACCGAGTGTATGGACTGGTGGATAATCTTGGTGAAATTAAAAAAGCTAAATTAAAAAAGGGTGAGGTTTTTAAAATAATCATCACAGGGTGTATGATCGGAATAGTTTATCGTGATAAGACCGGCAAGTATTTAAAACTTCTTAAACAAAGAATGGTCAACGCTGATGAATTTATGCCAATTGAAGAAGTAGGTTTTAATCTTCCTCCTATCCGAACTGATAAAACCAGCGCTTGGGTCCTCATATCCAATGGTTGTAATAATTTCTGTACTTTTTGTATCGTTCCTTTTACCCGGGGGAGGGAGATCAGTCGGCCCTATGAAGATGTAGTATCCGAATGTCTCGAACTTAAAAAAAAGGGGTACAAAAACGTAATGTTATTGGGGCAAAACGTTAATTCTTACGGCGCTGATCTGATCGTCGGTGAAAAAAACATCCAGGTGATGAGAGATATTGATAAGAAATATTTTGGAGAAGGGAAAGCGAAGGTACCAAATTTTTTGCGGTTTAATTCTTCCGTCAAAAAATTTTCGGTACCGAGCTTTCAACATGTTAAACCTATTTATGTGAAACATTTAGGTCGTTATCGAATCCCTACACTATTTCCTTACCTCCTTGATGAAGTAGCTCAAATGGGTTTTGAAAAAATTGAATTTATGTCCAGCAATCCTTGGGATTTTTCCGATGAGCTGATCGAAGTTATTGCTAAAAACAAAAATATTAGTCGCTCTCTTCATCTACCCGTCCAATCAGGTGATGATGCCGTCTTAAAAAGAATGAATCGCTGGTACACTAGCGACGAATATTTGAATCTCGTCGTTAAATTAAAATCAAAAATCAAAAACCTAAAATTAACTACTGATATTATTGTAGGATTTTGCGGTGAAACAGATGAAGAATTTCAAAATACGGTTGTTCTTTGCAAAAAAGTTGGATTTAGCTGGGCTTATGTCTCTATGTACTCTCCCCGATTTAATACAGCTGCAACAAAAGTATTCAAAGATGACGTCACTCATCCAATAAAAAAGAAACGCTGGCTGGTTCTGGAAAATTTGATCAATCAACCACATTTGAAAAAAATGATAAAATAATACTAATGAAACTACTTGTGACTGGCGGAGCGGGATTTATTGGCAGTAACTTTATTCTTTACTGGCTGAAAAAATATCTTCAAGACAAAATTGTTAACCTTGACAAGCTTACCTACGCGGGCAATCTTGAAAATCTAAAAACCGTTGAAAAAAATCCAAATTATGTTTTTTCACATGGAGATATCTGTGACGTTCAATTCGTTAATTCGTTAATTCGTAATTATCAAATTGAAATAATTATCCACTTCGCCGCTGAATCTCACGTCGACCGGTCAATCATGGACCCAGCTCCTTTTATCAAGACAAATATTGAAGGAACTTACGTTTTACTTGAAGCTGCTTTAAAAAATAAAGTAAAAAAATTTCACCATATCTCAACCGATGAAGTTTTTGGCGCTTTAGAATTAAATTCAAAAGAAAAATTTAATGACCTAACTTCGTATAATCCTCACAGTCCTTACTCTGCCTCAAAAGCCGCTTCCGATCACTTGGTTCGCGCTTATTACACAACATATAATTTACCGATTACAATTTCAAACTGTTCCAACAACTTTGGACCTTATCAATTTCCGGAAAAATTAATTCCCTTGGCTATCACAAACATTATTGAAAACAAAAAAGTACCTGTCTATGGTGATGGTCTTTACGTGCGTGACTGGCTTTATGTTGAAGATCATTGCAAAGCAATTGATCTGATCCTACAAAAAGGAAAAATTGGCGAAACATATTTAGTTGGCGGATTGACTGAGGATATTCCTAATATTGAGATCATAAAAAGAATTTTAAAGATCATGGGAAAAGATGAAGATCAAATTGAATTTGTTAAAGACCGTCCTGGCCATGACCGCCGTTATGCTATTGACTGGTCAAAAATTAATAAAAAACTGGGTTGGAAACCCGAACACGGATTTGACGAATATCTCGAACAAACTATTGATTGGTATAAAAATAATCAAGATTGGTGGAGGCGTATTAAGAATGTCTAATTTCTAATTCCTAATTTCTAATGAAATTTCCAATTTAAAATTTGATATTTTGTTAGTAATTAGATATTAGTAATTTGAAATTAATATATGCTTAAAATCGCTCTTACCGGTGCTGATGGATTGGTCGGGTCACGAATCGTTGAGCTCCTTAAAAATGACTTTGAATTTCTTCCTTTGCCTCAAACTATGATGGATATTACCAACAAAGAACAGGTTAATAATGCTTTGAAAAACTTGAATTATGATATTTTTTTCCACTTGGCTGCCTATACCAACGTTCCTGGAGCTGAAACAAACAAGGAGCTTTGTTTCAAAATCAATTGTGATGGTACTAAAAATGTTTTTGAAACTGTGATCCAAAAACAGAAAAAATTTATCTATGTTTCTACCGACTTTGTTTTTGATGGAGCAAACCCTCCGTACGACGAAGGTTCCGTTCCTAATCCAGTAGGAGTTTATGCATCATCAAAATTTGAAGGTGAAAAAATCGTTAAAGATCAGGCGATGATCGTCCGAATCGCCTATCCATACCGAGCCAGTTTTGAATTGAAAAAAGATTTTTTTCGTACTTTTAAATTTTATCTTGAAAACAAAAAACCATTATTGATGATTACCGACTCGCTCATGACTCCAACATTTATTGATGACATCGCTTATGGATTAAGGTATTTATTTAATAATTATTCTCCAGAAATTTATCATCTGGTCGGCAGTCAATCTCTCTCGCCATATGACACGGCCATAAAAGTTGCCGAAACTTTCGGTCATGATAAATCCATTATTGGAAAAACCACTTATGAAGAATATATCAAAAATAAACCTGGACTACCTAAAATGGCTGATATAAGAAGCAAAAAAAATAATTTTTATAAAATGAAAACGTTTGAACAAGGACTGGAAGAAATAAAAAAACAATTGTAAAATAAAACCCTATGACAATTACTGTCGTTGGACATGGGTATGTTGGCTTAGTAACTGCCTGTGTATTTGCTGATTTTGGAAATCAAGTTTTCGTAATTGGACATACAAAAGAAAAAATTAATCGATTAAAATCAGGAGACCCCATTATTTATGAACCCGGCCTTAAAGAGCTTCTCCAAAAAAATCTTGCTCAAAAAAGAATAGTTTTTACAACCAGCTATACTCCTGCTATTTCTGAATCGGAAATTGTTTTTATTACAGTCGGTACTCCTCCGAAAGAAACCGGCGAAGCTGACTTGACAGCTGTTATTGAGGTAGCTAGAAATATTGGGAAAAATCTTAAAAGTAAGTTTACGGTTATCTCCTGTAAAAGCACTGTGCCCGTTGGTACAAACAAAAAGATAGGAGTCATTATTAATAAGCATAAGTCAAAGCAGTCTGATTTTGCCGTCGCCTCTTGCCCTGAATTTTTGCGTGAAGGTACAGGAATTTCCGATACAATTAATTCTGATCGGGTGGTCATTGGTTCTGACAATAGACGGGCCATTGAAAAACTTGTAGAACTTCATAAGCCAATTAATGGAAAAAGAGTTATAACAAATTTGGCTTCAGCTGAGATGATTAAATATGCGTCAAATGTCTTTTTGGCTAACAAAATATCTTTTGCAAATCTCATTTCATTTTATTGTGAAAAGACGGGTGCTAACGTTGATGAAGTTTTGACTGGTGTTGGGATAGATGAAAGAATCGGTAAAAAATTTTTAAACCCTGGCCTTGGATACGGTGGATCTTGCTTACCAAAAGACGTAAAAGCATTTTTAGATATTGGGAAAAGATCTTTAATTGACGTTCAGCTGCTTACGGCAATTGAAAATATAAACACAAGGGCTCAGGAGAATTTTTTGGAAAAAATTCTTAAATATTCTCCGGGGAAAAAAGTCGCAATCTGGGGATTAAGCTTCAAACCTAATACCGACGATATAAGGTTTGCTCCATCGGTCTTTATAATTAAAAAATTGTTAGAACAAGGTTTTCAAATAAACGTTTATGATCAAGAGGCAACTAATAATATTAAAAAAATATTTACAGACAAAATTTCTTACAGTAAAGATCCCTATCAGGCTGTAGATAAAGTCGACGCCCTGATAATTATTACTGAATGGAATGAATTTAGACAGATTGATCTTAGTAAAGTAAAGAAACAAATGGCTCATCCGACTATTTTTGATGGTAGAAATATCTATGACCCTTCTGATCTTAAAAAAATGGGATTTAAATATTACTCGATAGGTCGATCATAACAATGAAAATATTAATAACTGGTGGTGCAGGATTTATCGGCTCTCATTTGACTAAATTTCATCTTGCCAAAAATGATGAAGTCGTTGTGATAGATAATTTTGTTACTGGAAATAAAAAAAATTTGGAATCTGAAATAAATAATAGTAATCTAAAAATAATTGAAGCTGATATTGTTAACTTTAACTTTTCAACTCTCCCTCCTTTTGATATTATTTACGACCTGGCCTCCCCTGCCTCACCAAAAGATTTTATTGGTCTATCGATTGAGATATTAAAAACAAATAGCGTCGGATTGATGAATGTATTGGATTTTTTTATAAAAAGCAACAGTGGAACATTGGTTTTTTCTTCTACCTCTGAAGTTTACGGTGACCCTTTGGTACATCCGCAAAGAGAAGATTATTTTGGGAACGTTAATCCTGTCGGACTCAGATCTTGTTACGACGAGGGTAAAAGATTTGCCGAATCTTTGATGATGTCCTATTTTAGAAAATTTAAAAAAGATATTAGAATTGCACGGATATTTAATACTTATGGACCTTATATGAAAAAGGGCGATGGGCGGGTGGTTTCTAATTTCGTTAATCAGGCGATTAATAATCAGCCCCTCACCATATATGGTGAGGGGTCTCAAACTCGCTCTCTATGCTACGTCTCAGATATGGTTGAGGGGTTATATCTGCTAGCTACTGCTCAGAATTGCGCCGGCGAAATTATTAACATTGGCAATCTTAACGAAAAGACAATACTCGAAATTGCCGATACAATAAAAAAATTGTGCCAATCCAAATCAGAAGTTGTTTTTAAAACCATAGGGAATGACGATCCAAAAAAACGTTGTCCAGATATTGCAAAAGCTAAAAAGCTTTTAAATTGGCAACCAAAAGTAAATTTAGAAGAAGGATTAATAAAAACCATTGAGTATTTTAAAAGCCTATGAAAAAAGTTGTAGTTGTTGCTCCCACATATAATGAAAAGGGCGAAATTGAAAATTTGGTAAATAAAGTCTTTGATCAATCAAAAAAATTATCAAATTGGGAACTTTATCTATTAATAGTAGACAGTCAATCAAAAGACGGAACTATTGAAATAGTAAAAAAATTACAAAGAAAATTTCCTAACCTTCATTTACTAGAAACGGAAAAGGAAGGTCTTGGTATGGCGTATTTAAAAGGCTTTAAATACTGTGAAGAAAAAATCAATCCTTATTTGGTAATACAGATTGATGCCGATGGACAACACGATCCCAATAAAATACCAGAATTTATTAAAAAAATCGAACAAGGAGCTGATTTTGTTGTAGGAACAAGATATTCTATGGGAGGTTCTATTCCAAAAAATTGGGGTCTACATAGAAAGATATTATCGATTGGCGCTAATTCAGTTATTAAATTTGGGTTCATGAAATTAAAAGTGACCGAATGGACTAATGGCTATCGAGCAATTAAATTTTGGGTCATAAAAAACGCCTATGATCACCTAAAAAATTACTCTGGATATGTATTCCAAGTTGCTTTCTTAGATTTTGCGATAAAAAATAATGCCGTACTGAGCGAAATTCCTATTCATTTTAAAGAAAGAGCAACCGGGATTTCTAAAATTAATGCTTTTCAATATAGTTTTCAAACACTTTTATATGTTTTTAAAAATTCATCTTTTATTAAGTTTGTCATTGTTGGTTTAGCCGGTTTTGCCGTTGATTTTTCTTTTGCCTATCTGTTTATCAATAAACTGCATTTAGCAAAAGCGCCGGCCAATATGTATAGCGCTGAATTGGCTATTTTTTTTAACTTCATGCTTAATAATTTTTGGAGCTTTAAAGATAAAAAAATCATTGGAGGCTTCTTTGCATATTTGATTAAATTTATAACCTTTAATTTTGTCTCATCAGGTTCAATTATTATTCAAGGCGCAGGGCTCAGTCTTGCTCTTAGATTTATTGGAGATAAAGATATTCATCTATTTGGATCATTGATAATTGGATCTTGGATAATTTATAAGATTATTATCATCGCCTTCATCATCATTCCCTATTCTTATATTCTCTATAATAAAGTGATTTGGAAGAAAAAATAAAGCGAAGATACTTATTTTTTAGTTAATCGCCAGGGGCCCCTATAGGGGTGTGGCGGACTAAAAAATATAGTATCGAGCTTTTACTCTTTGGTCGAATACTCACTCGATACCCATCCGTCAACAAATTCCCCTGAAACTAGCCCGTCTTTATTATCGTTATATTTTATTTTAAACCAGCCGGTTTTTTCGTCCAGAAATTCATATTTTTCTCCTGGTTTAACTTTGGCAGATTCTGTGGCATCAATTGCTCCATCCACTCTTACTCTGAGCCAGCCTTGAGGATTATCTCTTATTTTTACATAGGTTTTTTCGGCAACCGTTCCGCTACTACTAGCGATTTTAGTTTTATCATCTGGCTCTTTGGCAAATGATGAGCTTTGGTCAATTGCTAATTTAAAAGCGGCATTAACACGATAACCAGGGTCTACATTAATCTTTTGTGTTCTTCGGAAAAAACCAGGCATAAAAACAGATAGTTCATGATCGCCTCTTGAAACATTTTCCATTAAAGCTGGAGCTACTCCTTTTTCATCATTATCTAAAGTAACAATGGCACCTTGTGGTTCTGTCTCAACATAAATTTCTCCAGACTGGGCATTTGATGGTTTTTTAGTCATTTTAGTCGTTGTAAATATCTCACCGGCCGAAGCAATATCCGACGAACCTAATTCACGATTTACATAAGTGAGCGAGTTTTTATAAATATTTATTTTACCGTTCCAAGATGCCGTATCAGTCGCACTTGTTTCCGGAATTAACTTTAATAAATACTCTCCGACTTTGTATTTATCTTCAAAAGGGGTTTTTCCGATTACTGTACTATTAAGAAAAACACTGGCTGTAGGTGAAGAAATGATTTTTAATTTTCCGTACTCATTTTGTTTATCCAAAATAAAAAATCTTACTGCAACAAAGATTACAAACAACAACACCAATACTAAAAGCAGTGACAATTTATTCTTCATGTTTGTCATATGATCATTTTAGGCGAGATTCGATAATAATTCAATACTTATCCAAGTTTGATTAATATGACCCCAATCAACATTATCAAACTACCTATCCAAACACCCCTTTTTGGTTTATCTCCAAACAGCAACCAACCAATAATTAAAACAAAGAAAACTTCGAGCTTTTTCACTCCGGAAACTAAAGCGACTGCTCCAGTCGTAATTCCATATAAAAATAATAGAGATAAAACTGTAAAAGCAATTCCGTTTAATAAAAGAGTCCAAAAATTTGTTTTTAAATCTTTAATCCAATTTCTATCTTGCTTTGTCAAATAAATACTTAATAGTAAGGTCGTTATCATGTTTCCAATCAATAAATAGAAAGATTGGTTAACTGGCTCTATATTTATTAAGGCTGTTTTATCAAAAACTGTAGCCAAAGACATCATAATCATTGCTATCATATAAAAAAATGATGATTTATTGGTTATTAATAATTTAAAAGGTTTAAGAATATCTTCTTTGGCTTCCTCAACTTTTAATAGGTATCCACCAGTTATTATCAAAAATAGGCCAACTAGTGGAAGCATTCCTAAAGATTCGGATAAAAATATCAAACCAAAAATATATTGAAAAAAAACTCCGAAAAAACTTAAAGGAATAATTTCCGAAATTAAACTATTTTTAAGTGATCTCAAACTTAATGTCTTAGCGTATGTAAAAGTAATTACAGAAGCTAAAGTAGCAAATAAAAATATAGTATTTAATTTTGGCCAGCCATCTTTCAATGCCGGATAAATTAAAAATGGGATGGAAAAAGAAAAAAGAGACCAAGAAACAAGAGAAGCATTAATATTTTTTAACGCTTTTTTATTAAGAATTATTGAGACTGCCGAAACCAATGCTGATAACAATGCATACCAAAACCACATAAAGTATGATATAATATTTTTATGTTAAAAGTACTATTCATAACCAATTCGTCAAGGCGACTCTTTGGGGAGGGTAGTATTTTTATGGCCTAAAGAGTGAAAAGTTATTACCAACCCCGGATAAGACCCGGGGTTTTTTAATGGGCTAAATTATAAATTTATAAAATAAATATATGAAAAAACAAAATAAAAAAGTCGTTCTCGCTTTTTCAGGAGGTTTGGATACCTCGTTCTGCGTACCATATTTGGTTGATAAAGGTTATCAGGTGATAACAGTCACTGTTGATTCAGGAGGTTTATCTGATGAAGAAAAAATAGAAATCTCTGATAAATCAAATGAATTAGGAGCAATAAAACATTATCTTCTTGATGCTAAACAGGATTATTTTCAAACAGTAATCCAGTGGATAATAAAAACAAATGGATTATATGAAGGTTCTTATCCAAATATTGTTTCTTCACAAAGATACAATATCGTAGAAAAATGTGTAGAAGTTGCCAAAAAAGAAGGCGCAATGTATGTTGCCAATGGTAATAGCGGAATGGGTAATGATCAAGTTCGATTTAATATACCTTTAAAAATATTGGCACCTGAAATTCAACTTATTGAACCTATCAAGGACACCGGTGGTGATCGAGAGAAAGAAAAAGAGTATCTTGAAAAAAAAGGGTTTTTTATCGATGAAGTACATAAAAAATATTCCATTAACGTAAATTTAATGGGAGTGACTTATTCTGGGAGTGAGATTGACCAAAATTTGGAACCAGACAATAATATTTTTAAATGGGTGACCGGAGAATTAATTAATAAAAATAGTTATTTCGAAATTGAGTTTAAAAAAGGAGTTCCGATAAAACTTAATGGTAAAACAATTGATAGTTGGAAAATATTAGATATTTTAAATCACGAAGTTGGTAAATATGGATTTGGTAAGGGTTATTATACGGGCGATTGTATGATTGGCATTAAAGGTCATGTTGTTTTTGAAGCTCCCGGAATTCTGTTTTTGATAAAAGCTCATCTTGCTCTCGAACAGTACGTTCTATCAAAACCCCAGATATATTTTGGCGATTTAGTTTCTAAGGAAATGACAGAATATATTTACAACGGTAAGTTTTACGACCCTTATGTTGACGCCCTCAAAGCTTTTGTTAATAAACAGCAAAAAAATGTGACTGGAAAAGTTTTGATGAAATTGGAATATGGTAATGCTCTTCCAGTTTCGGTTAAGTCTAAATATTCATTGATCGATCAAAAAATTGCTATGTATGCCCAAAGTAAGAGCTGGACCAAAGAGGAAGTTAATGGATTTATCAAGCTTTACGGATTACAGTCTGTTATTGCTTCAAAAGTAAATAAGAAAGGAGGTGATTTATATGAATAAAATTCAAATAGTCGGAAAACAATTTAAAAATATATCTTTGAAAAAAAAGAAAATTATTACAAAAAAAGTCATTAATTTTCTTAAATTACATAAGGAACATATGGTGCAGTTTTCTGAGTTGGAACTAATTAAGTATATGGATGAAGGGTTAACTGTTTTGTTAATTACTAATCAGAGTGAATTACTTGGCTTTGGAAAACTTTATCCCTGGATTATAAAAAACAAAATAATCGGTTACGAATTTTCGTCATGGATTTCAAAATATCCAAATAACGGAATCGGTAAAAATATAGTTGAACTCATTTGCGATTTACATATGCAACTTAATCCTAATTCTGATTTGTTCGCTATGATTTCAGCAGATAATGATATTCCAATATCTGTTTTAAAAAAATTAGGAGCAACGGAAATAACTGCGCCCTATTACGTAAAAAATTTATTAAAAGGTAAGCCCGAAACTTGTATCAATTTAAAAACAATTACAAATTATTATCAAAAATCTATGAAAAACACAAAAATTTATGGAGGAATCTATACCAAGGGACCTTCAAAAAAAACTGATCAGTTTATTATGGACCCAACGATGACAGTGCTTGAAAATAAGTTGGCACCTTATTATTTAATGGAGACAATCGCCCATAATTTAATGACGTCAAAATGTGGTATTGTCCCAAAGAAAAGTGCTAAGAAGATATTAAAAGAACTAGTAAATCTTGTAGAAAAGGCGAAAAATGAACAATTAGTTGATCCGGTGATTGGTGACATCCACGAAAATGTCGAAAAGTTATTAACTAATTCTATTGGTGAAGACGCTGGGTGGTTTCATGTGGCCAGAAGTCGAAACGACCAAACCGTTGTTGACCAAAAACTGTATACAAAAAAATGTTTAATAGATATTTTTGAAGAATTAAATAAGTTAGAAAATATTTTGTTGGAAAAAGCAAATATTTATAAAGATATGGTCATGCCGGGTTTTACCCACATGCGTTCTGCCATGCCATCATCGTTTGGATTTTGGTGGCAATCATATTTGGACCAAATTTTGGATTTAAATAAAGTTCTAAAAAGTATTTTTGAGATATATGATAAATGCCCGCTTGGTGCCGGCGCCTCTTATGGTGTTAATTGGTTGATTAATCCCAAAATCACAGCTGAAAATTTGGGGTTTTCAAAACCTTTAAATAACGGATTAAGCGCTATTAACAATCGAGGAATTGAGGACGCAAATATTATCAGCCAATTGGCAATTTTTTTAACAATCCTATCAAGAATGATGGAGGATTTAATTATTTGGAGTTTGCCTGAATTAAATTATGTAGAAATTTCTGAAGAATTTACGACCGGCTCCTCGATTATGCCTCAAAAAATGAACCCAGATATCTGTGAAAAAATAAAAAGCAAAAGTGCTAAGTTAATAGCAAATTTGAACCATGTCCTGATAGCTATGAAAGGAACGCCATCAGGATATAATCGAGATTCTGCTGAAAGTAAAATCGCCATCATGGCATCTTTGGACGAAACTTTAAATACGATTTCAATCACTAATGATATGCTCGCAAAAGTGATAGCTAACCCAAAAGCTATGGAAAAAGGAGTCGTCTCTAGTTTGCCAACAAAACTAGCTGATAAATTAGTTGAAGAATACCAAATTCCATTTCGACTTAGTCATAAAATAATTGGGAAAATAGTTGGTTTAGTAAAAGGTGATCTTGTCAAAATTAACTCCTTATTAATGGAAACTGTTATCAAGGAAATTACTGGGATAGACTTTCCAGTAAATCAAAAGTTAATTAATGACACTTTGAATGTTAAAAATGCTTTAAACCAGTACAGTTATCAAGGATCTCCCAAACCATACTTTGTTTTTCAAATGAATAACTTACTTAAAAAGGAAGTTATTCAACTAAGCAAATGGGTTAAGAAAACAAAGAAAAGATTTTCTCAAGCGGAAAAAAATCTTTATCAGGAAGTTAAAAGTTTTATTGAAGACAATTAAATATGAATAAAGTTGTTGATCTTTTTTTAAAACTAGTGCGAATCGATAGCCCTTCAAGCCATGAACAGGGAATGATTAAATATGTGAAAAATTGGTTAGATAAGATCGGCCTAACTTATCAAGTAGACTCGGACGGTAACATTCTTGCCAAAAAGCCAGGAATTAGCCCGCCAATTTTATTTTGCGCCCATATGGATACGGTCGAACCGGGAAAAAATATAAAACCGGTTATTATTAACAACAAAATCAAAAGCTCCGGGAAAACGATCCTTGGGGCGGATAATAAAGCGGCCATCGCATCGCTGATGGCCGCTGTAGAAGAATCGCTAAGTCTAAAATCATTTGAATTGCTGTTTACAGTTAGCGAGGAAAACGGCAATGGCCTAAATAAATTTCCTTTTGATTGGGTCAAATCAAAAATTGGTTTTACTTTTGACAGTGTCAAACCGATTGGCTCAATCATTTTAAGATCGCCATATATTTGTTTATTTGAAGCAGAGTTTAATGGGAAAGCCAGTCATTCCTCAACCCCTGATAAAGGAGTAAACGCCTTATCATCCGCAATCAATGCTTTAAAGAAAATTAAAGTTGGGAAATTAGATAAAGGTGAAACTACTATTAATATTGGTTTAATTAGCGGCGGAACCGGAATAAATATTATTCCTGATAAAGTAACGATTAAAGGCGAAATTAGAAGTTATCAAAAAAAACTTTTTAATTCTCATCTGAATAAAATCAAATCAATTTTTAAAGATTCCAATTTCACAACTAGTGGCTTTGCTTCTGGTTATTTCCACAAAAAAAAATCTTTCTTAATTAAGAAAGTTAATAAAATTTATGATTCGTTAAATATTAAGCCTGAATATTACTCGTATTCCGCCGTCAGCGACGCCAATATTTTAAATTCCAAAGAAATTGAAGTAATTAACCTTGGCGACGGTGTTGAAAACGCTCACACAATTAATGAACGGATTAAAATAAATGATTTGGTCAAATTAAAAATGATTATTTATAAAATTTTACGAAGTTTATGAAAAAAGATTTTCTTTCTATTGCCGATCTATCCAAAAAAGAAATCATTTACTTGATTGAATTTGCAATGAGTTTGAAAGAAGAATCAATAAATAACGGAGGAAATATACCGTATTTAAAAAATAAAACTTTAACGATGTTTTTTGAAAAACCATCTCTTAGAACTCGTGTTTCGTTTGAAACTGCGATGACCCAACTGGGAGGTCATGCTATAAATCTTACACAAACTGATGTTGGTATTGGTCAACGTGAATCCGTAATGGATGTTGCTAAAGTCATATCGTCCATGACTGATTTTATCATGGCTCGTGTATTCAAACATTCTTTAATTAAAGAGCTGGCTAACTATTCCTCTGTTCCTGTAATAAACGGTCTTTCTGATATAGAACATCCATGCCAAATATTAGCTGATCTATTAACGATCTATGAATGTAAAAAAAGATTTCATGGATTGAAAATTGCTTACTTGGGAGACAGCGAAAATAATATCTCCCACTCGTTAGCTTTAGCTTCAGGAATTTTAGGTATGAATTTTATCGCTGCTTCTCCAAAAGGCTATTGGATGAAAAAAAAGATTACTCAAACAGCAAAAGGATTAGCTAAAAAAAGTGGTGGACAAATTATTGAAACTGTTGATCCAAAAACCGCCGCAAACAAAGCTGATATTGTTTATACCGACACATGGATTAGCATGGGCGATGAAAAAGAAATGGAAAAACGATTAAAAATCTTTCCTCGATATAAAGTTACAAAAAAATTAATGAGTTTTGCTAAAAAAGACGCTATCTTTATGCATGATCTGCCAGCCTATCGTAATAACGAGGTAACCTCTGAAGTAATTGATGGAAAACAATCGGTAGTTCTTCATCAAGCAGAAAATCGTCTTCATGCTCAAAAAGCATTATTAATTTATCTGTTAAATAATTCCAAACTAAGTTAAATTCTGCTATCATATAAAACAATGATAAAAGACGAAATTATTAAAGGTTTAAAAAAATCTTTTAAAAAAATTGTTTCATATTCCCCAAAAGATATTTCCTTAGAAAAACCTTCCAATAGTAATTTTGGTGATTATAGTTCTAATATTGCAATGATAGAATACAGAAACTTTGCAATTGATACGCATTCACATGTCCCTGGAAATAAACCAGGTATTAATTGGGTAAATATTGGAAACAACCCTTTCGAACTAGCTACAAATTTAGTAAAGGAACTACAGCTCGACTCCACTCTTGTTTCTAAGATTGAAGTAGTTAAACCCGGATTTATTAATTTCTGGATTTCTGATGAATTTTTAGTTTCTAACGTTTCTGATTTATTGAAAAAAGAAAAATTTGACTATCCTAAATATCACTTTGGAAAAAATAAAAAGATCATGGTTGAGTTTGCCCATCCAAATACTCATAAGCTCTTCCATATTGGCCACTTGAGAAACATTTCAACCGGAGAATCGGTTGTTAGAATTTTAGAGGCAGTTGGAAATAAAGTTATTCGAGGTAATTATCAAGGTGATGTTGGCCTTCATATTGCTAAATGTTTATATGGAATCCGTAATTCGCAATTCGATATTAATAAATTAAATAATCTGCAGGAAAGAATAGAATTTATAGGGAAAATGTATTCAGTTGGTACCAAAGCTTACGAAGACGACGAAAATGCCAAACAAGAAATAATTAAAATCAACAAAATGATCTACGAGCGGGACCCTGAAATAATGCCCTTATGGACGGAGACCAGACAGTGGAGCTTAGATTATTTTAACGAAAACTACAAAAGATTTTACAGTCACTTTGATAGATTATATTTTGAAAGTGAGATACATCAAAGAGGATTAGAGATATCTAAAGAAATATTGAAGAAAGGAATTCTTGAAAAAAGCCAGGGGGCGATCGTTTTTAATGGAAAAAAATACGGTCTAGACACCAGAGTTTTTGTAAACTCACTTGGCTTCCCTACTTATGAAGGAAAGGAATTGGCCCTTGCTGAAAAAGAATTTTCTGACTTTGGAGACCTGGATAAAATTATCCATACTGTGACACCTGAACAGACCAGCTTTTTTAAAGTCACTTTTAAAATCGAGGAATTAATTGACGAAAAAAAATATAAAAATAAACAATATCATCTTGCCTATGAATGGGTAAAATTAAAAGCCGGAAAAATGTCTTCCCGGGAAGGCAATGTTATTGAAGCCAACTGGTTGATTGATGAAGTTAAGAAAAAAATTTCAGAAAAATTTAAATGTGACGAACAGACAACGGAAATTCTTGCGGTTGCTTCGGTTAAATATTCTTTCCTTAAAAACGGCACCCAAACAATTATTCATTTTGATATCGATGAATCAATTGCGGTTGACGGAAATTCGGCCCCCTATTTAATCTATACTTATGTCCGCTGCCAAAGTGTTTTAAAAAAAGCCAGTAATTATCTTACACGTACCTACGATATAGATAAATTAAATTTTAATTTAGACGAGCTAGGTGTTTTAAGATTGATTAATCAATTCCCGGAAATCGTTCAACAGGCAGCCTTACAATTATCTCCAAATTTAATTGCCAACTATCTTTACGATCTGGCCCAAAAATATAATTATTTTTATCAGAAGAATAAGATACTGGAATCGGAAGAAAAAACGAAACTGTTTCGATTAATGTTAACTCAAGCAACGGGAAAAGTGATTAAGGAAGGACTTTATTTGTTGGGAATTAAGACTGTTGAGAAGATGTAGACAAAGTTTCAAGTTTGTCAAGTTTTTCAAGTTTATCAAGTAGCTTAACAAGTATTTTTTCTTGATGAACTTGACGAACTTTATAACTTGATAAACTAACTATGAGCTTTTTCATATGTTCCGAATGCGGCTTCGGTTCCGGTTCTTGGATCGGCAAATGTCCTGACTGTGGTCAATGGAATACACTCAAGGAAAAACCCGACTTCGCCAAGGCTTCGTCGGGCAAGAAAGGTGAAGCCGTCAAAAAAATTACCATCACTTCCTTATCAAAAATAAAAAGCTCTACAAAATTAAGGCTGTCAACCGGAATCTTTGAATTTGACCGGGTTTTAGGTGGAGGCGTTGTCCCTGGTGAAGTCATTTTACTTACCGGACAACCGGGAATCGGAAAATCAACTCTTGTTCTTCAAGCATTTCAAAAACTTAAAGTACTTTATATCTCTGGTGAGGAATCAGCCGAACAAGTAAAAAACCGGGCCGAGAGACTTTCGGTAGATCTTGATAATCTGTCTTTTTCTTCCGACCTACAGATAGAAAGCATTGTTCAAAGCTTAGAGGAATTAAAAGATGAAATTGAAATCGTTATTATAGATTCCGTTCAAACAATCTATTCAAAAGATATTCAAGGGCCAGTCGCCGGAGTCAGTCAGTTAAAAGAAGTCACTAAAAAAATTGTTAACTTTGCTAAACAATCAAAGTTATCTGTTTTGTTAATCGGACATATTAATAAGGAAGGCGACGTTGCTGGTCCAAAGACTTTGGAGCATTTTGTTGACTGCGTTTTAGAACTTGAAGGTGAGAAAATATCAAATTTTAGGTTACTGCGCGCTTCGAAAAACCGTTTTGGATCAACCGATGAAATTGGAATTTTTGAGATGAAGCAAAAAGGACTTAACGAAGTAAAAAATCCTTTAATATTTTTAGAAACTGATAAAAAACTGGAGCCGGGAAAAGCCATTGTTGGCGTTGCTGAAGGCAAAAGACCTTTCTTTTTTGAAATTCAAACATTAGTCGTTCCTACCAGTTTGATGAATCCCCGTCGAGTCGTCAAAGGTCTGGACTATAACAAGGTTTTATTATTGTTGGCAGTGATTAGAAAAAACCTTAATCTTCCCCTTGACCGTTTTGACGTTTTTGTTAATGTAGTTGGTGGTGTCTCAATTAAATCAACCGCTGCTGATCTTGGTTTCATTGCTTCTTTGATCTCTTCTTTTAAAAATATCTCTCTTCCAACTAATTCTATTTTTGTTGGTGAAGTTGGATTACTCGGTGAAATTCGATCATCTTTTCTTGAAGAAAAAATAATTGAAGAATCAAAACGGTTGGGTTTTAAAAAGATTTATTCTTCAAAATTAATAAATAATGTAAAAGAATTTGCGAAAAAATTGTAGGGGTTTGATTTATCAAACCCTAACTGTTATGGCGTCTTCTTGAAAAAAGTTTTTTCAAATGTAGTCTTTTTTCCATTTGCTCCGATTAAATTTATTACCAGCTTATTTTCTCCTTCATTGAGTGGATATTCATAAACGAATACTCCTTCTTTATTTTGATAAATTCTTTCACCGGCAATTGTAACACTGGTATCTTTTTCAGTCTTTCCAATAATTCTTACATTTTTTTCTACTGAAAAATTTGTTTTTGTTGGAGATAAAATAGTAATATTTGGTGGTGAAAAGTATATTTTTAATTGAAAAATAAAATATAAAATAAAAAATAAAGTTAGAATAATTAAAGTAATCTTTAACATGTTTTTTGTTCCTGAAGTTAAATAAGCGCTCGTTACTTTCCTTTTAAATTTTACTTCCTCTTTTTTTTCATAATCTCGCCTAAAAAAAGCTAAAACTTTTTTATGATCAAGATTTAATACACGTGAGTAGTTCTTAAGGATTCCTGTTATATAAATTTTTGAAGAAAAATAATTCCAATTTTCATCTTCAACTGCTTTTAAGTATTTTTCTCTAACCTTTATTTGTTTTTCAATATCAATTAAAAGTAATCCTTTTTTTTCTCTTTCATTTTTAAGAATAGTGCCGACTGATAACATAGTATATTATACTCTTCCTGTATATTCGCCTGTTTCTGGATTGATGCTGATCGTTTCCCCGACTTTTACGAATATTGGCACCATGACCGTTGCTCCTGTTTCAACTTTAACCGGCTTTTTTGCTCCAGAAACGGTATCTCCTTTTGCGGCATCTTCTGCTTCAACTATTTTTAATTTGACGCTCATTGGCGGACGGATCGTTAGGGGTTTGTCATTATACATATAAACAAACATTTTTTCCCCCTCCTTAAAAAACCTTGTTATTTCCCCTACGACTGATATCGAAAGAGACGATTGATTAAAAGTTCTTTCATCCATAAAATATAAGTTTTCGTTATCTTTATACAAATACTGCATCTCAACGGAAGTGACATCTAATACTTCAATCTGTTCATTGGATTTATAAGCATATTCTACATTTTTAGCTGATACTAGGTTCTTTAATCTTGCTTTCATTAGAGCGGCTCCTTTACCAGGAGAATAAAAATCCGCTTTCTGCACCTGACAAATCTCTCCTTGAAAAAAAACGAATTCTCCCTTTTTCAGATTACCGGCATTTACACGCATATTTAAATTAAAAACAATTAATTAATTACGGATAGCGGATTACGGATTAAAAAAATTCGTAATTCGTAATACGTAATTGAAGAATTATTTAATCGAAATTAATTTAAGTTCGTCAATCGATTTTGTATTTGAAAATATCATCACTAATCTTTCAAACCCAATTCCTGCTCCTGTACAAAAAGGCAAACCATATTTTAACGCTTTGACGAAGCCTTTGTCAATCGTATGATCAATCATTTTGTTTTGTTTTCGTTTCTTTGCTTCTAAAATAAACCTCTTTTGTTGCTCTTTATAATCATTTAATTCTGTACAAAAACCACCGACCTCAAGTCCGTTTATATAAAATTCACATCTTTGCGCTGTCAATCCATCATCATTTAATTTGGCTAAAGAGGCCATTTGTTTTGGAAGGTCGTAAAGTAAAGTAGGATAACCACTGACCCCTAATTTGGGCTCAACTTCTGCTGCTAACATTTGAGAAAACAAATCTTCATAACCTGTGTTGTCAATATTAAATCCTTTATTTTTAGCTTTTTTGATAAATAATTTTTCGTTAAATAATTCTTCTTTTTTTATTCCGGCAAACTTCTCAAAAGCTTCGGTTACTGAATATTTTTCCCATCTATCAAATTTTAATTTTTGCTTGCCCTCCGTAGCTTTAGCGAAGGAGGGATTTTTGACTTTATTACTGATTTCCTGAAGTAATTTCAATACTTCCTCCGCCATTTCCAAATAATTTATTCCCAACTTATAAAATTCCAACATCGTAAACTCAGAGCTATGCCAGTCAGAGTTTGGTTCACTATTTCTGTATGCCCGACCAAGATAATAACAGTTTCCAACTCCCGCGACTAATAGTCTTTTCAAAAAAATTTCCGGTGATGGTGTTAAATATAACTTCTCTTTCTTATCAAAATAATTAAATTCTGTCTCAAAAATCTCCAGATAAGATTCAGGAATTAAGGCAGGAGATAAAACCGGCAAATCAACTTTAAGATAATTATTCTTCTCCATAAACCCATGAACTGCCTTTTCAACTTGAAGATAGATTTTGTAGTTCTCTAAGTTTTTAATTTGAGTTACGATTTTCATTTTTATGTTAATTGTCATTCCCGCGAAGGCGGGAATCCAGTCTATTATAAAACATTGAATGGTTATTTTAGTCTGAATCCCCTCCTACGAGGGGATGACAAGACATCGATTAGACTGTTGATTTGGCAAAAATCGTTTGACCCCAGCACAACTCTTACTTCCTCCCGTGGTTTACATCCACGCGTCGGAGGAGCGAGTATGCGGGGTCTGCGGGGAGCGTTGTATCAGGCTCCCCTTGACAAGAAGAAGAAGAAGAAGTATAATTTTCGCAATTATGTCAATTCTCGAACAGACCAAACATACCAAGCATACTTTAGAACAAAAAAGCATGGCGGGATTGGTAGTAGAACTTATGCGACTAAACCTCTGGGTTAGAGGAATATATGGATTGCATTTAAAAGATGTAAATCTCCTTAGAAGAATTGCAAAAGGTAAGGGTGTTCATTCATCCCTAAAACCAAAAAGCTAATTTTTATAATCCTAGATTTCATTCTCCAATTCTTTAAGTAACTCTTTTGCTCTTCCAGACACACGTGCCGGTGTGTTGATTTTGTAGACGACGTACTGATCGCCTTTGCGGTTTGATTGCGGATAAGGAACTCCTTGATCATGAAGTTTGACGGTTGTCCCCGACTGCGTCCCCGATCTTATTTTTAACTTAATCGTCCCATTAACTGTTGGAACTTCGACCACTCCGCCAAGAACTGCTAAAGAATAAGAAATTTCTTTTTCAAAATATATATCCTGACCTTTTCTAGTAAAATATGGATGAGATTTTACTTTCACCTGCAAATCAAAATCAGAAAATCTAATCGTCATGTTATTATCAACTCCTGCCGGGATTTGAAAAGATTTTTCCTCACCTTTGACAATCATGGTTTTTTTTACCCCGTTAACCGCTTCCTCAAATGTCAAAGTTATTTCGTAAACATCCCGTTGTTGTTTTCTTCTTCCTCCACGGGAAAATGGCGATTGAAATCCAAAAAATTGCTCAAATATTTCAAAAGGGTCGGAGAATCCGCCAAAGTCAACCCCCTCAAATCCCTGAGTTGAAAATCCACCAAAATCTCCTCCGAATGGATTAGATTGATCGGAGTACTCAGCACCTTGATTGCCTGGTCCGCCTCGATTGAAAGCGCTTTCTCCATACTGGTCATACATTTCCCGCTTCTTTGGATCAGAAAGAACTTCGTAAGCTTTTGTAACATTCTTGAACTTACTATTTGCCTCAGTTGTTTTATTACGGTCAGGATGCCATTTAAGAGCCTGACGACGATAGGCCGTTTTTATTTCTTGTTCCGAAGCGCCCTTTGAAACACCGAGAGTTTCGTAATAATCCATATCAGTTCACCACTTCTCCTTCTTCAACCTTCTTCCCCTTTTCGTCTTTCTTTTCCTTGTCCGCCGTAGCTTCAGCGGAGGCGGATTCATCCGGCTTCGCCTCTTGTTTGGCGTATGCCGCTTGTCCAATTTTTGAAAGTTCGTCGGAAAGATCTTTTGTCTTTGATTCTATTTCATCGCGTGTTCCTTTTTCAATCTTTTCTTTCAGTTCTTTAATCTTTTTCTCAACATTTTCTTTGACGGTTTTATCAACTTTTTCTCCCGCATCCCTCAAAGATTTTTCTGAGACATAGATCATGTTATCTGCTTTATTTCTGACTTCAATCTTTTCCTTTTCCTCTTTATCTTTATCAGCATTTTTCTCCGCTTCTTCCCTCATTTTTTCTATTTCTTCTTTTGTCAAACCGGTTGACCCTGTAATTTTAATCGCCTGTGATTTTCCGGTCGCTTTATCCTTAGCGGTGACTGTTAAAATTCCATTAGCATCCAGTTCAAAAGTCACTTCAATCTGAGGAACTCCTCGTGGAGCTGGTGGAATTCCATCAAGAGTAAATCGGCCTAAGGACTTATTATCACGAGCTAATGGTCTCTCCCCTTGCAGAATATGAATCTCAACTTGAGTCTGATTATCTCCAGCCGTTGAAAATACTTCTGCTTTAGAATTTGGCACCGTTGTGTTCTTCTGAATTAACGGCGTCATTACTCCACCTAATGTCTCAAGACCCAAAGTTAAAGGAGTAACGTCGAGTAAGACGACGTCCTTTGTTTCTCCTGTCAAGACTCCTCCTTGAATGGCGGCACCAAGAGCGACCACTTCATCAGGATTAACGGAACGATTTGGTTCTTTGCCAAAAAATTCTTTTACTTTTTTGATAACTTTTGGCATCCGGGTCATCCCTCCAACCAGTACTATTTCATCAATTTTAGAAACCTCTATTTTAGCGTCTTTCAAACAGGCTTTGACCGGTCCAAATGTTTTTTCAATCAGGTCACCGATCAATGATTCAAGTTTGTCCCTTCCTATCTTCATCACCAGATGAGATGGCTGGCCATCTTTTACGGTGACAAACGGCAAGTTGACTTCAGCTTCTTTAGAGGTTGAAAGTTCAATTTTGGCTTTTTCTGCTGCGTCTCTCAAACGCTGAAGGGCTTGCGGATCCTTACGCAGATCTACGCCGTTGTCTTTTTTAAATTCGTCGGCAATATAATCTAAAATTACTTTATCAAAGTCATCGCCTCCTAAATGAGTATCACCGTTGGTTGCTTTGACATGAAAAACGCCTTCGCCCAATTCAAGGACGGTGATATCAAATGTTCCTCCACCCAAATCATAAACTGCAATCGTATGACTGTGTTTTTTATCCAAACCATAAGCCAAGGCAGCTGCCGTCGGTTCGTTAATAATTCTAACCACTTCAAGTCCGGCAATTTCTCCGGCTTGTTTAGTCGCCTGACGTTGAGCATCATCAAAATATGCAGGAACAGTGATAACGGCTTTATCAACTTTTTCACCTAAATGAGCTTCTGCATCCGTTTTAATTTTTTGTAAAATCATTGCAGAAATTTCTTGTGGTGTGTATGTTTTGCCTTCAACTTCAACATCGGCCATTTCGTCGCGTCCTTGAACAATTTTATAAGGTAACCATTTAGCATCAATTTTGACTGACTCGTCACTAAATCTTCTACCCATTAATCTTTTTATCGAAAAAATGGTGTTTTTTGGATTCACAACCATCTGTCTTTTGGCAACATCGCCAACAATTCTTTTAACCGGATCAACGACCGATGGAATTGTGTTTCTTCCTTCCTGAGAAAAGATAACTTTTGGTTTCCCCCCCTCCATCACTGCGACGCATGAATTTGTTGTACCAAGATCAATCCCTATTATTTTAGCCATAATATTTTAAAATAAATTTATAATTTTTTACTCACTTTAACTTGTGCTACTCTAATTATTTTATCTTCAAATTTATATCCTTTTCTGATAACTTCAACAACTTTGTTGTCTTCTTTTCCGGAAACAATATCAACTGCTTCAGCAAAATTAGGATCAAAATCTTTATTCAATAAATCCATCTCTTCCAATCCCGCCTCTTTTAATATTTGGAAAAAATGATCTTTTGAAATTTTCAATCCCGGGTCCTTGACAAATACTTCTGCTTTTTCTAGATTGTCTAAAAACGGCAGTATCTTAACCAATAAATTCTTATTGGACATCTTCATTAATTCAAATCTTTCCTCTCCAACTCTTTTTTCTAAATTCTGGTAATCAGCCAAAGCCCGTAAATATTTATTATTAGCTTCTTCCAATTTTTTTTTCAGTTCACCGATTTCCTGTTTTAATCTCTCAGTTTCCAATTTCCTAATTTCTTCTTCTGAATTTAACTTGATTGATTTCTTAGTTTTATTTTGGTCCATAATGTTTAATTATAATGTTTGTTCTTTCACAATTTCGCTCAACAAGCCTGAAAAATATCTTACTTGAGGAATAACAGCCTCATAAGACATTCTTTTTGGACCAATTACACCTATGATTCCTTTAATTTTTGTCCCTTCAAATTCACCAAAGACACTGGCGCAACAATCAAAGGCTGGATCGTGGAAATCTTCTTCGCCTAACATATAGTATATTTCGTCTTCCAGTGAAAACATATCGTTTAATATCTTTTCCCAAAAAGCTACTTCGTCTAATCTTCCAAACAAAGAGCGGGACAAATTAATATCCAAAAATTCCGGCTCGTTTAACAGATTAGCCATTCCGGAATAGTAAACATCGCCTAAATTGGTCGTTACTAAAGATAACAAACCTGTTTTTTGTGATAACACTTTGGTTGCTTGGGATAGCAATCGATGGGCTTCTTTTCTCTCGTCCCAAACACTGTTTTTATAGGAAACCTCATCAACAGTTGACATTTCTTTTTGCTTCATCAGATGCTTAATATAAAATCTGAAACCCTTGGCTGATGGAACTCGGCCTGAGGAAAAATGGTTCTTTTTCAAATAACCTTTTTTGGCCAATTCAACCATTTCGTTCCTAATCGTGGCTGGTGAAACTCCCAGCTTATATTTTTTTTCCAAAATCTCACTTCCAACGGCCGCACCCGTCTCGGTATACTCATGAATAATTACCTTCAAAATATCAATCTGTCTCTGTGTCAAATCTTCCATTTAGCAAATATACATAACGTCTGCTAAAATGTCAAGAGGGAAATTTTATGTTGAAGAAATAAAGAATCAGGTCTTAACTTTTCGACCCAAATGCCTTACTGCAAGTAAAAAAATATTAAATTCTGTAAACGGTTTAATGAAGCCTAATTCAGCAAATCCTAAAATGAGGTTACCTAATTTTCTATAAGACATTGCATCTTTTGGAAGATTTTCGGCTGTCGTTTTTATGTTAGAGAGCGCTAAACGCTCATCGTGAATTGGTCCTTGTGATACTGATGATGGCATAAGGTGGATTTTACTTCTTCTTCTTCTTCTTTGCAATAGGATATTGTCATTTCAACAGGCTGAACTATTATTGTGTCATCCCCTTGAAGAAGGGGATCCAGACTATAATTACATTTTTAAAAGGAATATTTAGCTTGGATTCCCGCCTCCGCGGGAATGACATTTTATTTGCTATAATTTCTTCATGGTTAAAAAAGTTTCAATCCCCTTTCAGTCAAATTTAAAAATCGATGGTAATTTACATATAAATAAAAAGTCAACTACTTTAATAATTATTTGTCATGGATATCAAGATTCTAAAGACGAACCTGTGATCAAAAGGATTGCTAATTTATTAGACAATAACTTTAATGTTTTTAGATTCACTTTTACTGATAGATTAAAGCCTTTCTTGCCTGAAGAAAAACAAAATATTTCCGTAATTGTTAATTATTTTTCTACTTCTTACAAAGAAATTGTTTTACTCGGGGCCAGTTTAGGAGGACTTTCTGTTTTGTTAAGTATAAATAATAATTTACAAATCAATAAATTAATACTTATAAATCCTTTCGTTTACTTTTTTAAAAAAGTTGCTTGGCGTTTTAGAAAAATGTTAATAACAATGTTATTTTTATATCCTTTTGCAAAAAATGTTAGAGATAACATAAATTTCTATTTTAATAATATCGATCCGAAACTTATTGTGGTTCCAACATTACTGATCGTTGCAGAAAAAGATGAAAAAGTTAGTTCAATACATGGTGAAACTCTCTATAAACAGCTTGGTTCAAAACAAAAAAAAATGATCTTAGATGAAAATATCGATCATGGTCTTAACAAAGAAATTTACATAAAACAAGTGGTTAATTATATTATTGATTGGTTAAAATAATATGAAACTCGGAGCGCATCAATCAATCTCCGGCGGATACGCAGAAGCTTTAAAACGAATAGTTAATATTGGCGGAAATTGCTTACAAATTTTTTCCTCCTCTCCCCGTGGCTGGAACTTCGCTAAACCAAGTGACGATGAAATTTCCCAATTTCTTAATCTCAAATCTCAATTAAATATTGATCCCATTTATTTTCACGCTACTTATCTAATTAATCTTGCTGACGATAGCCGTATCGGTCATATGTCAAAATTATCTTTAATTGCTGAATTAAATTTGGCACCAAAACTTGGAATTAAAGGTTCAATTATTCACTTAGGTTCTTATAAGTTACCACTCTTGGACGGCCGCATCGAAGTTGTACCTATCCAGCCTAAATATCAGATTTTAATTAATAATATAAAAGAAGTTCTTGAAAAAACGCCTAAAGAATCATTATTTATTATTGAGAATGCTGGAAACAGAAAGATCGGACAGACACTCGAAGAAATTTCTCAGATCGTTAAAGACGTCAACAATTCCAGAGTTCGAATTTGTTTTGATACCTGTCACTTATTTTCCAATGGATATAAATTTAACGCAACAAAGGAATTAGATAATTTTCTTGATAAACTTGATGAACTTGACCTACTTGATAAACTCGAGCTCTGGCATGTTAATGACAGCCGAGATGAATTTAATTCCGGCCACGACCGTCATGGAAATATCAGCCAAGGAATGATTGGGCTTGACGAATTTAAAACCCTTCTTAATCATCCAAAAACAAAAGACTACCCTTTCATCATCGAAACACCGGGGTTTGACGGCAACGGTCCTGATAAAAAAAATCTCGATATTTTAAAATCTTTAGTTGGTATATAATTTCTACATGATAAAACTGCCAAAAGAAGTAATTCTGTTACTTAAAAAATTTCAGGAAAATAAATATCAAATTTATGTGGTTGGAGGCGCCGTACGTGATGCGCTTTTAGGCAAACAAGTTGACAATTGGGACTTTACTACAAATGCTACGCCCGAACAGATTCAAAAATTATTTCCTGACGCTTTTTACAATAATGTTTATGGAACGGTTTCGGTTCCAAATGTTCGGGCGAGTCACGACTCGCCCCTACAAAAATCAATCGTTTTTGAAATCACTCCTTTCCGCACCGAATCCAATTATTCAGATTCTCGTCATCCAGAGAAAATCGAATGGGCCAAAACAATTGAAGAAGATCTGTCTCGACGAGATTTTACGATGAACGCTATGGCTTATGATGGATCAATAATTATTGATCCCTACAATGGTCAAAATGATTTAAAAAACAAATTGATAAAAGCTGTTGGCGAACCGGATAAACGTTTTAATGAAGACGCCCTACGCTTACTTCGAGCTATTCGTTTTACCTCTCAACTTGGTTTTCTTATTGAAGATAAAACAAGAGAATCAATTCAAAAAAACGCTTTATTAATCGCTAAAATTTCTTGGGAAAGAATTAGAGATGAATTTTTTAAAATTTTAGGCGAAGATCATCCAGCCGAAGGAATTCTCTTTTTAAAGAGTACTGGGCTACTTTCATATATTTTACCTGAGGTTGATGTTTGTTTTACCATCCCCCAAAAAAGCCCTAAGCGTCATCATATTTATGATGTTGGTACTCATTTGGTTATGGCGTTAAAAAATTGTCCATCCAAAGATCCAATCACCCGATTTGCAACTTTAATTCACGATATTGGCAAAGCAAAAACTTTCCATAAGGATGAAAAAACTGATTTGATCACTTTTTACAATCATGAAGTTGTTGGCAAAAGACAGGCAGAAATTATTGCGAATCGGTTTAAACTATCCAACAAACAAAAAGACAAACTAGTAACTCTCGTGGCTGAACATCAGTTTACAGTTTCGGAAACTCAAACAGACAAAGCTATTAGGAGATTTATTCGTAGTGTAACGAAGGAATATCTTCAAGATATGTTGGATTTGAGAACAGGAGATAGGATCGGTTCCGGAGCTAAACCAACTTCCTGGAGAAATGAACTATTTAAGAAAAGAGTCGAAGAAGTCCAAAAACAACCTTTTCAAATCAAAGACTTAAAAATCAACGGGAATGATGTTATGAAAATTTTAAAAATAAAACCTGGCCCTAAAATAGGCGAAGTATTAAAAAATCTTTTTGATCAAGTCGTTGAAGGAAAAATAAAAAATGAAAAACAAGCTCTTAGCGATTATATTTCATCTTCCAAAATCGTATCTTCTCCGTGACCAGGATAGATAATTGTTTCTTCTGGAAGATTAAATATTTTTTTTAGTGATTTATTTAGATCTTCCTTACTACTGTATGAAAGATCAGTTCGACCAATCCCCTTTTTAAACAAAGTGTCACCGGTAAAAAGGGCATTTTCTTCCTTAATGTAAAAACAGCAACTTCCCGGCGTATGACCTGGCGTATGAATAATTTTCAATTTCCAATTTTCAATTTTCAATAAATTTTCAATGTTTAAATTTTCAATTTTTTTAATTGGTAAAATTATTGGTTTATAGCCTAAAAAATGTTTTGCAGTTTGCTCTAGTTTGTCAATTAAAAACTTATCGTCTTGGTGAATATGTAATGGTAAATTCATAGATTGTTGGATCTCTCCAACAGCCATCACATGATCAAAGTGGCCGTGAGTTGCCAGCATTCCAACTAAATTTAATTGCCGCCTTTGTAATTCCTCAAGAATAAATGAAGCATCATCAGCCGGATCTATAACAAGACAGTTTCCATCTTCAATTAAGAAATAACAATTTGCCTGCAACTGTCCAAGAGAATATTTTACGATTCTCATTTTTATGATTTCATCCACTCAACATAGTCGCATCCGCCTGGCGTCTTTGTGGCTGGATCCCAGGTCGCCGTTGAACATTTTTTTAGTTTTTTTCCACTAGCCGTTGTAAAAAGAACTAATTTTGCCTGGCATTTTGGACAATCTTCATCTAGTTGTTCAGTGGTTCCTTTTATCCACTCAATATAGTCGCATCCCCCAGCTGTTTTTGTAGTTACATCCCAGGTCGCCGTTGAACACTTCTTCATTTTTTTACCCATTCGAGTAACTGCAGAAACCAGGGGGGCACCACATTTTGGACATTTTTCATCTAAGGTGACAGGTTCAACTTCTAACCACTTTACATAGACGCATCCATCGATTGTGTGAGTCTCTGGGTTCCAACTTCCCTTTGAGCAACGTTGTAATTTCTTACCCGACTTTGTTTCAAAAACTTCGCCTAATGGCGAACCACACTTTGGACAGATTTCTGAACCTTTCTCCGAAGTCTTAGTATTCATATAAGATTTATAAAAAATTATAATATTTATAACGATTATTTTTGCTTTTTGATTTTCTCTAACCAAACAAGAATTGGGGTCGCCACAAATGGCGAAGAATAGGTACCTGTAATTGTTCCAATTAACAATGTTATTATAAAAAATCTAATCGTTGATCCGCCCATAGTAGTCAACGCTAACAACATGAAAACAATTGTCATCGAATTATTAAGAGAACGAATCATTGTCTCTGTCAGCGCCTGATTGGAAGCCGACTCAATTTCTAAAGTTTCTTGCTCGTCACGATACTCTCGAATTTTATCAAAAATTACAATCGTATCATGAACTGAAAAAGACATCGTCGTTAGAACGGCTGTCACAAACATTGTGTCAACTTCTGCGCCAAAAAAATGGCCTAATAATGAGTAAGTGCCAACGACGATTAATAGATCGTGAAACATCGCTAAAACTGCCGAAAAAGCAAAGTTAAAACTTTTGAAAGCAAAACTCATATAAATTAAAATACCAATAACTGCTAAAACGGAAGCTACTAAAGTCTTATTAATTGCTTCCCGCCCTAAAATTGGCCCAACTGTTTCTGAGCGCAAAACAGTAATTTTAACTTTTAATTTTGCTTCTAAATCTTTTTTTAATGATGCTTCTTTATTCTGATCTAATACTTTAGTTCGAAGTATCATGTTTTTGTCTTGCAGTTTTAGGCTGACCACTGATATTTTATTTAAATCTAATACCTTTTGTATCTTACTTTTTTCAACTACTTTATTCATTTGAAATTCAAAATTACTTCCACCAGTAAAATCAATTGAATATCTAAAACCCCATTTAGCAATAGAAAACAAGCCTATACCAATAACGACGAAAGAGATTAATAAATATAGCCAGCGGTATTTTAAAAAATTTATCATAGTTATTTAACTTTATAGAACATGTTAATCAACCTTTTCGTTATCACTACTCCCGTAAACAAGCTTGTCCCCACTCCAATAGCTAATGTTAATGCAAATCCCCTTACCATCCCAAACTGAGGCAAAAACTCCCAGTTTAATGGATTAAAAAGAATAAATGCCACGATCAAAGTCGTAATATTAGCATCTTTTATTGCATCAATCGCATGGCCAAAACCTAATCTAACCGCGATATCAAAACCTCTTCCTTTTCTTTGTTCTTCTTTAATTCTTTCAAAAATTAAAATGTTTGAATCGACTGCCATTCCTATTGATAAAATAAATCCGGCTACTCCAGGTAAAGTCAAAACTAATGGAATGGCTTTAAAAATAAACAAAGAAATTAATCCATAGATTATTAAAGCCAGCGACGCAATAAAACCTAATCGGCCATAATAAATAATCATAAAAAGTAAAACCATGATCAAACCGATTGTTCCCGCATAAATACTTTTTTTTACCTCAACTTCTCCGAGTGTCGCGCCAATATTTTTTTGCTCAACCAACTTTATTGGCAGTGGTAGTGCACCAGAATTTATGGCAATTGTTAATTTTTTTACTTCATCCGACGTAAAGTTTCCAGTAATCACAGCACTACCATCTAAAATTTCATTCGATACTGTTGGTGTCGTCAATGGCATATTATCAAGAAATATACCGACTGGTTTTCCGATATTTCTTTTTGTAATTGCCGCAAACAAATCAGCCCCTTTTTTATTAAATTTTAATCCCACCTCTGGTTTCCCATCTTGACTATTAAACTCAACCGTAGATTTAAGAATATGAATTCCTGATAACCCAGTATCTTTGGTTAATTGTACAAAAATAGGAGTCATTGTAGCGATTTTTCCATCAGGCAGTTCTCTAAACGTCAGCTGAGCTGTCTGACCAATTAGTTTTATTGCTTCTTCATAGTTATTAATTCCCGGCAAGTCAACGCTTAATCGATATTTATCTCCTGTTTTAATCGTTTGTATTTGAGGTTCTGTCACTCCAAAAAAATTAATTCTTCTTTCAATCACATCACGGGCTGAATTTAGAGAATCGTTTAAATCTTCTTTTTTAACCTTTGCGGTATTTGCTTCAAAAATCAAACTGCTACCGCCTTTTAAATCTAATCCTAATTTTGTCGTAAAATCTTTTTTAACATTTAATCCATAAAAATTGAAATTAATCTGACTCGGTATTTTATATTTAGTTTTGACACTTTCAGGAAGATCAACCCAAATTAATCCCAAAAAAACAAGGGTAATAATAATTGATTTGAATATTTTCATTTTAATAGCTCTTCTTCTACTCCAACCAGCATAATTTTAGGTTGTTTTAAAAATCTCCAAATAAAGGGATCGTTATTTTTTTTCCTAAAAATAAACTCGCTTTCAGTCATGGTTGAATAATTTAAGGATCGTCCAAATTCTTTTTCTACTTCCTTAATTATTGATTCGATTTCAACTACAACGATTATTCCCACTAAAAGTAAATAAATTTCATCATCCTTTATAACTAAGTTTTTTGGAAATTTTGTCGAAACTGCAATAAATTTTATTTTTCCAATTTTTGATAAATTACTATGAATTGATGCTGCTAATTTGCTCGTTTTAGAAAAAATTCTCAAAAATTCATCATATAATTGATAGTTCTTGTTTAAAGAAAAATAAACTTTATTGAGTCGGCGCTCACGTAGTAATAATTTTTCTTCGGTCAAAATATCAAGTTCTCGCTTAACAGCATTAACCTCCTCATCAATCTCGCGGACAACCCGACGCAGATAAAAATTTTCGCTCGGACGATGAAAAAACAACTCAAGCACTTTCCGTCGAGCTTTCGAAGGTATGATATGTTGCAACATAAAGTTTGATTTAAAAAGCGAAGATATCGAATTTTTTTCGGTTTGCTGTTTTCCGATAAAAAATTTCGGTATCAAGCTTTTTGTAATTTATTTTTAATAATTAACTTTATTTCCAATAGGTAACATCTCTATAAACACCTGTCCTCTGACTATAGATATTTCTTTATCATTACTGTCAAAAAATTTAATATTATCTTCCCCAGTTTCTTTGCTCCAAGTTCCTTTAATCACTTGCCCGTTCTTGAAAAATAGCATTTCCCCACTACCAACATTTTTATAAAGTAAATGTCCACCTTCATAACCGTCATTAGCCGGTGATTCTTTAGCAAACATTACCACAATATTTTTTGCCTCTAATATTTTTCCCGTATTTTTATCAAGATGAGGAGCTCCTCCATTAGTTCTTTTATAACTATTTGTATTGCTGTCATAACTCCAGACAACACCGAAATCGCTGGCTAAATTATCCCAAAAACCAAAATCAATTTTTACTACTTTACCCCTGTCAGATGCTTTTGCATCATCTTCAAATTTCCAAGGCGAAAAACCTTTATCCCATCTTACCCCTTGGTCATCGACATTTGTTAAACCTCTTTTATCTTTTGCATACTGCCAAAGTTTTTTTGTCGAAGTATAGACCGTGTGTTCAGTGGCTACATTTTTTAATCTTTCGTAATCACGCCAAAAATATGGAAATGGAACCGAAAATTGATTTAGATCATTATACGATGACCAGCCTAATTCACTAATATAACCTAAAGCATCCGCCGGTCCATCGGTATTAGCTCCACCAACGTGAGCATAAAGAGGATTTTGACCATACCCTTCAAGAAATCTTAGAAAATATATTCGGGCTGAACGAACAGGACCTACGTATGAAGCATTTTGACAATAAAATATTGCTAAAAATCTCGTGATTCCCCCTTCGGCGACGACTTCATAGACGATATCTGCCGATGACAGTCCTGATTGCGGTCGGGCAGCTTTATGATTCTCAATCATTATTCCCAATGGCCGTTGCCCTTCCCAAATATTTTTTTCAGTCTTTGATAACAATTGACCGTTTATAGGACATTCTTCTGTTTTTGGTTCTGTATTGATAGCTGCTTCAGCAGAGCCGTTTTCCGGTGTAGGAGCTTTATAAGCAATCGGTGACAAAAATGATAGACTTTTTTCAGCTGAAAAAAAAGAAAAGGTCGTAACTCCCGAAAGCATAAAGACAACAAATGCCACCACAAACGCGATTTTTTTGTTAATCATAATTAGGATGAAATAATAATTGCCTTCTTTTCTTCCTCAGATAATTCAAATTCTTCACTTTTACCGTTTTTAACTTTTTTACTATAAACCCTCAAGCCATCACGAGTATGTATAAAATTAATAACTATACCACTATTTTCATAATTTAGAAAAGTAATAACAAAACTTTTTTCTCCGCCTGTTTTTTCAAAAGGGCTAAACCTAACCAAACCTACCTTCTGTATATGGAGAATTGATTTTTTTATTTCTTCGTGCAATTCCTTTTTGACTACTTCAAGTTCTTCTTTGGTTTTCTTATCAATCATCAACAACTCATCCAAAATTTCATCTATCTTATGTTTTCTGGTATTTGAGATTAAACTGTTGTAATGGGCTTTTGTTTTTAAAACCATCCCGGTTAAAACAACTAACCAAATAATAACGATAGATATAACCACATAAATAATCATCAAATACATTCTATAGTTTTGTATAAAAACTGTCAACAATAATTTTCCTAAGTTACGAATAGATTGACAATTGAGATTTCACTCTATATATTATTACCGTATGCCTAAGAAGACAAAGAAAGAAAAGATATTAGCCATGTATCATAAAAAACTTCGTTTACTGGAAAATCAGCAAGTAATCAGTCATCCAGAAATACTATCTTCACCCGTTGAAATCAAAATTAAAACTCCGATTAATAGACCCCTTACTCAAAAATTAATCAATACAAATCAATATTTTTTTTCCGATCTAAAGAAAAGTTTGTTATTAATAGTTCTAATTATTGGGGTTGAAGTTGGTTTGTACGCAGCTAAGCTGGTTAAATAAAATCTTAAGTAATAAATTACAAATTACAAATAAATTATAAATTTCAAATATTAAAAAATAAATGTCATTCCCGCGTAGGCGGGAATCCAGAACATTTGGAGCTTGAGATTTATAATTTAGAATTTTTTTACGAGGGGGTGATTTAATATATGACAAGTATGTACTGTGTAAAATGTAGGGCTAAAAAGGAAGTTGCTAATCCGGAAAAAGTTACAATGAAAAATGGTAAACCAGCAATGAAAGGAAAATGCCCAGATTGCGGAACCGGAATGTACCGAATTGGCACGGCTGCATAATATTTTATTTAAATAGGATATGTATAAACCCCGCTCTGTGTGGCGGGGTTTTCTCTATTTAAAGCAGTTTGAAAACCCTAATTCTTTTCTCTCCTTCAAACAAACTCAATTTATTTACTTTAAAAGAAATATCTATTTCTAGGTTTGATAATCGTTTTTTGATAACAAAGTATTGTTGTTTGGAAGGGATCTTGTATTTTGCCAGAAGTAATCGGGGAACATATTTTTCAGAACTTTCCATCCTCGAAGTAAGTCCTTTAATACTTTGACTTATCCTTTCTATTTCCTTTTCTCTATTGAAATCAAGATATAAAATAATATTATTTCCAATTGTTAAGGCAACTTCAAATGCATATAAATAAAAAATATTCTTGTCAAACAATGCAGTCTCTAATTTGGCTACAGTCAACTTTCTATCAAAAAACTCCCCAAATGAATGAACTAAAATATTGTAGTTTTTTGTTCTTTCCCACTGAAACTGGGGGTACAGCTTCTTAAAATCTGTTAATTGTTCAGTAATTAGATTTTTGGTTTCGTCAGATAATTCTATTTTTAACATCATATTCATATTTTTTATTTTGAATTTTTCATTTATCATTGATTTTTCATTGGTTCATTTATCATTTATTAAATAAAAAATGTAAATTGATTGAAAAATGAAAACTGAAAATTGAAAATTACAAATCAAACACCTTGGCAATATTTCGGGTTGAGAAATTATCTAAATTAGAAACGACTACTTTTACCTCTGCCCCGATTAATTTTGCCTGCTTCTTTTTATTTTCTAACTGCTTATCCCCTTTTGTGACTGCGATTATACTTGGTGAAATTTTTTTTACCAATTCAAAGTAATCATTGTTCGTCTTTAAAAAAGGAAGAAGGACAATCAAGTCAATCATATTTAAATTAGATAATATTTCTGCCCTTTCCGATTGCTGATGAATAGGAAGTTTTTTTTTATTTTTTTTTATAAATTCATCCGACTCTAGTGCAACTATCAAATAATCACCCTGTTCTTTAGCTGCTTCTAAAAACTTCAAATGGCCAAAATGAATTAAATCAAAACACCCTCCAACTAAAATAGTTTTTTTGTTTTTAAAAACTGAAGTATGTTTCTCGATATCTGAATATGGAATAATTAATGCCTTGTTTTTCATTCTTATATTATATCTTATGATTGACGTCATTCCCGCGAAGGCGGGAATCCAGGCTAAATATACCTTTTTAAAATGTGATTATAGTCTGGATCCCCTTCTTCAAGGGGATGACAAACGGTGTAACAATTTTATACAATTAACATATGGAACTGAAAACCGAGATTGTTGAGGAAAAACAAAATGCCCTGATTGTATCTAAAAAAGAATACCCTTTTATTTCCCTTTTGAAAAACGAATTAAAAAGAGTCTCCATTAATCCTTTTAGTTCTCCTTTTATTCCAAAAAGTGTCAAAATGTTTCAATATATTTTTATTATTAATGAAGCTGTAACAGTAGAGAAAGTCAATAATAATAAAAATAGTATTTTTATTTATATTTTTTTCGAGAAAAAAAACCATTCAAGTAATTCAAAAAATTATCCGAAAAATATAAAGATTATTACTATTAACGGCTCTCATCTTGAAAAAAATGAAATTGATCAAATACTTTGGTTTGCTATTTCTAAAAGCGACGAAACAACTCTAAGTTTAAATTTGTCTCAATTAGTAAAAAATAAAATAAATTTGATACCCGATATAAATTTAAACTACAAAAAATTTATTACTAAAAAAAATTTAATTTTTTTCGCAATTTTTTCCGTTCTTGTAATTCATATTGCTTTTATTCCTTTCATTTTTCTATCACTTTTTTTTAATTACCAAAATTACTTGGCTCTTAAAAAAAACTCTCTAAAAAATACTAATAATTCATCTATAATAAATAAAGTTTCAAAAAAATTATATTCAATCGTTCGACCAACTTATTTATTATTTGGAATCGCGATTTTGCCAGATAACCTAATAGACATTAACGAAAAAAGTCTTTCAATTATCAAACAAGCTCAAGTTCTGTTGGATAACTTTAAAGGTTTAGAAGAGATTTTTTTTCAACAGCAAAAATCAGTTGAACAAAAAAATATTTTGACTCTGCGAATTGAAAAAATAAAAATTAATCTGAGCAATATTCAGGAGGAACTTAATATTATTGCTCAAAAAATACCAATAAAAAATACCTTTTTTGATCAAATAAAAAAACAATTAATTGAGCAAGCTGATAATATTCAGAAAACCCAAAAAATAATTAATTATTTTCAAAAAACTATTTCGCAGGAAAAAATAAATAAATATGTGATTTTTTTTGCCAATAATATGGAGCTTCGACCCGGGGGTGGATTCTTGGGGTCATTCGGAATTATTGAAGTCGGTAATTACAGTATTGGAGATATAAAAATTTATGATATCTATGACGCTGATGGTCAATTGATGGTTCATCTTGATCCGCCAAAACCAATCGCTCAATATCTAAATGTGCCTCATTGGTTTTTTAGAGATTCAAATTTTTCTCCTGATTTTTTTACCAACTATCAAAAAGCCCTGTTTTTTCTAGAAAAAGAAATGAAAATGACTGATTTTGCCGGTGGAATTTTACTAACAACTACGGCTGTTGAGAATATTTTATATGCTTTTAATGATTTGTATTTGCCCGACTTCAATGAATATATCAATGCGAAAAATTTTTATTTAAAAACCCAGCTTTATGTCGAAAAGAAATTTTTCCCAGGATCAATTCAAAAAAAGACGTTTTTATCTTCCATCGTTAGACAGATAAAAAATAATTTTAATAGTGTTGATCCAAAAAATCTGTTTTTTCAAATAAAAAAGTCTCTTGATGAAAAACAAATTGTAGTTTTTTTTGAGGATCAAAATTTTCAATCCCTTTTTGACTCTAACTTCTGGTCAGGACGCGTAATTGATCCCAAATGCACGTTGTCAGCCGATTGTATAACTGATTACATTTTTCCATATGACGCCAATCTCGGAGCTAATAAGGCTAACTTTTTTATTAACCGCTTCGTTAATCTAAAAATTAAGATTGATGCTCAGGGACAAATCACCCATCTTCTATCCCTCCAGTATAAAAATGACTCGCCGGCGGAAATCTTTCCTACCGGCTACTATCGTAATTATTTTCAGATTCTACTGCCTAAAAATTCTACTTTGAATCAGGTTACAAAAGACGGCGTCCAAGTCGAAAATATTGATCAAATTGACGATGCTCAATATAAATTAATCGGATTTCTCTTTGAATTGGCTCCGGGAAAAATAGTTGACATTAAAATCAGCTATCAATTGAATGAGTCATTAAAAAAAGGAGGAAATATATATCAATTAGTTGTCCAAAAACAAACCGGGGCAAAGAATTCAGATTTGATATTGGAATTTGAATTAAATAAAAGCATTTCTATCCTTAATCAAAATTTTTCTCCTATTGTTAAAGATAATCAAATCGTCTATAATACGAGCTTATCAACTGACAAAATATTTTTTATTGAGTTAACAAAGAATTAGTGTTTTGTTTGGTTGTTTTTATTAACAAATTTACTTAAATATATGAAAAAATCGCTAAGTTCAACTGATAAGATTTCTTTGAAGGCCGAATTACGAACCGTTTTTGGTAAAAAGTTAAATAAAGTCAGAAAACAAGGATTGATCCCGGGTAATATTTACGGCCCGGATTTTAAGTCAAAGTCTATATCCGTTGTTTATAAGGATCTTGTTAAAACCTACAAATTAGTCGGTGAAACAGGCGTTGTTTATTTAAATTTGGACAAAGAAAACATTCCAGTTTTGATAAAAAGCATACAGAAACATCCATTATCAAGCTCCCTACTTCATATTGATTTTAGAAAGATTGATCTTACAAAAAAAATTGAAACTAATGTTCCGGTTAAAACTACCGGTGTTTCTGAGGCTGTCTCTCAAAAAGGCGGAGTTCTTCTTGTTCAATCCGATACTATTCTGGTTGAAGCTTTGCCGGAAGATATTCCTTCTCACATTGAAGTTGATGTTACTATTATAAAAGAAATTGGCCAAGAAATTAAAGTTGCTGATCTTAAAAAATCAGATAAGTATGAGATAAAAACTCCGGCTGAAAAAGTCGTTGTTTCCGTCGTTGCTCATAAAGAAGAAAGCATCGTCCCAGAAACAGCCGTCGCTGCTCCTGAGATAATCACTGAAGCAGTCAAAGAAGGAGAAGAAGCACCTGTTGAAGACGGTGAAAAGGGTGAAAAGAAAGAAAAAACCGATAAAGCTGAAAGTGGAGCTTCAGTCAAAAAAGAAGCTGTTGCTGCTCCTAAAAAATAAAGTTTGTTTTAAAATTATATGACAATAATCAAAAGTGAATTTTCATTAGCATTAAATCAGGTGGCGACTGAAAGAGGTATTTCTGCTGATGATGTTATTTCTTCAATTGAACAAGCTATAATTGCCGCTTATAAAAAAGAATATTCCAAAGAAGTAGAAGAAGAAATTAAAGTTATAGTCAATAAAGATACAGGGGAAGCAAAGATATTCAAGGATGATAAAGATATCACTCCTCCGGGGTTTGGAAGAATTGCAGCTCAAACCGCCAAACAAGTTATTTTACAAAAAATTAGAGAGGCAGAGAAAAAAACCGTCGCCTCTCACTATTTGTCTCAAGTAGGAACGCTCGTCAAAGGTCGTATTATTCGATACGATGGCTATAGTGCATCGATAGACATAGGTAAAGCTGAAGCCATCCTTCCTAAAGAAGAACAGGTGAGCAATTATAAATACCAAGTCAATGATAATTTGATTGTTTACCTTAAAGAAATATCGAATGATAAATTTGATAATCCAAGAATAATCGTTTCTCACTCCCATCCAAAATTAATTGAAGAATTATTTAAACGGGAGGTTCCGGAAATAACTAGTGGTGCAATTGAAATCAAAAAAATCGTTCGAGAACCGGGTGAACGGGCTAAAATAGCGGTTACTTCTACTCAATCGGGCGTTGATCCAGTCGGGGCTTGTGTCGGTCAAAAGGGTGTCCGAGTTCAAACAGTGATTGATGAACTGGGTGGAATGGAAAAAATTGATATTATCCAGTGGAACAAAGATGAAAAATTATTTTTAATTGCAGCTCTTTCACCGGCTAAAATTACCTCAGTTGAGATTGATAAAACCGGAAAAAGAGCCAAAGTAACCGTTGATGAAAAAGAAGCTCCACTGGCCATTGGAAGAGGTGGAATAAATGTTAATTTAGCATCCCGATTGACTGAATTTGAGATTGATATCGTCCAAACAAAGTCAGAAGAACCTGAAACGAAAGCTGAAGTAACCAGTGCTACGCCTATTGCTCCTGAAACTACTCCGGAAAAGAAAGTTGAAAAAGAAAAGCCAAAGGCATAATTCTATGAAAACTCGTCCCCCAATCGTTGTCATCCTCGGTCATGTTGATCACGGAAAAACTACCCTATTGGATTTTATTAGAAAAAGCAATATCACCGATCGCGAGTATGGTGGTATAACTCAAAAAATTGGAGCCTATGAAATTACAACCGAATTTAAGGATTACAAAACCAACAAAATAACTTTTATTGATACTCCGGGACACGAAGCTTTTACCAAACTTCGAGCCAGAGGGGCGAATGTTGCCGATATTGCTTTGCTTTTAATCGATGGAAAAGACTCGGTCATGCCGCAAACTGAGGAATCAATTTCTCACATCAAAGCAGCCGATATTCCCTACATTGTTGTCATTAACAAAATTGATCTCCCTGAAACAAATCCTGATAAAGTTAAAAATGATCTATTAAAATATGAAGTGTTAACTGAAGGCAAGGGTGGAGACGTCCCAGTCGCCTTAGTTTCCGCTAAGACAGGAGCCGGAGTCAATGAACTGTTAGAAACAATTCTTTTTATCGCTTCTGATTTAAAGCTTACATATGATGAAAAAAGCCCGGTTCAAGCTTATATCATCGAAACAAAAAAGGACCGCCGGGGAATTGTTGCTAGCGCAATAATTAAAGAAGGAACTATAAAAATTGCTGATACCGTCTATGCTAATGACCAAAAAATAAAAGTTAAGTCGCTAATAAATGATCTGGGTAAAAACGTAACCCAGGTCGTCCCTTCCAACCCATTTGAAATAACCGGCTTCAACGAAATGCCTGAAGTTGGCACAATGATTAAGCAAACACAAACTGTTTCCTCTCCTGTCCCTAACAGTCTAATCCCTAATCCCTCTTCGAGCTTAACTCTTGAGGATGTTTTGAAAATTCCAGTTATTGAAAAAAAACTTCCGGCCATAATAAAAGCTGACTCTCAAGGTAGTGTCGAGGCCATTAAAAATTCTTTAAAAGATAATATCAACTTAAATATTGTTCTTTTATCGATCGGGGAAATCAATAAATCGGATATATTTTTAGCCAAAGCGACCAAATCAATCATTGTCGGTTTTGCCGTTAAAACTAGTGCCGAAGCAGTTAGCCTTGCTAAACAGGAAAAGGTTATTATTAAAAGCTACCAAATTATCTATGAACTTCTTGATGAGTTGAACGAAGTTGCTAATTTGATCAAAGAGAAAGAAGAAAAAGAAAAAAATTTAAAAGGAGAGGCACAAATTCTAGCAAATTTCATAATCGAGGGTGAAAAAATTTTTGGTGTTTCTATTATAAAAGGAAAATTAAATTTAGGAGATGAGGTAGAAATTTTTAGAAAAAATAAACCTATAGGAAAAACAAAGTTAGTATCATTGAAGATTCGTGCAAAAACAGTTAATGAAGTAAAAAAAGGCCAAGAAGCGGGAATGATATTCGGTCCTCCACTTGACTTTTTGATAGGAGATGTGGTAAAATCTATCCTATAAGAAATATGGACAACACTCAAGGTACCTTAGCCCGTATTCAGGAAATTACCACTAAATGCCGTTCGGTTGTCATTCTTGTCCCCCCAAATTCATCAATCGACGCCATTGCGGCTTCAACTTCTCTTTATTTAGCTTTAAGTAAAATGGGTAAAACTGTCTCTATTGCCTGTAGTCAGAAAGTTCAGTCCGACCTAGTAGCGTCGGACAAAATTCAAAATATAATTGGAGCTGGAGGCGATAGCTTAATGATTTCATTTCCTTATTCAGATGGAGCGATTGATAAAGTCGACTACAATATTCAAGGTCAATCTTTTAATTTGGTTGTTACTCCCCGTCCAGGTCACCAAAAATTAAACCCTAATCAAGTTAATTTTTCCTATACCGGGGGCCTAGTTGATGTGATTTTTGTCATCGATGCCCCGACTTTAAACAGTTTAGGTACAATTTATACAGATAATCAAAATCAGTTTAACGGAAAAGATATCGTCAACATTGATCGTCATCTCACTAATGCCTACTTTGGTACTGTCAACTATGTTAATAAGACTATTTCATCTATTTCTGAGTTGGTTTTATCAATTATACAAACATTAGGTATAGAAATTGATCGTGATATTGCAACTAATCTATATGCCGGAGCAGCTGCCTCAACTAATAATTTTACTTCTTATTCGACTAATGCCGATACCTTTGAACATATTGCAGTTCTTCTTAGATCAGGAGCTGTCAAAAAGGCTTTTAAAAAGCCTGTTCCTGTTGAAACTTCTCCAACCGCTTTTTTTCAACCTCAGGTAATTAATTCAATGCCGGGTCACAGTCCAGAAGTACCAAAATCAAGCCCGATTGAATCGGTTGAAAAAGAAGTGGCTACCGAGAAACCCCAAACCAGTCAGGAATGGCTAAAACCAAAAATCTTCAAAGGCGGGGGTTTAATATAAATCTTAAATATTAAATCTCAAATAACAAATAAATATTAAATAATAAATTTTAAACCATTTATGATTTGGTATTTATAATTTTTAATTTATTTGGAACTTGGAATTTATTATTTAGAATTTTTCTTCATACCAGAATAGTATAATGTTTACATGTCTTTAACTTTAATAATCGCTTTAGTTCTTTTTTTAATTACTCTTTTTATCATTAAATCTTGGCTTAATAAACTTGAAGAAAAAACCACCCTTTCATCTGACGTTGTTGAATGGTTAAAAACATCCAATCTTTCTGTTGACCAAAAATTAACTAAAAATCTGGAAATATTCGCTTCAGTTCAAAAATCAATTGGTGAATTTTCCGAGATCGGCCGGTCGATGAAAGAATTGCAGGAATATCTGACTTCCCCAAAACTGCGAGGAAATATCGGCGAACATGTTTTAAAAGAACTATTGGCTCAAAACTTTCCCAAATCTTCTTATAAACTTCAATATCATTTTAAAACCGGTTCTATCGTTGATGCAGTTCTTATCACTTCCCAGGGATTAATTCCGATTGATTCAAAATTTCCGATCGATACTTTCAAAAAAATTGCCAAAGCCACCAATAAAGATGAGATTGCAGCTATTAAAAAAGACTTTGAACGGGATGTCAAAAAACATGTTGATGATATTGCCAGAAAATATATATTAGCGGAAGAAAAAACGGTTGATTACGCCTTAATGTACATCCCTTCTGAAAGTGTTTATTATGAATTAATCAATAGCGAAACCATTTTTGACTATTCCGGACAAAATCGTGTCCTACCGGTCTCTCCGATGAGTTTTTATGCTTATATTAAAGCAATTTTAATTTCATTTGAAGGAGAAAAAATTGAAACTAAAGCTAAAGAAATTTTAAAAATATTACAAGCAATTAAAAAAGATTATCAAAAAACCGACGAAGCATTTTCTGTTTTAAATAAACATGTGACAAACGCTTATAACCAGAGCTCACAGGTAACCAAGACTTTCTCATCGTTAGGTCAAAAACTAGATTCTACAAATTTTCTGTCAATAGATAAAGAAAGTAAGACGCTTGAATAGTTTTTAAATGTTAAAGATTAAATATTAATTTTTAAATAAACGGTTAAATATTAAACTTTTAAACGAAACAGTATTTTTTATGTTTAAGGTTTAATAGTTTTTTTAACTGTTTAAGTTTTGAGAGTTTAACTGTTTCTTTAACCTTTCACATTTAAGATTTAACAATTATGAAAATATCCTTCAAAAATGAAATCAAACTAGAAGATAAAATAAATCCTAAATTAATTATTGATCTCATCCTCAAGTTACGTAACATCAAAGATATCAATCAATTCCTCAATCCCCCTTCCCCTCTTTCTTTAATTCTTGAAGACTTTGGGCCTTACAAAAAATCTTTTGCCAAAGTTTTAAAAATACTTAGGGAAATTAAAGAAAAAAATCAAATGATCGTCGTTTACACCGACTATGATGCTGATGGGATTACCGGTGGAGCAATTCTTTGGGAAACACTACATCTTCTAGGTTTTAAAGTCATGCCTTATGTTCCTCATCGTAAGCTTGAAGGTTATGGATTGTCAAAAATTGGAATTGACAACGTCAAAAAAAAATTTGATCCGGCGTTAATTATTAGCGTTGATCATGGAATCACTAAAGTCGAAGAAATAAAATATGCAGCCTCACTTGGAATAAAAGTCATTGTTACCGATCATCATTTAAAGGGCGATAAAATTCCAAAAGAAGCAGAAGCGATCTTTCACATTCCCGTTCTCTCCGGGTCCGGCGTCGCCTACTTTTTTGCAAAAGAAATATTTGATTCATTTTTCGGTGTACAGACGCCCCATGGGGCGTCTCTACGAAATAATTTTGAAAACGATTATTTGGCGTTAGCCTCCATCGGCACCATTGCCGACCTTGTCCCGCTGGTTGGACCATCCCGTTCGCTTGTCAAACACGGACTTGAAACTTTTCCCAAAATAAAACGTTTTGGCATAAAACATATCCTTAAACAGGCTGGTATCCAAGATAAAAAAATCACCCCTTACGAAGTTGGATTCATGATTGCGCCCCGAATCAATGCAATTGGAAGATTAGAACATGCAATTGATGCCCTCCGTTTACTTTGTACTATTGACGAGAAAAAAGCTTATGATTTAGCTAATAAAATTGGTAACGTAAATATCGAAAGACAGGAACTGGTGGAAAAATCTGTAGCGGAGGCACGCCTAAAAATAGGGTCTGACCCTCCCCGAGGGTCAGACCCTGATAAAATCCCAAAGATCATCATCCTCGTCTCCGATCATTGGCACGAGGGCATCATCGGCCTGATCGCCTCAAAAATCGCTGAGGAATTCTATCGGCCGACTTTTGTTCTAACAAAAACTAACGGAGGCTATAAAGGTTCAGCCCGCTCAATCCCATCTTTTCATGTCACTGACTTCTTGCGCTCTCTCAAAAAAAATCTTATTGACGTTGGCGGACATAAACAAGCGGCCGGCTTTACTTTAGAAAAAAACCAGCTTGACAGCTTTTGCTCGGCCGTACAAAAGCTGTCATTAAAATTAATCAAAGATAAAGATTTGGAAAGAAAAATTGAAGCCGATCTAAAGATTCCAATTTCAAAAATTAATTTAGATTTAGTTAAATCTTTGGAAGTGTTGGAACCTTTTGGTATCGGCAATCCCCGCCCAAGCTTTTATAGTGAAGGAATATTAACCGGCGCCCAACTCCTCGGCAAAACCCAAAAGCATTTAAAAATATTTGTTGACGGTCTAGAACTTCTCGGCTTTAATCAGGCAGATAAATTTAAGGAATTATCACGTGGGCAAAAAATAAAAATTGTTTATAACTTAGATATAAATGAATGGAATAATAAAAAAACCGTGCAGGGAAAAATAATTAATTTTCTATAAATAATTAAGAAAGTAATATCATGTTTTTTCCTGTTCCATAATGAATAGAGCGATTGAAATATATTAACCTTTATAAGGTCCTGATAATCCTGCTCCCTCCACTTTATTGTTGACGCCTAATTGTTGTCGATACAAAGATAATCGTGCCTGCATGCCCATACCTAATAACTGATTATTATTTAATATAGTACGCATATCATCAACTATAAAATCTTTGTATGAATTTTCTACTTCTGCGAGTCTAATAATTAATCCCACCAACTGATTTCTTTGATATCTGATAAGTGCCGCTTTAGTATTCATTTAGATAATCCCGTGTTCAGCGGGGTAGTAAAAAATTTATAATAAATAAAATATGTTTTTAACGATTATAGGATATATTTTACCAGAAAGAATAGCCTTGTCAAAGGGAAAAAAAGACTGTATGATTATGAAGTTGTTATGAAAAACTTATTTGTCAAAGGAACAGTTGATCAAATTGGAAAGGAAGTCGAGCTTTATGGCTGGGTGGATTCGAAACGGGATCATAAAAAAATTGTTTTTATTGATTTGAGAGATAGGACGGGAACAGTTCAGGTGGTTGGAGGCGAGGAATTTAAAGCTCTTTCTGAAGAAGATGTTGTTTACATAAAAGGACTTGTCAAAAAAAGACCTGATAAAATGATTAACGCCAAAATCAAAACTGGATCAGTAGAGATTGAAGCAAAAGAACTAAAAATTATTTCTAAAGCCAATCCCCTTCCAATCCCGGTTCAAGGTGAAGGATATGATATTGATGAAGAGATACGTTTAAAATACCGCTATCTTGATATCCGCCGCCCGCGGATGACAAGAAACCTTATCCTTAAATCCAAAACTACAATGTTTATAAGAAATTATTTAACAAAGCTCGATTTTGTTGAGATTGAAACCCCCATATTGACTAAGACTACTCCTGAAGGCGCCCGGGATTTCTTAGTCCCCTCTCGCTTACAAAAAGGCAAGTTCTATGCACTTCCCCAATCGCCTCAACAGTATAAACAGCTTTTAATGGTTGCCGGAATTGAAAAATACTTTCAGATTGCCCGTTGCTTTCGAGATGAGGATCCAAGACGCGACCGGGCTTATGGTGAATTTACCCAACTTGATTTGGAACTGTCTTTTGTAGAACAAAATGACATTATTACTTTAGCTGAAGATTTATTTACAAAACTCGTCAAAGAAGTTTTTCCGGAAAAACATATTTCTCAAACCCCATGGCCGCGTCTTTCTCATCAAAATGTTATGAAAAAATATGGGACTGATAAACCTGATCTTAGAAAAAATAAAAAAGACCCAAACGAACTGGCTTTTTCCTGGACAATTGACTTTCCTCTTTTTACCAAACAGTCAGAAAAAGATTTTTATTATGGATCTGGTCAAGCCAAGTTTGCTCCGTCCCATCATATGTTTACCGCCCCTCATCCTGATGATCTTTCTCTTTTAGACAAAGATCCTTTAAAAGTCAGAGGCCTACAACATGATATGGTATTAAACGGTTATGAGGTTGGCGGTGGATCAATTAGAATCCATGATTTAAAAATACAAAATAAAGTCTTTGATTTAATCGGTTTTAATGAAGAACAAAAAAAACAGTTTTCTCATATGTTGGAAGCGTTTAGTTACGGTGTACCACCCCATGGCGGGATTGCTCCCGGCATTGACCGATTCTTGTTTACCGTTTTAGGAGAGCCTTCAATCCGCGAAGTAATGGCTTTTCCAGCTTCATCGGGAGGAAAAATATCGGTCATGGAAGCTCCTTCGAAAGCATCCGAAGAACAATTGAGAGAATTGGGAATTAAATTAAGATAAATTTTTATGCGTTTAAAACATATTATTCTCTTCGCTTTTTTTACCCTTCTCTTCCTCTTCTATCCAGGCGATTCGTATTATTTCCACATCTTTGCCTACAACCGGGAATTGATAAACAAAACAATGCCAGACATAAAAATTAATATCAACCCAATTCCTTATCTCAAACTTCCTTATTATCCCGAAGTAACTGCTGAAAGTATTTATTTAGTTGATCTGCCGTCTTTTACACCGATTTTTTCCCGTAACGAAAATCTAAAACTTTTTCCGGCTTCAACAGCTAAAATTCTGACCGCTTTGGTAGCTTATGATATCTATAAACCTGATCAAATCATCACTGTCAAAAGAACTATTAATGACGGCCAAGTGATGGGACTTGTGGTTGGAGAAAAAATAACTGTTGAAAACATTCTTTACGGAACGCTTGTTCATTCCGGTAATGATGCCGCTTATGTTTTAGCTGATAATTATGGTTATGATAAGTTTGTTGACCTCATGAATAAAAAGGCTAGTGATCTAGGCATGAAAAACAGTTACTTTTCCAATCCAAATGGGCTTGATTCGGGGACTCAACATTCAACAGCCTTTGATTTGAGTTTGGCGGCCAGAGAACTTCTAAACAATCTCTATTTATCCAAAATTGTTTCCACCAAGGAAATTACCATATCTGATGCTGATTTTAAATACTTCCATCAACTGACCAATGTCAACAAACTTCTTGGAGAAATTCAAGGACTGGGCGGATTGAAAACCGGCTACACGGAAAATGCCGGAGAAAATCTAGTGTCGTTCTATAAAAAAAATGGTCATCAGTTTGTGATAGTTATATTGAAAAGTTTGGATAGGTTTAATGATACGAGAAACATCATTAAGTGGATAGAAGAGAACGTGGACTATATAAATGTTAAATATTAATTCTTAACTGCCGGAACATAAGCCGCAAAATTCCCTTCTCCCAAAAACGCATAAACCGGCTGTAGATAATTTTGATAGATGTCAGGATCAAAGTAACGAAGTTCCATACTTTTAATAAGAATATTTTTTTGTCCTTGAGTTCCAGCAACAACAAATCCCAGGCCGTTGTTTAATTCTGACCAAGCTTCTTCACCCGTTTTTACTAAATAAGTGCCAATCTGTTCTTCTGATTTTTCAAAAAAAGCTATTTGACTTTTTATTATTTGAAATTCATCCCCTTGAAAAAGCATCACAACATAATTCTGACTGGTAAAAAATTTTGGTGTTACTACTTTGAAAGTATCAATATCCGGTCGTCCAAAATCAATTTCAACTAATTGAGCCTGAGAACTTTTTTCAACATTTACAAAATTTTGGTTGATCGGATTATATTTGAGGTAAATTATATTAGTCGTTCCCTTTGATAGTTCGTCCGGATAACGACCGATTTTTTTTAGAAAATCGATTGCCTTATTTTCAATAACCGTTTTAGTGGGAATAGTTAACCGAGAAGAAGTAAATAACGTGTTATCAATTTTTCTATCAAATTTAAAATTAAAATTAGAAATATCAATTGTCAAAGTTTTTTCTATATCAGTGAAGGTGGCGGTTTTCCCAACTAGCTTGTGTTTAACTACTTCTGTATTAAAACCGAAACTTTTAGCAATTAAATATATTTTTTCACTGTAGCCAAAACGGGGATTGTATGCCGGCAAAAAATATACCTTTGCCGTATCAGTAGCCGTCACTGGAACGCCCTCAATCGTGTCCAAAGTAAATTTTAATCCGGCACTTGATGAAGATCCAGGAATTTCCGGAAGACTGACTTTTCCAAAAATTTCATTAGTATAAATCGTGGGAGTTTTATTTGCTTCCAAATAAATAAGGGTTAATTTAATCGAATAAAAAAATATCAAAAAAATAAGACAAAATAAAATAAAATAAGGCAAGAATTTTCGGAAATAATATGACAGCTCAGTTAAGTTCATATAATCATATTACTGACTTAACCAACCGCCGTCAACATAGATCACCGTACCTGTAATATAGTCAGCCTCATCAGAAGCTAAAAAAACCGCCGTGGCCCCAATATCTTCAATATTGCCAAACCTCCCTTTTGGAATTCTCGCCAACATGCCCATTTTTGTCTTTTCATCAGCCAAGATTCCTGTCGTCATATCAGTTTCAATCACCCCCGGACCGATGGCGTTAATATTAATTCCCCTGGTCCCAAGTTCAATGGCCAGATCTTCCACCATGGCAATCACTCCCCCTTTTGAGGCGGCATAATGAGCAATGTTGCCAAATCCCACTCCCACTCCGCCCGAAGCAATTGAGGAAATATTAATGATCTTTCCTCCTGTAGGCATAATCTTAATCGCTTCTTGAACGCAAAAAAATTGGCCTTTTAAATTAATGTTTAGTACTTTATCCCACTCTTCCTCAGTTATTTTATCGATCGGATTCATATAAACTATCCCTGCATTATTCACTAAAATATTAAGCTGTCCAAATTTATTCTTGACTTCCTCAAACATTTTAACAACCTGCTCTTTGTTGGAGACATCAGCTTGAACCGAAAATGAGTCACCGCCTAATTTTTTAACTTCGGCTACGACTGTCTCTGCTTCTTCTACTTTTGAATGATAATTAACGGCCACTGAAGCACCGGCTTTAGCTAAAGATAAGGCGATTCCACGACCAATCCCTCGAGAGGCTCCGGTAACTAAAGCTTTCTTGCCTTTTAGATTAAACATAATATTTAAAAAAAAATTTATAATGAACTTAAATTCATTCTACATTTATTCTCGACAACATTCAAACATTTTGACAATTGTCTTATTAATCTGTTTCAACAGATCGTTTTTGAGATAATCTACAAACTCTTTAATTATTTTGTTTAATTTCATAGTTTAAAAATTAATATCACTACTAACAAATATACCAAAGGAATAACTACTTTTTGATAAGGAAAAAAAACTTTTCCGTGATTAATCTTTCTTAAAAGTTTGTCAGTTAACAAAGAAAGAAAAACTGTTAATAAGCCAATTGCCAAAATGTCATTTACTCCCAACTTTTTTGCTATCAACAATCCTCCTCCAATTGTAAGAACACACGCCGGGCACATAGTTTATGATAGAATTTGTTAATATTAATTGCAATCTTTAACATCAAATGAAACCTTGTTTATTGTTTCTTTCCTGTAAAAATATAGTAGAGGCGGATAAAATTTCTGGTCAGTTGCTAAAGGAAAAACTGATTGTCTGCGCTAAAAAAATATCCATTAACTCTTCTTATCTTTGGAAAAATAAAATCGAATCTGATAAAGAAGTTTTATTAATTATGGATTCAATTGTGGAAAATTTTGAAAAGATAGATAAAGAAGTTAAAAAACTCCATAGTTATGAAATCTATACACTTTTTTCTATTGATATCAAAAAGGCTAACCGTGAAGCTCTCAACTGGTTAAAAAGTGTCGGGGACAGGACTTGAACCTGCACAGTCTTGCGACCACAAGCCCCTCAAGCTTGCGCGTATACCATTTCGCCACCCCGACTAAAACAAAAATAACAAATCACAAATAACAAACATCAATTGAATTATAAATATCAAATAATCAATGTTTTAAACATTTATTATTTGTTATTCAATTGTTATTTATCATTTGTTATTTGATATTATATCTTACTTCCTTTTTATCGTATAAACATACGGATAATATAGGAACAATGCCGGCGGGTCGTCCTGAATAATTTTTTGAAACTCCTGATAGATTTTACTTCTTTCTTCGATATTGATGGTTAAACGACCTTCTTCCAGTAATTTATCAATTTTAACATTAGAATAATTGCCTATATTCCCTTCTTTCTGGGTTGAATGCCAAAAATAATATTGATCCGGATCTTGAGGAACTTTCCAGAAAACTAGTAAAAGATCAAAATTATCCGGCCGATCATAAGAAATCATATTAATGTCTACCTTTAACCCTGTTTTTTTTATTTCTCCGGCAATACTATCTGCCACATCATAATAATCGTAAGATGTTAATAGATTCAATTGAGCAGATTCGGTGGAAACGATTTCTTTTTTAACAATTTTTGTAGCCATATCTATATCATATATATTTGTTTTTAGGAGAGGATTATAAGCCCAAGATATGGGAGAGATTGGTCCTCGGGCAATTTCTCCAAAATCGGCCAGTTTTTGATAGTCTATCATCATGGAAAAAGCATCTTTAATATCTTTGTTAGAAAATAATTTTTCTTTATTGTTAAAAAATAATGTTAGTAAACGAGTATAGTCGACCGACTTAACTATCTGACTGTTTTTCCAGTTTATAAAAGTATCGGCAACTGATTTTTTTGTTAAAGTCATTTTGTTAATTTCTCCTTTTTTGTAAGCTGTTACTAAATCAGATTCATTACTATAAAATTTATATTTAACTGTCATCAAATCTTTAGTGTTGGGTACAAGAGTTAGATCTACTAAAACACCGTTGAGAATTTTATATTTCCCTAATTTATAAAATCCTGCAATCCCGACTAAAGGAGGACGAATCAAGGGCTTGCTTAAATAAGTCGGGAAAATACCTAAAGACTTGTTCAGATAAAAATCCAATACATTTTTATCAACAACTTTTATTTTTACGTCATTAAATTGATAATTAATGTTTTCTGCTGTAAATTTTTTATCGTCATTCCAAAGCAAATTATTTTTTAAATAAAATCGATACTGTTTTCCTTCGTCCAGTACTTCCCAAGAATTTGCTAAAACGGGAATAATTTCCCCTTTTTCATTAATAGTTACTAAACCATTGGAAACTTTTGTCATTATCTCATCAGGTAGATTTGTAAAATCATAGTTGCCAACTAATCCAATTATTTCTTGTTTATTGAAGATTGATTTTAAATATGGGGAAACTGATAAAAAACCAATTAAACTGATGAATCCGATAAAAAAACTCATCAAAATCAACCGAGAGTATTTCTTAGTAAACTCTAAAAATAACCAATAATAATAACGAAAAGCTTTTTTGTTCATTTAACAAAAAGATTGATGAAAGAAACAATTAAAAAAATAATAATAAAAATTGTTGTTAGCCAAAGAATTATTTTTTCCATTCCCCGTCTGGTCTGGAACATTTCTCCTCCGCCACCCCAAGCACTACCCAAACCTGCTCCCCTGCCCTGAATTAAAATAAAGACAACTATTAAGACGCTGAAAATGATATTGAGAATCAAAAGAAAATTTTTCATATTATTTTTTCTAATAAATTAATAACGGTGGAAATCGAAAATGAAGACACAAAAATATTTGCTGTACCAGAAATTTTTATTTTTCCTAATGTAATTCCCAACATCTTGGCCCCTGGGAAAACCCATTCTTCGATACTTATTAAGTCGAAACGATTCAACAGAAAATAAAAAATTGCTGCATAAAAAACTATTGAGACAAGTCCAAAAGTTAAAATATTTAGAGGGAGAAGAACTAATTTACTTACAGGAACAATCAAATAATAGACGACGGCAATTATCAAAGCCGCTTTTAGATAGATCATCGGGTCGTCTTTAACAATAAAGCCTTTATTCCAAAGAGCCGTAAGAAATATGGCTACTCCGGAAAAAATTATCATCCTAAGTATTTTTTTCATATATTTACTTATTTTTCTAAATGTTAAAAGCGTGAAATTAAATTTTTTTGAAAAAAATTAAGCGTCCCGCTTATTCTAAGGTTTAGGAAAGCGCAGATACCTATTTTTTAGTTAATCGCCAGGGGCCCCTTTAGGGGTGTGGCGGACTAAAAAATACGGTATCGAGCTTTTATACCAAGTTAGTATATTATAACAAAAAGTCCTTGCTTCTTAAAAACAGATGATATTTATGGGCAAAGCGGTGCGATTCGTCACGAAGCAATCTGATAACGTTTAAAACTTGGCTGTCATTTTTTAAAAATAAATTTGGAAACCCTTCAACTCCCACAATCACCCTATCTGGATTTTTTGCAATGCCAATCAACGGGATTATTTTTTTGTTTGACTCAAAGATCTTTAAAATAGCTTTGATTTGTGGTCTGCCACCATCGATAATAATCAGATTGGGAACAGACCATTTTTCTTTCAGTCTTCGATTTATAACTTCCTTTAATCGATCAAAGTCTGACCTTAAACCAACCTGCCTGATCTTAAATTTACGATATTCTTTCTTATCAATTTGATTATTTTTCATAACCACCATCGATCCTACTGCTTGTTTTAATCCTGAATTACTAATGTCATATGTTTCTATGCGATCAAGATTATTTAATTTAGGAAAATATTTTTTTAATATAACCAACAACTCTTCTAAATTTTTTTCGTTATTGTTTAAAAAATATTCCAAATCATCTTTTAGATTTAGTAATCGATTAAACCGAAAAATTTTGTTGCGAATAATAATAGCTTGTTCATATTGGTTATTTTTTATCAAAATATTTAACTGTGTATTAAGTCCGTTGATAATTACTTTTACATTACCTCTTAAAATAGAAATAACCTGTTTGATATTTTTTTTATATTGTTTCGTAGAGACGAGGCATGCCTCGTCTTTACAATTAGCAATAACATTTGGACAAGGATTACATAATCCGATTTTGGAATAAAAACAAGCTTTGTTACTAATCTTCTTTTGGGTGCAAAAAGGAATAATTCGCCTGATGTCATTAATAATTTTCTCAGCGATTCTAACTGATGAAAACGGGCCAAAATATAGATTTTGTTTATCTGATTCCTTGCGTACTAATCCTACCTTTGGGAACTCGTCTTTAATAGTTATTTTGATATAAAGGAGGCTCTTGTCATCCTTCCAGATTGAATTATATTTTGGCTGAAGCTCTCTGATTAATTTTGCCTCTAAAATTAGCGCTTTAAATTCTGACTCGGTCAGAATCGTCTCAATCATATTAGAATTATTAACAATTAATTTTTCTTTATTGTCAATCTTTGCGTTTTCTAAATGAGAAGAAACCCTAACTTTGATATTAACCGACTTGCCAATGTAATTAATTACTCCATTATTTTTAAAAAGATAAAGACCAATTGTGTCAGGTAGATTATTTATTTGACTCTTAGTGATCATGACGTTTTGTTTTTAAAAATATTCGATAAATTAAAAACAGAACCGAAAAACCTAAAATAACAGCAAAAAATTGGGTTAATAAAATATAAATTGTGGGAATAACAACAATTTTTTGTCTTAAAAGTTCTTTTTGAAAAATTTCAATCATTAATTCTCCCTGAATTTTCTTATTTTTGACTTTGGATGAATAGTTAAAAGTAATCGACTTTTTTTCAAAAGGGGCCAAAACCGGAATAATAAATTTTCCTTTTTTTATAATAATATTTTTTTCTTTTAAATCAATTGGAATCTGCCAAAGATAACTATTACCATTATTCTTTATAATGAATTTTCCCTGATAAGATTTTTTATCAGAAATTGTGGTTGGAAAATCTATTCCCTCAATAAGAATTTTCTTTTTTTCCACCGGCTCGGTGACAACCGGTTTGATGGAAACATCCCGTGAGTTTTCTATTTTATACATCCCGGCTGGCAACGGATACTCCGGGTTTTTTCCGTGAATAACAAAGGCAATGTGGTTTAGATCAAATGAAGAAAAATAATTAATACCTGAAGTATTCTCCCAAGTGGGATCAACAGCAATCCAACTTTCTGTTTTTGTGTCATAATATTCGGGCCAAGCGTGCAAAATATCAGATGATAAAGATAGCGGTTGCAGTTTTTGATCTAAAGAAAAACCATAGCCTTGAATTTCCCTGCTATAAATTCCTTTTTCTCGGGCAATAGCGATGAAAAGGTCGGTAAATTCCATACAAACTGCCTGGTCAGGGTTTGATAAAACAGCGTCTGCTCCTAAGCGTTTATTATTTGAATTAATTTTGTTGTAATTATATTTAAGGCTGCTTGTGACAAAATCGTAAATTTCTTTTGGTTGAGTAATATTTTTTATTTTGTCTATTTGACTTATCTGCCAATATTTTTTTGCCGTCAGAAGATAATTTTTTTGTTGATTAATAACTGCTCTGAAGTAAGCGGTAACATCATCTCTTGTCTTAGAATAGACTTCAATTAAACTTTTATAAATAATTGTTTTTGTTTCCAGTGGTTTAAGAAAATATTTACCTAGATAATTACCATCCTCGTCTATCCGAACGGATTCAGGAGGAGGACTAACTGATTGCAAAAAAATTTTCTGATTGGCAGTTTCCGGCGGAAAAGCAACTTCCGTAAAAATAGGATATATCTGATCATTTTTCAAATGATATATCAATTCTGCTTGATAGGCTTGAACATTCCCAAAAACAGCGTAAATTGTTTTTGCTTGAGGATTATTCCAAATTATTTTATTTCCTGTAATTAAATCAGGTTTTGGTTTTGAAATAGAAATTTTTTTGTTGGTTGTTTCTGGCAGATTGACAGTTACTTTATAAGACTCGTTTTGAGTATTTTCTATTACCGGTAAGACCACTTCCCAAACTTTTCCATTAACCTTAAATAAATTTGCCTGTTCAAAGTTTAAAAAAAAAGTATTAACCGAATCTTTACCAATAGCCGGGTTTGAGAACTCTAATTCTATCCTGGTTTTTTCTCCATCTGTTGTTACTTTTGGTGTAATATATCCATTATCATCTGAAGTTTTAAGATTGGTAATTGAAAAAGATTCCGGAAAACTTATAGCAAATTTACTGACAAATACTTCACTTTTTAAATTAATAATTTTTATCTTAAAATTAACCTGGGAATTTAAATTGTTTTGTGATTGAGAAAGATTATATTCGACTTGATAGTCGGTCTTGAAGTCAGCGGCAAGAACGCTGGCAGATGATAGATGAAAGATGATGGATGATAGAAGTACGAAAAAAAAATATTTGAGAAAAAACTTCATAGGAAAATTAATGTCATTCCCGCGGAGGCGGGAATCCAAGCTAAATATACATTTAAAAAATGTGATTATAGACTGGATCCCCGTCTTCACGGGGATGACAACTACATCACTTCATTTTACTCAAATACTGTCCTGTATATGATTCCTTTTCTTTAAGAATACCACTTATCTCACCCTGATAAATAACCTTTCCCCCTTTATCTCCTCCATCCGGCCCCAAATCGATAATATACTGACAGTTTTTAATGACGTCAAGATTGTGTTCAATAATAATTACTGTATTACCTCGATCAACTAATTCATTGATCGTATGAAGTAGTTTTTCAATATCATAAAAATGGAGACCGGTCGTCGGCTCATCAAGTATATAAATAGTTCTTCCGGTATCACGACGCGAAAGTTCATTGGCTAATTTTAATCGTTGCGCTTCACCTCCGGATAGCGTTGGCGCCGGCTGGCCTAATTCCAGATAGCCTAAACCGGTTTTTTGCAGGAAGCTTAGCTTAGAATAGACCTTAAAATAGTTATTGAAAAAAATTAAAGCTTCGTCAACCGTCATTTTTAAAATTTCATAAATATTTTTGTCCTTGTATTTTACTTCGAGAGTTTCTTTGTTATAACGATTGCCCTGACAGACATCGCAAACTACATAAACATCGGCTAAGAATTGCATCTCAATTTTTAAAACGCCAGCCCCTTGACACTTTTCACAACGGCCTCCTTTGATGTTAAATGAAAATCTTCCCTTTTCGTACCCTCGTTCACGGGCATCAACGGTAGACGCGAAAATTTCTCTAATTTCATCAAAAAAACCAATATAAGTAGCTGGATTAGAACGGGGTGTCCGGCCAATTGGCGATTGATCAACCATATGAGCCCGATCTAGATATTGATAACCTTCAATCTTTTTGAACTCACCAATTTTATCGTGATAATAACCATCTAAATAATATTTGAGGGCCGGATAAATAGTCTCTGTCACCATTGAGGATTTGCCGCTCCCTGATACTCCTGTCACCCCGATCAGATTGCCCAAAGGAATTTTGATATTGATATTTTTTAAATTGTTATGCGTAATTCCTGTAAAAATCAATTCTCCATGGTTTTTCTGTAGGGAACAAAAATTTTTGTTCCCTACGTTAATCATTTTTTTTCCGGTTAAATATTGACCAGTTAATGATGTTTTTGATTGTTTCATTTCCAATAAATTTCCGTTAAAAATTATTTTACCCCCGTTTTTACCGGCTTTTTCTCCCAATTCAACTAAATAATCGGCCGATTCCATCGTTTCCCGGTCGTGTTCAACAACGATTAAGCTATTACCTAAATCCCGAAGATTTTTTAGTGTAGTAATGAGAGCGGCAACGTCGCGTGGATGAAGGCCGATCGACGGTTCGTCAAGCACATAAAGAACACCTGTTAGCCCGCTGCCAATTTGAGAGGCTAAACGAATTCTTTGCAGTTCTCCACCGGACAATGTTCCGGCTCGTCGACTGATTGTCAAATAAGATAAACCAACACTGTTTAAAAAATTTAATCTGGTTAAAATTTCTTTAATAATCGGTTTGGCAATTTGATTTTCATAAACCGATAAAATTATTTCCAATTTTTCTTTAAAATAGTTGCTTAGATTGTCAATTGATTGATCGGAAATTTGGGTAATATTAAATTTATTAATTGTGATGGCAAGAATTTCTGGTTTTAATCTAAATCCCAAACATTTTGGACAAGTTTCTTCCCGCATATATTTCTGTATTTCAATTGCTGAATAATCCCCCTGAGTTTCAACATACCTCCGTTCCAATTCCGCTACAATTCCAGTAAATTTTTCTGTAATTGTTGTTGCCCGGCTAAACCTGTTGACACCCTCAACTCTATAAATTTTATTTGTCCCTTTTAGTAAAATATCTACTTCTTTATTGGTTAATTGGCTTATTGGTAAATTGGTATTTATTTTTTCTTCTAGACATACTTGTTTTATCAAACGAACATACCACGTCTCATGAAAAAATAACTTATTAAAAGGAAGAATTCCGCCCTCAAGAAGAGAAAGATTTTTATTTAAAATTAAATCTCGGTCAACGGCAAAAATTGTTCCAATCCCCCGGCAGTTTTCACAAGCCCCAAGCGGTGAATTAAAGGAAAACATTCTTGGCTCTATTTCAGGCAACGATAAATTACAGATCGGGCAGGAAAATTTTTCTGAATAAAGATGTTCTTTATTTCCCGTTTTGACAATTACCAATCCATCTGAAAGTTTTAAAGATTGTTCAATGGCATTTCCTAGTCTTGATTTAATATTGGTCAAAAAAAGTGTTTGTTTTAAATCTTTGTTTGTAGCAATTAATTGATCAATTGATACAAGAATGTTATGTTTGTTAGTTTTAATTAAATTGATATCGTCCGATAAATTTTTTTCTTTGCCGTCGATCATTATCTTCTGAAAACCTTTACTTTGTAAATTATCAAAAAGATCCTTAAATTCTCCCTTTTTCTCCCGAACAACCGGAGATAAAATCATAAATTGATGAGGCTTGGTTTTATCATTATTAACCTGCGTTAAAATTTCTGAAATAACTTTTTCAACAATTTCATCAACTGACACTTTGCTGATTTCCCGGCCGCAATTTGGACAGTGAGGGTGGCCGACCTTAGCAAAAAGTAGTCGTAAATAGTCGTAAATTTCCGTGATTGTTCCCACAGTTGACCGCGGATTATGCGAAGTTGTTTTTTGATCTATTGATATTGCCGGTGAAAGACCTTCAATCAGATCAACGTCAGGTTTATCCATAATTCCTAAAAACTGACGGGCATAGGCGGATAGAGATTCAACATATCGCCGCTGTCCCTCAGCGTAGATTGTGTCAAACGCTAAAGAAGATTTTCCCGACCCGGAAATGCCGGTAATGACAACTAATTTATTTTTAGGAATATCAACATTTATGTTCTTTAGATTATGCTGTCTGGCTCCGCGAATTTTTATAAAATCATTCATAGTTGGATTGTTGTCATCCCCTCGTAGGAGGGGATCCAGTCTATAATTACATTTTAAAAAGTGATTTTAGTCTGGATTCCCGCCTTCGCGGGAATGACATTAGTTTTACTTTATAAACTTTATAACTTTACGAACTTTATGAACTTTGGATTTCTTTGACTTTTTCTCTTATCTTAATCGCCAACTCAAAGTTTAAATTCTCTGCCTGATTTTTCATTTCTCTCTCCATTTTTTTAACTAACTTTTTTTTATCAAACGGAGTTAAACTGTCAATATTCATTTCATCAAGATATCTTGAATCAAAATCACGATCATAAAACAGATTTTTTTCGTCTTGTTCAACAATCTTTTCTCTGATTGGTTTGTAAATTGTCTTTGGGATAATCTTATGTTTGGTGTTGTACTCAACTTGATACTTTCTTCTCCTATTAATTTCTCCAACAGCTGACGTTATTGATTTAGTCATTATATCCGCATAAATAATTACCTGCCCAGTTATATTTCTTGAGGCCCGGCCCATGGTCTGGATGAGAGAAGTCCGTGACCTTAAAAATCCTTCTTTATCGGCATCAAGGATCGCAACTAATGTCACTTCCGGTAGATCCAATCCTTCCCTAAGCAAATTGACACCGATTAAAACATCAAAGTTTCCTTTTCTCAGATTATCCAAAATATTTGATCTTTCTAAAGTTTTAACATCACTGTGAAGATAGGCGGCATTAATTTTCTTTTCTTTTAAGTAAGCGGATAGATCTTCGGCCATTTTTTTGGTCAATGTTGTCACTAAAACTTTCTCCTTCAATTTCACCCTTTTCTCAATTTCGATAATCAGATCCTGTACTTCATTTGTGGCGGGTTTAATAATAATTTCCGGGTCAATTATTCCCGTCGGCCTTATTAATTGTTCAACTATTCCATGATTTTTGGATTTATCAATTTCCCATTGATTTGGCGTTGCCGAAACATAAATTATTTTTGAAGCCATCGGATAAAATTCTTCAAATTTTAAAGGTCTATTATCAAGGGCTGATCTTAAACGAAAACCGTAATCAATTAAAGTATTTTTTCGTGAGTAATCACCATTAAACATACCCCTGATTTGAGGAACGGTCATATGAGATTCATCAATAAAAAGTAACCAATCATTCCCATATTGCTGATTAAAATAATTTATCAAACTGTAGGGGGCACCGCCTGGTGCCCTCCCGTCAAAATAACGGGAATAATTTTCGATGCCATTCACATAACCAACTTCTTTGATCATTTCCAAATCATAATTTACTTTGCGAACAAGCCTTTGCATTTCTACTAATTTATCTTTCTTTTTTAACTCATTGGCTTCTTTTTTAAGGTCATCTCTTATCTGTTGCTCTGCATTTTTAAAAACTGCCGGGTCCATTAGATAGTGTTTAGCTGGATAAATAATTAAATTAATTAACGGATTAACGGATTGCGAATTACGAATTAATTTACCTGTTAGAGGCTCAAACTTTTCGATTTTTTTAATAACACTACTGTCTAATATTACGCAGTAGCCAATGTCTTCATAAGCCGGATAAATATCGATTCGGTCTCCGCGAATTCTGAATGTCCCCCGCTTAAAATCAAACTCACTGCGGAAATACTGTAGTTCAATCAAACGGCGAACAATATTTTTTATTTCAATTTTTTGTCCTACTTCAACTTCCAAAATAAATCTTCCGTATTCAACCGGTGAGCCGATGTTGTAGATGCAGGAAACGGACGCAACAACGATGACATCTTTTCGGGTTAAAATATTGGTAGTGGCCTTCAGTCGTAGTTTGTCAATTAATTCATTGATCTGAGCTTCCTTTTCAATATAAGTATCGGATGCGGGCATGTAAGCTTCCGGTTGATAATAATCGTAGTAAGAAACAAAATAAGAAACGGCATTTCCCGGAAAAAAATCGCGAAATTCCTGATAAAGTTGGCCAGCCAATGTTTTGTTGTGGGAAATAATCAAAGCCGGCATCTGTAATTTTTCAATTACATTAGCCAAAGTAAAAGTTTTCCCCGATCCGGTCACGCCAAGAAGTACTTGATCTTTTTTACCTGCCTTAATTCCAGCAATTAATTTTTCAATCGCCTGCGGCTGATCCCCGGTTGGGGAAAATGAGGAAGTTAGTCTAAACATAGAATCTATATCGAGCTTTTTATTTAACCTTTAATTTTATAATACTTTTCATCAATTTAATAGCTATAATGGTGGCTATGGATATTGTCAGATACTTAATTGATTTTATTATTAATATCGATGTTCATTTAGGACAGATTATCTCTACCTACGGAATCGCCACCTACGCTATTTTATTTCTTATTATTTTTATGGAAACAGGTTTGGTTTTTACGCCATTTTTGCCAGGTGATTCGCTTCTTTTTGCCGCCGGAGCTTTTGCCGCTTTAGGTTCTTTAAATATTTGGTTACTGTCTTTTCTTATGATGGTAGCGGCCATTCTCGGAGACACGGTTAATTATTGGATCGGATATTTTTTCGGAAAAAAAATAGTCGCCCATCCTAAAATCCCCATTGATGAAAGCCATATCGAAGAAACTCAAAAATTCTTTCATAAACATGGTGGTAAAACTATAATATTGGCCCGCTTTATGCCATTTATCCGCACTTTTGCTCCATTTGTAGCCGGAGTGGGAAGAATGAAGTATCAACAATTTTTTTCTTATAATGTCATCGGTGGAATATTGTGGGTCGCCATCGCTACATTTGCCGGATATTTTTTCGGCAACATTAAGTTCGTTAAAGAAAATTTCTCATTAGTAATATTTGGAGTAATTATTATTTCTCTGTTACCAATTATTTTTGAATATGTTAAACATCGTCTCAACTCCCATCGGCAATCTCGATGACCTATCTATCCGTCAAGCAAAAACCTTAGCCACTTCTGACATAATTTTGGCTGAAGATACCCGTTCAGCTCAGACCCTGCTTGAAGCAATTAAAAAACGTTTTTCAATAATCGTTACGTGTTCTGCCGTATGGTCTTACTATAAAGAAAAAGAATTTCAAAAACTGCCGGAAATCGTTGACCTTTTAAAAGAAGGAAAAAATATTTCTTTGATTTCCGAAGCCGGCACTCCCCTCGTTTCTGACCCAGGATATTTATTGGTCAAAAGTTGTATTCAGCGAAATCTTCCGATTACCGTTATTCCCGGACCATCGGCGGTAACAACTGCTTTAGTCTACTCAGGATTTAATCCCCAGCAACATATGTTTTTTGGTTTCTTTCCAAAAAAAGAATCACAAATCGCTCAATTAATTGAAAAGCTAAAACAAATTAAGAAAATTTTTCCAGATATGGTTTTTATTTTTTACGAGTCCCCTCTGCGAATTAAAGAAACACTTCAATGTATCGATACATCGAAATTTAATGTTGAAGTTGTAATTTGCCGGGAAATGACGAAAAAGTTTGAAGAAATCATCCGCGGACCAATTGATGAGTTAATTAAAAGGGAATACAAAGGAGAGATTACAGTAGTAATTAAATAATAATTTTGCATATTATAAATTATTTGTTATAATCAATTTACAATTCGCAAAAGCGTCAAGTTTGGTTTCCCGCCAAACAAGCTGCGTACGATGAGTACGACGGAAGGACACCGTACAAATAAAACCAAGGTGTGTCGGTTTTAAAAACCGGAGCGCTAAAAAGAGATCACAAAGTAAGGTGGTACCACGAGATATAAACCCTCGTCCTTGCCAATCTATTTTTTTATGAATAGATGGTAGTGGCGAGGGTTTTTTAATGGATAAAAATATGAAAAAAATATTTGTGGTAAAAATCGGAAGCAGTGTTTTATTGACTGAGCGAAATAAACTTGACGAATATAGAGTTGGTCATATTGCTAGTCAAATAGTTTCTCTAAAGGAGGCGGGGTTTGATTTGGTTTTGGTTATTTCTGGTGCCGTTGGTTTGGGTTCTAATTTTATTGACATCAATAATCAGAACTTAATAAAAAAGCGAGTGGCGGCCGGAATCGGTCAAGCAATTTTAATCTCATATTTTAATATGATTTTTAAAGATAAAAATTTACAAGTGGCTCAAGTTTTACTAACAAAGAAAGATTTAAACTCAAAAGATATAACTGATATTTTGAAATATTATCTTCATGCTGGATTCATTCCCTTAATTAATGAAAACGATGTTGTTGATTTAAATAGTTTTTCCGGTAATGATTTTTTAGGAGCAGAAATTACAAGTTTATTGAATGCCAAAAAATTTATTATGCTATCGACCATGAAAGGATCAGAATATGGAGTTGGTGGTGGCGTAGCAAAACAAGAGGTTATAAAACTTCTGAAAAGAAAAAATATTGAGACAGAGATAGTGGATGGAAAGTTAAAAAACATTTTACTAAAAACAATCTTATGAAAAATGTTCTAAATTTAAAAACAATTAAAGATTCTTTTATAAAACTTTCAAATAAATCAGAAAGTGAAAGAAATATTTTTTTAACTAATTTAGCGGATGAGTTATTAAAAAATAAAGAAAGAATTTTATCTGCTAATAAAAATGATTTACAAAATGCGAAAAAAAATAAATTGTCATCAGCTTTCATCCAACGGTTAAAACTTGGAGGGTTTGATTTAAAAAAGATTATAAAAAGAGTCAAACAAGTCAGAACTTTAAATAGTGGAGTCGGAGAAATTATCGAAAAGAAAATTGATGATACTGGTCTGGAAATACACAAAGTCAGGGTGTCAATTGGCTCGATATTAATTATTTATGAATCAAGGCCTGAAGTGACAATTGACGTTGCCTGTCTTTGTATAAAGTCTGGTAACGTTGCAGTTTTAAAAGGTGGATCAGAAGCATTGGAAACGAACTTGATTTTATATGAATGTATAAAAAAATCGTTGATTAAATCCAGTCTTCCAAAAGAAGCAATTTATTTTATTCAATCTAAAAACAAAAACATTGTCAGAAAATTATTGAAGAGAAATGACATGATAGATTTAATAATTGCGCGGGGCGGATATGAAATGGTCAAAGATATTCAAAATAATTCTTCAATTCCGGTCTTAGCTCATTCATCTGGTGGAGCCAGAATTTATATCGATAAAAGCGCTGATCTGTCAATCGTTGAGAAAATATTAATCAATGCAAAAATTACCAAGCCTTCGGCCTGCAATTCTTTGGATACAGTTGTTATCCATAAAGATTTAAAAGACATGCTGTTATCAAAGATTATTAAAAGTTTCAGAAAAAATAATGTTGAAATAATTACAGGTAAATGGGGCCGGGAATTTTTAGGAATGAAAGTATCGATCAAAATTGTTGATTCTTTGGAAGATGCCATCAGCTTTATTAATATTTATAGTAAAAAACATTCTGAAGGAATAATCGCTCAAGACAAAAATATCATAAACAAATTTTGCCAATCAATAGACTCGGCAACAATTTTTGTTAACTCCTCAACCCGTTTACACGACGGATATGTTTTTGGGTTGGGTGCGGAAATGGGAATTGCGACCGGTAAGTTACATGCGCGTGGGCCAGTCGGTCTTAAAGAATTATCAATTTATAAATGGATCGTCTATGGAAAAGGACATATTAGAAAATAAAAAAATTACCGTTATTGGAACCGGGCATATTGGAAAAGCAATAATCAAAGGTTTGATTAATAGCAGAAAAATAAAAAGATCAAACATTTATATTTCCAATAAATTAAATAATGTTGCCATAGTAAAAAAGGCAGACTATATCTTCATTGCTGTTAAACCATTTTCGGTAAAAGGAGTTTTGAAAGAAATTGCACACTCTACTAACAATAAAATATTATTATCGGTTGCAGCTGGAGTGAGTTTAGAAATATTACACATTTATTCAAACTCAAACCAAAAAATAATCCGATTAATGCCAAATATTCCTGTTTCAGAAAATAAAGGAGTGATTGGATTTTTTGCTAACAAAAATATTTCTAATTTAGAAAAAAATAACACCATTAAGTTAATCTCATTGTTGGGAAAAGTTTTTATAGTCAAGAAAGAAGAAGATTTAGACATATTAACTTTAGTAACAGGATGTGGTCCAGCAATATCGGCTTATTTTATAAACCTTATATCAAGCTATGCAGAAAATCAGGGTTTTACCCAAAAAGAATCTGATGATATTGCTTTAAAAATATTTGAAGGAACGATTAATTATCTTGATAGTAATAATCAAACTCCTTCTAAATTAATAGATTCTGTGGCGACCAAAGGTGGCGTGACGGAAGTTATTTTAAGTTCTTTTAATAAAAAAGGGCTGAACAAATTATTTGAAGTAGCAATGGAAAGTGGGTATGATAAGTTACGTCAATTAAAAGTACACCTCCGTAAATTATTTTAAATAGCAATTCCCTTTAATATTTTTACCGATTTATCCATAAGTTTTTTTTCTTCATCAGATAATGGCACTTCAAGAATTTTTTCCACCCCGTTTTTTCCGATGACACAGGGAACGCTGATCGAAACATCCTGATAACCATACTGGCCGGTTAGCGGCACAGAAACTGGATATACCCGTTTAGTGTCTTTCAAAACTGCGTCAACTAATTGATTGATAACAACCCCGATTGCATAATATGTTGACCCCTTGGCGGCAATAATCGTCCCTGCGGCTGTTTTTGCTTTTAAAAACGCTTCTTGAATTTTTTGTGATGAAAAACCTTTCATGGTCGATATGGGCTGCCCTCCAATATTTGCATGGGAAATTGTTGGAAAAGAACTGTCTCCGTGTTCTCCCAATACATAGGTATGAATATTTTTTGGATTGATCCCTAAAAATTCTGACAGGTGAAACCTAAAACGAGCCGAGTCCAAACTCGTCCCGCTGCCGAATATTTTTCCTTGAGGAAGTTTCAAAAGCTTATTGGCTTGATAGGTCAGGATATCAACTGGGTTTGTCACCATAATAATCACACTGTTTGGCGAGTGTTTAACGACGTCAGGAAGAATCTTTTTAATTACTTCAACATTGCTTTTCACCAAATTAAGCCTTGATTCGCCCGGTAGTTGAGCTCGTCCAGCTGTAAAAACGATTACGTCGCTGTTTTTTAGGTCTTCATACGATTCTGCTGCGGTAATTTTTGTTGTCCCCAGAAAAGTCAGACTATGCTGAAATTCCAGCTGCTCCCCTTTCATTTTATCGGTGTCACGGTCAAAAAGAACTAATTCCTCAACGGTATTTTTTAAGATCATGGCAAAAGCCGCGCTCATTCCGACGTGGCCACCGCCAATAATTGATACTTTTCCGCTCATAAAAACAGTATACAAGAATTTGAATAGGAGTTTTTCTGAGAAAATTTTTGTTATAATTTTAGGGCAACCAGAGGTACCCAAGTGGCCAACGGGGGCAGACTGTAAATCTGCTGGGTTTTCCCTTCGAAGGTTCGAATCCTTCCCTCTGGACACGGTTGCGACTTGTCGGGCGGCGCGATAGCGCCGCCCATTGTTCCGGAAGGTCACAATCGACTATTCTGTCTTTCAGGGATAGGTTCGAGCCGACTTTTTTTAGGAACTCTCTTTTTTGAAAAAGATTTATATTGTCCGATGCGATTTTATCTGCTTCTAAAGCTGTATCAAAGAAATTTTTCATAGGTTCGAGCCACTTATTGGGGAAAAGTTCAAGAGTCGAAATTCTCTCCTCCAAAGTCTTTTTATCACCCATCAGTTTTTCTTTTTTTGATAAATAATCCTCTCTACTAACAACATTGTCCAAGTAAGAATCCAAAAGTTTATTAAGCTTTTCACTTAGACTTTGGAGGTCTTTTTTGAACTCTTGAACTTTTCCCCACACTTCTGACTTTTGTTGGTGTTCATCTTGGGATATACGATTGATAAACCATTGGTGGTCAGAAGTGGACAAAGAAACTTTTTGAATGTGGCCGTTCAGTTGCGGAATGATGGCATCCTCGGAAATATATGGTTGGGAACATTGGATCAACTTATTTTTCTTTGAGCACCTGTAATAAACAAATTGCTGACCTTGATTTAAGGTCTTGTAATATTTAAGATGTTGTTCAGCTGAAACCATCATTCCGCACTCACCGCATTTGATTAAACTGGTGAAAGCAAAGTTTAAGGGTTCTTGAGGGTGCGATCGACCTCGCTCTTTGATTACTACCTGTACCTTATCAAAAAGTTTCTTTGTAATAAGTGGCTCATGGATACCTTTGTGGAGTTCGCCATTGAATTTGAAATGGCCATAATAAAAAGGGTTGATTAAAATTTCTTTTATTTTATCTTTCGGGTGGGGTCGATAATTTTTGGTTTGGATATTATGTTTCGCCAAAAAGAGACTAATCTGCTCGAGGGAATATTTACCACTACTATATAATTCAAAAACATTTTTGACAGTTAAAAAAATAGATTTATCCATTACGATTATTTTTTTAACTCTATCATTGAGATAGCCTAATGGAGCATGATTAGGATATATACCCATCCTTACTTTTTGGCGAAACCCCCTCTTGGTATTTTCGCTTAAATTATCGACATAATATTTGCTTTGACCAAAAGCAATTGACAACATGAAAAGTCCCTGGGGAGTATTCTGAAACCAGAACGAGGGAAACTTCAGATCGTTTAGTTTATCTTGATCAAGCAGATAAACGATCTTGCCCGAGTCTACGGCATTACGGGCAAGTCTATCCGGATGCCATGCCAAAATGCCAGACGCTTCACCACTTTCAAGTCGGGCGATCATCTCATTAAATATCGGTCTCCCTGGCATTTTGGCAGTTCTGGTTTCAATGAAAGTATCGGCGATAAAAATATTTTCTTTTTGGGCAAAGCTTTTTAGCTCGTCAAGTTGGGAGGGAATAGATAACTGTTGCCTCTCATCATCATCAGTCGACTTTCTGGCATAAAGAAAATATTTTTGACTTTTCATGTTGTCAAATTAAAAAATGTCTAATGGCAAAATAATAGTACACTTCTAGAAATAATTTTCAATATCAATACTGAATTGATTGCCATAATAGTACGGACTAAGTATGGATGAGATAACGGAGTAGCAATTATTAGACATTTTTTAATAAAAATACATTGTATTTTATTGCTTTTGGTCAAACCAACCGCTTGGCGGTGGAAAAGAGATAAAATCGCATCCTCCCGCCATAAGCGGGAGAAGGTTTTAGTCAAAAAAGGAGAGGACAATATAAATCTTTTTGAAAAAACTAAAAAAGAGGATTCCAGAATAGTGGATTGTGACCTTCCGGAACAATGGGCGGCGCTATCGCGCCGCCCGACAAGTCGCAACCGTGTCAGTATTTACAACTTAGTTAGAACTCATTTTATCAAAAATTCATGATG